>JASBZD010000010.1 GCA_029983595.1 Peptoniphilaceae bacterium
CTCTTTTTGTGCTTATCTCATCAGGAGATGGGTTTGCGACTTGGTCATGAATTTTTTCAGGATTAATCACTTCATCTGGTCCTAGAGGTTCATTTGATAGATTTGGGTCATGTTGCATTCCTGGTCTATTTGGATTATTTTCGCTCATTTTATCAGTCTCCTTTAAGTTTAGTTTTATTATTAATATTTATTTACCCATTTTATATAAATAAATCAGATATTATATTCCTTTATTATTAAAAGTGTTACTTATTTATTATAATATGTTATAATAAATTTTCGTTATTATGGTATATATATATTATTATATGCTAGGAGGTTTTAATAATTTTGAATAGAGAAGATAAAATTAAAGATCTTTTATATAAGTTTGTTGGTACTAAGACTTACACTAATAGTGAGCTTGAGTTAAATAATATTGATTATTATACTGAGTTTTTTAATTCAATTGATTATCTTAAAGAAAATCCAGAGATGTGTGGATTTTATGATATAGAAAATGATTTTCATGGTAGAAAAGTTTCGTGGGCTTTTAAAAAGGGAAATGGTCCAAAAACTGTAGTTTTAATCCATCATAATGATACTGTCGATATTGAGGATTATGGTGAGTATAAAGAGTTTGCACACGATATAGATAAAATTACTAAGATGTTTTATGATGGTGAGATTCCAGTTAATGAGGTAGTAAAGGCTGATATAGACGAAGGCGGGTGGATTTTTGGCCGCGGAGTCTGCGATATGAAGGCTGGCGGAGTTATTCAGCAGGCTTTATTTTCTGAATATGCAGCGGATGATAATTTTAATGGAAATATTCTCCTTCTTGGTTTACCTGATGAGGAAAATCTTTCGGCTGGGATGATTGCGGCTGTGGATTTAATGAAGGAGTTAAAGGATAAGTATAATTTAGAGTATGTTTTAATGATAGACTCTGAACCTACTCAACCTAGCGATCCTTCTAAACCTAGATTTAATGATGGCAGTATAGGTAAGGTTATGCCTATTGTTTATGTAAAGGGAAAGCTTGCGCATTCTGGATACGTATATCGTGGTCTAAATCCTATAAATATTTTAGCGGAGATTGTTAGACGTACTGAAATTAGTCCTGAATTTTTAGAAAAAATAGGAAATACAGTTACTCCTCCTCCTACATGGCTTTATTTTAAGGATAATAAAGAGGTTTATGATGTGAGCCTTCCTATGAGTGCTGGAGGATATTTATCTATTCTTACTCTGGAAAAAAATCCTAAGGATATTCTTGAGTCTATTAAAAAGATTTCTATTGAAGCTATGGATGATGTTATCTCAGATTATGATAAGAGTTTTAGTAAGTTTAAGAAGCTTCAAGGATTAGATTATGATACAACTTTTAAAACTGATGTAAGATATTTTGACGATCTTTATTCTGATGTAATTAAAGATATTGAAAATAAAGAGATTTTAGATGATCTTGAGATTTCTCTAGTGTCTGAAGTTAAATCTGGTGATTTAGATTTAAGAGATGCATGCTTTAGATTTATGGAGCGTACGGTAGAGCTTTATAAAACTATTGAGCCAATTGTTATTATTGGGATTGCTCCACCATTTTATCCATCTTCAAACAACAGATATTTAGAAGACCGTGGTATGGAGGATTTAATGAATAATCTTTCTGAGTTTTCTAAAGAGACTTTTGGTGTAGATTATGAGATTGAAAATTTCTATACTGGAATTAGCGATCTTTCTTATGCTATGTTTTCAGAAGATGATGATGCGGTAAGTTATATAAGAAATAATATGCTTTTATATGGAAGTTTATATAAAATTCCATTTGAGCTTATTAAAGAAATTTCTATGCCGGTATTAAATATTGGCCCTTGGGGAAAAGACCTTCATAAGGGCGTAGAGAGAGTATATGCTGAGGATGTTTATATAAATACTCCAAAATATATAGATTTTGCAGTAAAAGAAATTTTAAAATAATTTGAAATCTTTATTTGAAAGTGTTAAAATAGTCCTAATGCAAATTTATAGAGTAGAAATAGGAGGTAGCAATGGATAAATTTTTATTTTTTAGATGTTTACTTTCTATTTCTATTTTTATTCTATTTTATACTATGAGTTTAGAAAACTTATTTGGTTTTCTAGACTCTTTTTTTTAGGGGAGGTTAAGATGATTGTTGATAAGCTTTTTGAAAGAGTAAAAGAAAGAAGTTTCGTCTGTGTGGGTCTTGATACGGATTTTGAAATTCTTCCAGAATTTTTAAAGTCTAAAGGTGTCGAAGATGGGATTTTTAGCTTTAATAAGGAGATTATAGATGCGACTGAAGAAGTTGTTTCAATTTATAAACTTCAGATTGCATATTATGAGGCTTATGGAATAGAGGGTCTTAAGGCTTATAAAAAGACCTTAGACTATCTAAGAGGAAAAGATCTTTTAACTATTGGTGATATAAAACGCGGTGATATTGCTAAAACTGCTGAAATGTATGCCAAAGGCCATTTTGAAGGAGATTTTGAGGTGGATTTTGTTACTCTAAATCCTTATATGGGATATGACAGCATAAAACCCTATATTCCATACTTAGAGTCAGGTAAAAAGGGAGTATTTGTATTACTTAGAACTTCTAATCCAGGGGCTAAGGATATTGAATATCTAGAAGTAAATAATCGACCAATGTATTATGAAGTGGGTAAAAATTTAGAAGAGATGGGCGATAGCCTAAAGGGTGAGTCAGGTTATTCTAGTCTTGGAATGGTAGTAGGTGGTACTTATTCAGAGGAAGCTAGAGAAATTCGTGAAGAATATAAAAATACTTTCTTTTTAATCCCTGGTTATGGAGCACAGGGAGCTAAGGCAGAAGATATTAGACTATATTTAAATAATTTTAATGGTGGTATAGTAAATTCTTCCCGTGGAATTATTAATAACTATAAAAATTATGAAGATGGCGAAGAAAATATAGGGAAATACGCATACGAAGCTGTTATGAAAATGAGAGAGGATATCTACGGTGAATAATTATAAAGAGGTTAAAATCTTAGAAAACACCCATATTGGCGAAAATGTATATAAATTAGTAGTAGAGGGAAAATTTGAGGGACGTCCTGGAGAGTTTTATATGCTTAGAAACTGGGATAAGGATCCGCTTTTATCTAGACCAATAGCAGTATGTGATCTAGATGAGAATTCTCTTACTATGCTTTATATGGTTTTTGGAAGAGGTACTAGAGATTTTTCTAAACTTTTGTCAGGACAGACTATTAGTGTTATGGGACCTTTAGGAAATGGATTTAAAACTTTCGGCTATAAAAAAGTAGCTATTGTAGCAGGCTCCGTGGGTATTGCACCGATGTATTATCTTGCTAAAAACCTAGATTGTAAAATAGATATTTATGCTGGGTTTGCAAATGATAGTTTCTTTATAGATGAATTTAAAGAAATCGTAGATAATATTTATATTTCGTCTGACAGTGGGAAAGTAGGATTTCATGGAAATGTCGTGGAGTTAATAAAATCAGTCGGGAAGATAGATGAATATGATCAGATATTTGTATGTGGAACTAATCCAATGGCGAAGGCGATGATGAATAATTTTGATAATTCTATTATGCAGGTTTCGTTTGAGGCTAGAATGGCGTGTGGGTTAGGCGTTTGCCTTGGTTGTGCGGTAAAGACGACTGAGGGAATGAAGAGAGCTTGTGTCGAAGGACCGGTATTTAATGCATCGGAGGTGATTTTAGATGCTTAAAACTAATATTGCTGGAATTGAGTTTAAAAATCCTGTTATTGCAGCGTCTGGGACTTTTGGATTTGGAAGAGAGTTTTCAAAATATATTGATCTTTCTAGACTGGGGGGAATAGCTTCTAAGGGAGTTACTCTAAAAGAAAAACCTGGAAACTCTGGAATAAGAGTCTGGGAAACTCCATCAGGACTGATGAACTCTATAGGGCTTCAAAATCCTTCTGTAGCGACTTTTATCGAAAAAGATTTAGACTATATGCTAGGACTAGGTACAGAAGTGTTAATTAACTTAGGCGGAAATACTCTAGAAGATTATGTAGAAGGTGCAAAGCTTATTGAAAATACTGACGCAAAGATTATTGAGCTTAATATTTCTTGTCCAAATATCGAAGAAGGTGGAAAATCTTTTGGGATGGTATGTAATGATGCAGTAACTGTTTTAAGAGCTGTAAAAGAAGTAAGTACTAAAAAGATATTTGTAAAACTTACGCCTAACTCTGGAGAACTAGTAGATGTAGCAGTTGCGTGCGAGCGAGAGGGAGCTGATGCGATAAGTATGGTAAATACTTTTAATGCTCTTGCGATAGATATTTATAGAAGAAAACCTGTATTTAATAATATAACTGCAGGGTTATCTGGGCCGGCTATAAAGCCGATTGCTTTAAGAATGGTAAGAGATGTGGCAAAGGCTGTAAATATTCCGATTATAGGAATGGGTGGAATATGCGATTATAAAGATGCGATAGAATTTATTATGGCTGGAGCTACGGCTGTTGAAGTGGGTACATATAATTTTGTAAATACTCATGCAATGATAGATATAATAGAAGGAATGGAAGAATTTATGAAAGAACAAAAAATAAGTTCGCTAGAAGAAATTAGGGGAATAATTTAGGAGGAAATCATGAGAGAAGTAGAAGAAATTTTAAAAGAAAGCGAAGCACTACTTGAAGGACACTTTTTATTATCTTCAGGAAAACATTCTAACAAATATGTACAATGTGCAAAAGTGTTAATGTATCCTGATAAGGCAGAAGAAGCTTTAAAACCAGTTGTAGAGGAAATTAAAAAAGATGGACTAGAAATTGAAACTGTATTAGGACCTGCTATTGGTGGGATTTTAGTAAGTTATGAAATAGGTCGTCAACTAGGAGTTAAAACTATTTTTGCTGAAAGAGAAGAAAATGAAATGACTCTTAGACGTGGATTTACTGTAGAAAAAGGAGAAAAAATCCTTATTACTGAAGATGTAATTACTACTGGTAAATCTTCACTAGAGGCTATTAGTGCAGTTTCTCCTTATGGGGTAGAAATCGTAGGTATAGCTTGTCTAGTAAATAGATCTGGATCTGATACATTAAATGGTTTAAAAATATATAGTGCAGCTGATCTAGAAATAAAAACTTTTGATAAAGATGACTGCGAATTATGTAAACAAGGCGTAGAACTAGTAAAACCGGGATCTAGAAAAATCTTAGTAGATGACTAAAAATAAGTGCTATATAATTAGCACTTTTTAAATTATTATGATATCAAATAAATTAAATGAAAATGGACTAAAAGTATTTATGACTGGCTCAGAATATTCCCTTTTTTCTAAAAGAGTAGGAGATAAAGTCATAGATGAGATAGAAGAAATAGCTTTAAAAAATAATATAAATCCAGATAATATCTATTCAGCTAAACAGGTCCATGGAAATAACATTGAGTACTGTGATGGATCTAATGGCGATAAGTTCTTATATGGTCGCACTTTTGAAGATACTGATGGGCTGATAACTGATAAAAAGAATATTGTTTTAATGACAAAAATATCAGATTGTACCCCTATTGTAGTTTTTGATAAAGAAAAAAAGGTGCAAGGCTCGTTTCACTCTGGATGGCGTGGCACTTCTAAAAAGATTTCCAAAAAGGGAATTGAGATAATGGTAAGTAAGTTTAATTGCGATGTAGAAAATATTATAGCTTTTATTGGTCCTACTATTGATTATAAAAATTATGAAGTCGGATGTGAGCTATATGATGAGTTTTCGGATTTTAATAATCGCAAAGAAATATTTAAATCCCATCCATCAGATAAAAATAAATATCTTTTAGATCTTAGGTTAGCTAATCTTTCTATACTTTTAGAATCTGGGATAAAAAGAGAGAATATTGAAATTTCTGAGATTTCGACTTATACCAATAGAGATTATCACTCTTATCGCAGGGATAAACCAGACTATCATCTTAATGCGATATTTTCAGTGATAGAGTAACATTAGGAAAAAGGAATTAATGGAAGAGAATTTATTTAAAGATAAAAGTTTAATCTTAAAATTTATCATATTAAGTGTTATAGGAGTTTTTATGTTTTTTGTGCCAATCGAAATAAAAAGCATAAACTCTATACCTATCGCTCATATTTTGAATTATTTAATAGAAAACTTTTATAATATATTAAAATATTTAGCTACTATTATTATAATAATTGGTGCAATAAAGCCTATTACAAATAAAACATTTAATGAAAATCCTACGGCATTAATATTTAATATTGGAAAAATTATAGGGGCTATTTTTACGATTTTATTAGTTACAAATATGGCTCCAGAGGCCATTTCTAGAGATGATACTGGACCTTTTATGTTTAATAACTTAGTAATGAGAGTAATGCTTCTTATTCCAATATGCGCGATTTTTCTTACATTTTTATTGGACTATGGATTTGTAGATTTTATTGGTGAATTTTTAAAACCTATAATGCGTGTAGTTTTTAAATCTCCAGGAGAGACTTCAGTAGTTTTATTAGCTTCATTTTTAGGTTCCCCATCTGTCGGGATAGTAATGGCTAATGATATGTATCTAGAGGGAAGATATAATTTAAGAGAAGCTACTCTTTCAGTAACTAGTTTTTCTATAGCTACAGTATCATTTATGTCGATTATTGTAGAAACTGCTGATTTAATGGATTATTGGTCTTTATATTTATTAGTCAGTATTATTTCAGCACTCATAGTAAGTGCTATTACAGCTAGAATTTATCCATTATCAAAAATAAGCGAAACTTATAAAAAAGATGTGGGTAATGAAAAAGCGTCCCAAAATGGAAATATATTTGAGAGAGCGTTAAATAATGCACTAAATACTGCTAAAAATTCTGGAAAGATATTACCGCGAATTACAAAAAAACTTACCAACTCTGTGCGCATGCTTTTTGAAGTATTGCCTAACTTTATGTCAATTGGGATTATTGCGTTAGTTTTAGTAAATTATACTAAGATATTTGATTATATTGGGATGATTTTCTACCCACTTACATCACTTCTTAGAATTCCAGAGCCGATGCTTGCGGCAAAAGCCTCTATTCTCGGACTAGCAGAGATATTTTTACCAGTTACTCTATCGGTAGGCGCTCCATTTAAAACTAGATTTATATTATCGACTCTAGCAGTAACTCAGATGCTGATGTTTTCTGATAATATCACTACGATAATGGCATCAGATATAGAAGTATCTATTAAAGATATACTAATTATATGGTTTGAAAGAACAGTTATAGGATTTATTGTAGTAAGTTTAATAGCTCATATTTTATTTTAAATTATCTCTTGAGGTTAGATTGCCTCAAGAGTTTTTTTATATTCACGTGGTGAAATTCCCTCTATATCCTTAAATATTTTTGAGTAATAACTATAATTATCAAAACCTACTTCTTCTGAAATATCATAAAGTGATTTATCTTTATTTAAAATTAACTCTTTTGATTTTTCAATTCTCACCTTCTGAACATATATTGAAAACCCAACTCCCTCAGTTTTTTTAAATAATCTACTAAAATAAGAGTTGCTATATCCTATGATTTCTGCCATCTTATCTATATTTAGATTTTGCATATAATATTTATCTATATAGGCTTTAGATATCTCAATATAATCAATATTAGATTTATGAAGCAGAGTGCTATATTCTAAGAGATTTGTCAAAACTAGATCTCTTACCCCATCTGAAGTATTTTCTTTTATAATTTTACTGATATATTCAGATAAGATTACTGAATTATTTATTTTTAAAATATTAGAAAAGTATAATGAGATTTCAGAAAGTAACAGCAACGAAGTAGATTTTATTAGATTTTCTTTAGTATTACTTTTTAATAATTTTTCAAAATAAAATGAAACATAAAATTCTATATTTTCTTTATTATTTTTAATAATCTCTATAATTAGGTTTTGGATAAGTTTAGTAATATCAAGTTCAATAGAATCGCTAAAGATATTTGCTTTATTTCCTACAATTACCGAATTATCGCCTTTTATAAAAATATTTTCTAAAGCTCTAAATGACTCTTCATAACTTTCCGAAATTTTATAAATATTTCCACAATAGTTACTAAGCCCAATACTCACCGAATGGCCTGTCTCTTTAGTTAGGTTATTTTTTAAATTTTCAGTAAAATTTAAGATTTCAGTCTCATTATTTTCTAAGTTTTTAAATTTATAATCAATAAAAAGAACTACTTTATCAGTTCCTAATAGACTAGTAGAGATAGCTTTATAATCTCTAGTTAATTCTCTAGTTTTATCTAATAAGAGTTTTTTTGATTTATATCTCATAGTATTTGGGTCATCTACAAATAGCTCCCAAAAATCATCATAGATAATTGTCATTACATAGTTAGGTATTATATCAATATTTAGATCGAAAAATACATCTTTTAAAACATTAAATCTAATATAATTTGAATAGATTAAACTTCTTATATATTCACTAGTGAAAATATCTAAAGTTACGTCATCTGGTAAGTTTATCTCAATCATAATTATCTCCATATATTATAATAATATTAATAATAATACATATGACAAAATAATTAAAGTTTTAGACAATATTCTTTATTACAACAGAAATCGTTATCTTTTAAAATAAACATAAGCACAAAAGGTGTAATAATAATTAGGAGGTGCGAATATGGAAAATAGATTAGATGAAAGCGTCCTAAAAGAACCACTTTTAATAATAAAATTCTTATTACTTAGTGCAATTGGCGTTTTTATGTTTTTTATTCCGATCAATATTAATGGCCAATCGACCATTCCTGTTGAATTCGTAATCACATATCTCATAGAGAACTTCCCGTTATTTTTTAAATGGTATGCATTTATAATAATAATGTATGGTGCTATTAGACCATTTATTAAAAAAACATGGAATAGAAGTGGGATAGACATAGCTTTTACTATAACAAAATTAATTGGTGCTGTAATGACACTAATTTATTTTTCGGGTAGAGCTCCAGAAGCTATAGCAAGACCAGATCACGCACCATTTATTTTTGAAAATCTGGCTATTCAAGTAGGTACGCTAATACCTATATGTTCGATATTTCTTACATTCTTAATGGATTATGGGTTTGTAGACTTTGTTGGAAGATTTTTAAAACCTGTAATGAGAACTATTTGGAGAACTCCGGGGCGTACAGCAGTAGTAGCTGTAGCTTCATTTATGGGATCTACTGCAGTAGGCGTAATGATGTGTAACGATCTTTATAAACAAAGAAAATATTCACTAAGAGAAGCTATTCTTGTAGTAACAGGATTCTCGACAGTAAGTATTTCATTCTTTGTAGTAATCGCAAAAACTGCTGGAATTATGGACCATTGGGGAGCATATTTCTTTACTGCATTATTTGTGACTTTCTTAGTTACAGCGATAACAGTAAGAATTCCACCAATTTCAAAATATCCAAACACTTATTATGAGAATCAACCAGGTATCCCTGAAGACACGATTGAGGGAAATCTAGTTAAGGGAGCTTTTGTAGAAGCGTTAAATATGACAAAAAAAGCAGGTTCAGTAGTTCCAAGAACTATAAGAAATGTAATAGACTCATTTGAACTAGTATTTGAAGTACTGCCAAACTTTATGTCAATAGGCCTAATTGCATTAATCATGGTAGCTTATACAAAAATATTTGACTATTTAGGATATATTTTCTATCCACTAACTTTATTATTAAGAATTCCTGAGCCTCTACTAGCAGCTAAAGCAGCTTTTATGGGACTTGCAGAGATGTTCTTACCAGTATTAGTTATAAAAGATGCGCCAATAGTGACAAGATTTATCTTATGTGTAATGAGTGTAGGACAAGTATTGATGTTCTCTACTACAATCCCAACTATTATGGCGTCAGAAATACCAGTTTCAATTAAAGAATTAGTAAAAGTCTGGTTTATAAGGACAGTTCTTATATTCTTAATAACTGTACCGATCGCATATATTATATTTTAATTAATTTAGGAAGAATTTAGAAAACATATATTATAAAAATTTAGGAGGGAAAAATAATGTTTTACGAACCAAAGAAAAATAACCACGGAATGCCACACGCACCATTTAAATCATGTACTGTACCTAGAGTAATCGGATGGATCTCTACAAAAAACCCAGATGGAACTGATAATATCGCTCCATATTCACAATTTACAAACGTAACTTTTGACCCACCAACAGTAATTTTCTCAGCTAACAAAAACGTAGATTTCGATCACAAAAGAACTGTAGAAAATATTCAAAGAACTGGACAATTTGTTTATAACATGGTTCCATATGAACTAGCTGAAGCTATGAATAAAACTTCTGCTTACGAATTCCCAGAAGAATTTGAAGATAAATTTGCATTTGCTGGACTAACAAAAGCTGAATCTAATTTAGTAGACGTAGCAAGAGTAGCAGAATCTCCAGTACAATATGAATGTGAATATTACCAAACAATTATGATTCCTGGAAATGACGAAATAAACAGTGTAGATTTAATTATCGGTAGAGTAGTAGGAATTCACATTAAAGATGAGTTTATTACTGAAGATGGTAGAGTAGATATCTTAAAAATCAAACCGGTTGCAAGATTAGGATACTATGACTTCACATATGTAGATAACAGCTTTGAAATGTTTCCACCAAAAGCTTCTCCAGAAAAACAAAGACTTATCGATTTAGGTCTTGAAGGAACTAAAATAGATTAATAAAAAAATAAAACTCTTGGATTTATAAAATTTCCAAGAGTTTTTTTATGTCTTTGTTATTTAACTTCTTCTACTTTACCATCTTCATATTTAAATTTTGTTGTATCTTTTTGGCCAGCAGCTTCAATAACTAATTTAAAAGTATCTTTATCTTTTTCATCTTCTTCAACAGTTATTTCACCATGTTGTAAAAAGTCATCAAATAATATATGAGCATTTGCGTCATTATCGTATAAAACTACTTTATAATTATGGCCAGTATCCCACATAACTTCACCAGAATCATCGATTTCAGCATCCGTGTATAAAGCTACTTCAAAATTTTCAAATTCATAGCTATCATATTCGTTAAAATCTTCTAAATCTACTTCTTCTTTCTTTTCAGGTATATTCTCAGAAAGTTCTCCAGTAGTTTCGATAGTATCAATAGATTCTATTTCATTATCCTTGTTATAAGAAATTTTTATTTTATCGCCTATTTTTAAATTTTTCGCTATATCTTCAGATATTTTAAATGTTATATTAGAAGAGTCATCAGTTGAGTCCTCATTTTCACTTAATACTATTTCACCATTTTCAATAGATTTAATATATCCTTCAGTTTCTTTAGAACTTTCAACTTCCTCTTCTATTTTTACTTGTTGTTCACTATTTACTTGTTCATTTGCTGTTTTATTTTCTTCTACGGCTTTAGTATCTGGTGCTTTAGCCTTATTGCATCCAGTAAGAATTAATAATGCACACGAAATTATAATTAATGATTTTTTCATAATTTTACCTCCATTGTGTCCTAACTATATATTAATATATTTTAACATTAATATAGTTACAAAAAAGTTTCAAGTTATAGTATATAATAAAATTTGTCGGAGGATATATGGATTTTTATAAAAAAGTTGATATGTTGGCTAAAAAGGCTCTAACTTATGAGGTATTACTAAGCCCAAAACCTGGTCTTGTAGATAGATTTGATTCTGGAGCACATAATGATATGGGTATTTACACTTTTATGGATTCTATCGAAAGTCTAGATAATTATCTATATGATTGTACGAAAGCGGGATATGAGTATAAGGGTGCTAATTATTATGAAATATTAGATATAATTCGTCCTTTAGGAATAGAAGCTGAAAATAGAATGCTAGAGGCGACTGGTGGTATAAATACTCATAAAGGAGCTATTTTTATTTTTGGTATTTTATGCGCTGCTATAGGAAATGTTAAGTCAAGTAATAAAGAGATAAATTTTAAAAATATTTCTCATACTTCTTCAATGATTGCTTATAATATTTTAGATGATTTTAAGATAGTAGATTCTAATAATCTAACTTATGGGACGAGTCAATTTAAAAACTTGGGTCTTACTGGAATTAGAGGTGAGGTAAAAGATGGCTTCCCATCGATTAAGGGTTCTCTTATAAAATTTATAGATACTATAGAAGAAGGCTTTAATGAAAAGATAGCTCTTGGGGAGTCTTTATTATATCTTATGAGCATATTAGATGACTCAAATGTAATAGGAAGAACTGGAGCTGAAGGCTTAGAATATATGAGAAAATCTGTAAATAGTATAATCGAAAAAGGTGGGTATAAAACTAGCTGTGGTCTAGATCTAATAAGTAAAACAAATATTGATTTTATAAATAGAAGAATAAGCCCTGGAGGGTGTGCTGATCTAGCTTCTGCCACGTTATTTATCTACTGGGTAGAGAGTTGTGGATTTCTTGAAATTTGATATAAAAACTGATATTATAAAGTCTAATACTAATAGAATGAAGGTATTTTAATAATGAAAAAGAGATTTTTGCTATCTTTTTTAATTGCTTTTATAATTTTTGGAGCTGGATATTTCTGGCTTTTTAATAAAATTGAAGGCGGTATGAGTAGAGCGGAAAAAATAGAGAGAGAATCTGGAATTGGGGAAATTAAAGATGCAGAGTCTAACCCGATATCAGATGACCTAAATGAGGTATTTTTCCTCTTAGTAGGTGTAGATACTGACTCTGTAGATAGAAAAAAATCACACGAGAAAAAAGATATTGGAATAAGATCTGATACTATGATGCTTGTGCGTGTAAACTTTGATGATGGTAGTGTAAGAATTATGTCCCTACCAAGAGATTCGCGTGTACCAGTTAATGGAAGTCTTGATAAGTTAAACCATGCCCATTCTTATGGCGGTATGCCTCTATTAATGGAGACGGTTAGGGATTTTACTGATCTAGATGTAAGAAATTATGTAAGAGTCGATTTTGATGCTGTAGAAAAAATAGTTGATGCTATTGGTGGAGTCGAGGTCGATATTCCTGAAAAAATGTATAAAGAAGGCTCTGATCCGGGTCGTGAATTCGTTATAGATTTTGAGCCTGGCAGACAAAGACTTAATGGAAAACAAGCAGTTTTATTTTTAAGATATAGAGAATATGAAGATGGAGATTTAGGAAGAGTTAGAAATCAGCAGTATTTTATGAAAGAGATGATTAAACAAGCTCTAGCTCCAAAAAATATCTTTAAAATTCCTGAACTTTTAGATATTTACTCCAATTATGTAGATACTAACCTTGGTACTAACATGGTTTATGCAGGTGCTAGAATGGCTACAAGATTAGATTTAGATAATATAGAAACTACTACTTATCCTGGTGAAGAAAAAAGATTAGAACTAAGTTATTATATTTTAGATAAAGAAGAAGGACCAAAACTTTTAAAAGAATATTTTGGCGATTACCTATTAGATAAATAGAGGTGGATGATGAATTACGATAATTTAAGAGAAGATAGAAAACAGGCGCATATTGAAAATTACTTACTTGCTTCTCATAAAAACTCTAACCTATTTGAAGATGTGTATCTAGAACATTCATCGATTTCTGAATATGACTATGATGATATAAATACAAAGATGAAATTTTTAGGTAAAGAAATAGGTATGCCATTTATGATAAATGCTATAACTGGTGGCGGAGAATGGGCTTATGATATAAATGAGAGCCTAGCATTAATCGCAAAAGAGTTTAATATCCCGATGGCAGTTGGATCACAAAAAATCGCAATTGACAGACCAGAGCTTTCAGATTCTTTTAAAGTAGTTAGAGAAGTCTATCCTGAGGGAATAGTTCTTGCAAATCTAGGTACTGAAGCTTCAATTGATGAGATGAAAATAGCTATCGATATGATTAATGCAGATGCTATGCAAATTCACTTAAATCTTGCCCAAGAACTAGTTATGGAAGAGGGAGATCGTAATTTTAAAGGTACCTATGAATTAATTGAAAAAGCTGTGAAGGAGTTAGATGTTCCGGTTATAGTTAAAGAAGTAGGTAATGGTATACAGTCTCAAGTAATTAAAAAATTATATGATGTAGGCGTAAGATATGTTGATATATCAGGAAAAGGTGGAACTAACTTTATAGAGATTGAAGATTTAAGAGATAGTGAGACTGATTATTCTGAGTTTTATTCATGGGGGATACCTACTGCCCTTGCGATTATTAATGCTGACAATCTAGATTTAGATGATTTATTTTTAGTTTCTAGTGGTGGTATTACTACTGCTTCAGAAATTTGTAAATCTATTATTCTAGGGGCTGATATGTGCGCCGGTTCTGGAGAGATTATAAAGTATCTTCTACATGGTGGATATGATGCAGCATATAATTATGTAAAAGGTCTAGATAAAAAACTTAGAATTTCTATGATGCTTTTAAATGCTGGAGATTTAGAAGAGTTATCTCATGTAGATTTTAGAGTAATTGGTAGACTTAGAGAAAAACTTTATCAACCAGTTTTAAAAAGTCATAGTAAATAATATATTAAATTAACCTTCACGATGAAGGTTTTTTTAAATTAGGGGTAAAATATTGGACTATAAATTAAAAAATGATAAATTTTTAAAAATCTATAGCGAAAATGGAGTCTTCTATGGTGGCGATCAGGACTGGTTTTTACTTAAAAGACAGAAATTAAATGGCTGTGGTCCTATAGCTATTACTAACTCTATAATATATATATTAAAAATGGCGGATGAAAAACTTACTAAAGAAGAATATATAGAACTAGCGACAGAAATATATATAATTTTAAACCCAAGCCCCATTGGACTTTTAAGTTTTAATAAAATAATAGATAGAGTTTTAAGTCTTAATAAAAGATTTAATATTAATCTTGGATATAGAGTTATAAAATTTAATAATAATTATTATGAGTATTTAGAATTTATTAAATCCGGGTTGGCTTTAGATTTGCCAGTTTTATCTTTAAATCTAAATTTTAATTTTAGAAAATCTTTTTATTGGCACTGGGTGAGTATTACTGGACTTTTTGAAGATAAAGATGGTGTAAAAATTTCTGTTTCATCATGGGGCAGAAGATATATACTAGATTTTAATGAATATTTTAAATCTCTAATGCCTGGAAGCGGTATGATTTATTTTTATAGGAGATAGTGTTGGGAAAAAATATTGGAAAATTACTTTTAGATGCAGATAATAAACGTATCAATAATGATATTTTAGGTGCAATAAAAATTTATGAAGAATTAATTTCTATTTTAGATGATAATGAAAAAATCGATATTTTATTTAGATTAGCAGATACATATCTTGAGATTAGTGATTATGAAAATTCTTATTTTACATTTAAAAGAATAATAGATATTGATAATTCTAATGCTGGAGCGTTTTATGGTATGGCTATTTCTAGTGAGATGTCTGGAGATCTAGACGATGCTTTAAAATTATTTAAAAAAGCTATTGAAATTGATCCATTTTATAAAGAGGCATATTATTATGCTGCTACGATTTATGGCGATTTAAAAAATTATGATATGGCTATATTATATCTAAAGAAAGTCATAGAAATAGACCCACTAGATTTTATTTCTTATAACGATTTGGGTTCTATATATGAAAGTCTTGGCGATTATAAGACTTCTCACGATTACTTAAAAAAATCTATTTCAATTAATAATAATTACTATTTATCCCATTTTAATTTGGGAGTAGTTTATAAGCGTTTAAAAGAATATGATAAGGCTATAGAAGAATATGAAAGGGCTTTAGAGTTTTCAGACGATAGATTTATTTATCTAAATATGAGTGCGCTATATATAGAGAACGATAAGCTCGATGAGGCTTTAAAAATTCTCGATAGAGGTATAAAAAATAATGGTCACCATGTACTTTATTATAATAGGGCGTGTGTTTATAGTAAGCTAGGCCTTAAGGATAAGGCGATAGAAGACTATAAAAAATCTTATGAGATAGATAAAGAAGTAGAAAAATGGGCTAAAAACGACCCAGACTTAAGTGATTTATATTTTTAGCATAACTTTATGAAAGGATAATTATGATATATTTAAAAACTGAAGAGCAAATAAAAAAGATGCATGAATCTGGAAAGTTATTAGCAGAAGTTCATAAAAATCTAAGGAGTTTTATTAAACCAGGCGTTACTACGATGGAGATTAATAATTTTGCTGAAAAAATTATTAGAGATGGCGGAGGGATTCCTGAACAAATCGGTTATTATGGGTATCCATACGCTACTTGCACATCTGTAAATGATGAGGTATGTCATGGGTTTCCGTCAGATAGAGTTTTAAAAGATGGCGATATAATAACTGTCGATATGGTAGTAAACCTAGATGGTGGACTTTCAGACTCTGCGTGGAGTTATGGAGTGGGAGAAATATCTAAAGAAATGCAAGAACTTCTAGATGTTACTAAGGAATCTTTATATCGCGGAATTGAGGTTTCGATAGAAGGAAATCGCATTGGCGATATAGGAAATGCTATTCAGTCATATGTTGAGCCGCTTGGTTATTCTGTTGTGCGAGATTTTGTAGGACATGGTATTGGTAAGAGTATGCACGAGGATCCTCAAGTACTTCATTTTGGAAAACCTGGCAGGGGTCAGAGAATCCAAAAGGGAATGGTTTTTACTATTGAGCCTATGATTAATACTGGAGACTGGAAGGTTAAAATCGATGATAATGAGTGGACTGCTCGTACTATCGATGGTGGAATGAGTGCCCAATATGAACATACTATTGCGATTACAGAAAATGGGGTATTAATTCTTACAGAACAAGATTAAATTTAAGGAGATTATATATTTATGCTAAAACAATTACAAAAACCAGAATCAGGCGAAGAAATCGCTATAATGCACACTAATATGGGGGATATAAAATTAAGATTATTTTCTGATGTAGCGCCTAAAGCTGTAGAAAATTTTATAACTCACTCTAAAAATGGCTATTATGATGGTGTTACTTTTCATAGAGTTATCAAGGACTTTATGATCCAAGGTGGCGATCCAGATGGCACTGGCCGTGGGGGGAAAAGTATATGGGAAAAAGCTTTTGAGGATGAGTTTTCTGTAGAATATAGAAATTTTTATGGATCACTTTCAATGGCTAATGCTGGCCCTAATACTAATGGCTCACAATTTTTTATAGTGCAAGGTTCTAAAGTGAGCGCTGATCTAATTTCTCAGATGAAGATGCTTGGCGAGAAAAAGGGATTTCCTGACGATGTGATAAGTGCTTATGAAGATTTAGGTGGCGCATATTGGCTAGATGGAAAACATACTGTATTTGGTCATGTTTATGAAGGAATGGACGTAGTAGAAGATATTGCTAATGTAGAAACTGGGATAGCTGATAAACCTGTAGAACCTGTAATTATTAATTCTATTGAAATAACTAACGCTTAAATATTATTTGTTTATTAGCTAATTTATGAGGGAATAATTATTATATATTAAATCTTTTGGAGGTACTTAAAATGGTAGAAGATAAAGATCTAAAAAAATTAGATAAAGATACTGAAGAGAGTGTTTTAAATGGTGGAATAAGTTCTGAAAATGCTGATAGAGACAAAATAGCACATGATGAAGATTTAAGATATAATAAAGAAGATGAAACTTTTAATAACTCTAACTCTAAACATTATGAAGATGGTAAAGAGTATATAAATGAAGATGAGTTAAAAGATGGTTCTACTGATAGAGATAGAGCTAATGAAAATCTGGAAGAAGATATTTTAAATAGAAGATAATTTAAGTAAGAATAAATCAAATTTTGGGCTAAGTCTATATAGATTTAGCCTTTTTTGATAAAGATTTATTTATTATGGGTAAATATGAGTAAAGAAGCAAGGAGGACTATTGTATGAGAGAATTTGATATTAAAGAATTTAATGAAAAAGAAGAAGGAATTTATGTAAGTATATATATGCCAACACATAAAATTTCATCCGAAGCAGACCAGGATCCTATTAGGCTAAAAAATTTATTAAATAAAGCTTCAGAAAGTATAACTAGTGAATGTGAACTATCTTCTGAAGATAAAGATGAATTTTTAAAAGAAGGATATAAGCTTCTAAAAGATAGAGAATTCTGGAATGAAGGTTCTTATGCTTTATTTGTATTAATTGATAAAGATGGATTAGCTTATCAAAGGTTAGATGGTGGAATTAACGAGCAGGTTCATGTTTCTAAAACGCCTTATTTATTACCACTTTTTAATGGATATGAGAGAACTAGAGGATATTATATTCTAGATATTTCTAAAGATAGATTTGAGGTTTATAGCGTATCTAGAGATGGAATAAAAGATTTAGAAACACCTCGTTCTGAAAGAAGATTTGATGAGTTATTTGATGATAAAGATGTAAAAGATCTAGATAAAAATCGTACTGATGGAGCGGCTACTTCTTTCCATGGTCATGATACTAAATCAGAAGTAGTGGAAAGAGAAACAGAAAAATATTTTAGATATATAGCTGATGAGATGTATAACTTCTTTAAAGCTAAGGGTAATCCAATAATTCTAACTGGCACTACTGAAAATGTATCAGAATTTAAAAAATATGCTGATGGATTAAATATTGTAGATACTATCGAAAAACCATTTGATTCTATTAAAAAAGAAGAGATAATGGATGTTATTAAAGAAAGACTTTTACCTAAATATATAAAAGAAATTGATGAAGAGTTAGAAGTTTTAAATACATCAATAGCTAACTCAAATGGCACTGATAATCTATCTAGGATTTTACAAGATGCACCGAGCGGACGAATTGAAAAATTATATATAGAAAAAGAAATGGATAATATTCATTCAGATGAAATGAATAAGCTTGTATATGATGTTTTAAATGGTGGTGGTGAAATTATTTTAATTGATAAAGAGAGAAACTCATTTGATTCAGATGTAAAAGCTAAATATAGATATTAGACTATGGGGCATACAAATAGTATGCCTTTTTAATTTAAAAAATTTTAATATAATGTTTTAAGATATAAATAGAGGGTATAAAATTTATAGAGAAATTTTGGAAAAACTTCAAAATTTTAACTTAATTATTAAGATATTAAAACCAGAAGTAAATCTTCTGGTTTATTTAATGAATATAATTAAAAATGGGGTGAAATATTTTGGAATATAAAGATTATTATAAAATACTTGGGGTTAAAAAAAAGGCTACGCAGGCAGAGATTAAATCGAGTTATAGAAAACTTGCGAAGAAATATCACCCCGATCTTCATCCAGATGATAAAGAGGCGGCGGAGAAATTTAAGGATATTACTGAAGCCTATGAAGTATTATCAGATGAGAAAAAGCGTAAACAATACGACCAGTTTGGCTCTAATTTTAACTTTACTGGCGGCGAAAACTTTAACCCAAATGATTTTGGTTACACATATACCAACACTAGTACTGGTGATATGAGTGATCTATTTGATTTATTATTTGGGGGCGAGACGAGAAAAAGTACATCAACATCTAGCTTTGATTTTTCAGAGTTCTTTGGAGGTGGCACGAGCAGAGCACGCCGTGGCAGAAGAAAAAAAACAGAGTATCAATCTAATATAACTATTTCTCTAAAAGAGGCTTTTGATGGAGTTACTAAATCAGTTACTGTAAATCTAGATGGTAAGTCTTATAATATGGATGTAAAAATTCCAAAGGGGATTACATCTGGTAAGAAGATAAAAGCTAAAGGTGAAAAATGGGGTATTGATGCAGATGTTATATTTACTGTAGATGTAAAAGACTATGACGGACAGACTCTAGATGGAAATAATATTATCTATAGAGTAGATGTTATGCCGTGGGATGCGTATTTTGGAACTGAAGAAGTAATTGATCCTCTAACTGGAAAGATTAAGATAAAGGTACCTGAAAATACTAGATCTCTTTCTAAACAGAGGATAAAGGGTCGTGGATTTACAGATCTTAAAGGAAATACTGGGGATTTAATAATAGAATTTAATATAATAAACCCAGATAAATTAGATAAAGAACAAGAAAAATTATATAAAGACTTAAAAGAGTCGTTTAAATAAAGGAGATAGAAAATGGATTTTAATAACTTAACTCAAAATAGTATTAAAGCCATTAATGACGCTACTTCTAAGGCTACTGAACATGGAAATCCTGAAGTTACAGATTTACATTTAAATTTAGCTTTAGTAGATGATAATAATGGTTTAATACCAAAGATTTTAAAACTTATGGAAGTAGATGTTAACTCATTTAAAATTGAATTATCTAGCGAGATTTCAAAGCTTCCAAAACAACAAGGTGGCTCAATTTATTTAAATAATGAGCTAAATAAGATTCTAGAAAATTCTAAAAAAATAGCTAGTGAATTTGGCGATGAATATATTAGTGTAGAGCACTTATTTTTAGCTATTATAGATTCTAGAAATGCCAAATCTAAAAATGTTATAAATAAATATAATATAAAACGAAGTGAATTTATAGAAAAATTACAAAAGATAAGGGGGAACCAAACTATAACTAACGATAATCCTGAAGAAACTTATGAAGCTTTAGAAAAATATGGTGCTGATATTACTAAGCGCGCCCGTGAGGGAAAAATTGATCCAGTTATTGGACGTGATGAAGAAATTAGAAATGCTATTCGCATTTTATCAAGAAGAACTAAGAATAATCCTGTTTTAATTGGTGAACCAGGGGTTGGTAAAACTGCAATAGTTGAAGGACTGGCTCAAAGAATAGTAAATGGTGATGTACCTAGTTCTCTTTTAAATAAAACTTTATATTCTCTAGATATGGGAGCTTTAATAGCTGGTGCCAAATATAGAGGTGAGTTTGAAGAGCGTTTAAAAGCAGTTTTAAATGAGGTTTCAAAGTCTGATGGTGAAATAATAATGTTTATAGATGAGATTCATACTATTGTAGGAGCGGGAAAAACTGAAGGCTCTATGGATGCCGGAAACTTACTAAAACCTATGCTTGCCCGTGGAGAACTTAGAGTTATTGGTGCGACTACTTTAGATGAATATCGTGAAAATATAGAAAAAGATAAAGCGTTAGAAAGACGTTTCCAAAAAGTTATCGTAAATGAGCCTACTGTAGAGGATACGATTTCTATTTTACGTGGTATAAAAGAAAGATATGAAATTCACCATGGTATTAGAATTTCTGATAATGCTGTTATAGCTGCAGCTGTTTTATCAGATAGGTATATTACTGATAGGTTTTTACCAGATAAAGCTATAGATTTAATGGATGAAGCTGCATCTATGCTTAGAACTGAGATGGAATCTATGCCTGAAGCACTAGATGAGATAAGACGTAGAGTTTTAACTTTAGAGATAGAAAAAGCAGCTCTTAAAAAAGAAAATGATGAAAACTCAATAAGACGTCTAGAAGAGCTAGAAACTGAAATTATCTCAGAAAAAGAAGAGTTTGATAATCTATCAGCGAAATGGGAAGAAGAAAAATCTGCTTTAAATCGTGAAAAAGATATAAAAGAGCAGATAGATAATGTAAAAATAGAGATAGCTGAAGCAGAGCGTAATTATGATTTAGAAAAACTATCTGAA
>JASBZD010000011.1 GCA_029983595.1 Peptoniphilaceae bacterium
TATAGACTAGCTAAAAATTCCAAAATAGTTAGAGCGTTAGTTAAAGCTTTAGAAAATGGTAAAGAAGTTACTGCTTTTATGGAACTTCAAGCTAGGTTTGATGAGGAATCTAACATTAATTATTCTGACTACTTAGCGGAAGCTGGATGTAAAATAGTATATGGAGTAGCAGGATATAAAGTCCACTCTAAAGTATGTCAAATTACGCTTAGAGAAGATGAAAAATTAAAATATATTACTCAAATCGGCACTGGAAATTACAACGAAAAAACCAGTCGCCAATATACTGATATTTCGCTAATTACATCTAACGAAGACATTGCATCTGATGTTCAAAGATTTTTTAATAATCTATCACTTGGAATTACTGATAACGAATATGACTATCTATTAGTATCCCCTAATGGGTTTAAATCTGCCTTAATGGATTTAATTGATAAAGAAATCGCTAAGGGAAAAGATGGTAGACTATTCTTTAAATTTAACTCTTTTACCGATAAAGAACTTATGGCGAAACTTACTGAAGCGTCTAAAGCTGGCGTGAAAACTAGACTTATCGTGCGTGGTATATCTTGTATGAGACCTAATATAGAAGGATATACTGATAATATTGAAATACGTTCAGTCGTAGGTAGATTTTTAGAACATCCTCGTGTATTTATCTTTGGTGAGGGTGAAGATGCTAAATATTTTATAGGTTCGGCTGACTTAATGACTCGTAATACAGAAAAAAGAGTCGAGGTAACTACTCCAATATTTGATAAAGAGGCTAAAGAGAAGTTAAACCACTATATGGAACTTCAATGGAAAGATAATATAAAAGCTAGATGTATGAATAATCTTGGAGAGTATGAAGAGATTAAGGACTCTGAAAGATCTTCTAATTTAGATTCTCAGGCTAAGATGATGGAAATAGCTGAAAAAGATGCTTCTGGAATAGAGTTAAAATATGCTAGAGAAGCTAAGAGAACTCGCGATAAAGAAAAATCTAGAGAAAGAGAAAAAATAAAACGCGAAAAATCTGAAGAAGAAGTTATCGCTAGAGTAGAAGAAAAGCGAGCTGAAAGAGCAGAGCGCCGTGAAAAAGAAGGTGGATTTTTCAAAAGACTACTTAGCTTTTTTAAGAAATAATTTATAAATTGTAGATCGTCGTATAATATATGCGGCGATTTTTTATTTATCCGCTAATTATGATAAAATATAATAAACTTTAATCTATAAAAAATTGGTGAAAAAATGGATATTTTAGATATAGTAAAAAATATAAACACAGTTCTCTGGGGATTACCAATTATGGGTCTTCTAGCTAGTTTTGGAATAGTTAGCACAATTTATTTAGGTTTTCCGCAGTTTAGAAAACTCCCATCAGAGATTAAGCATATTTTTAGTAGTAATTCTAAGGAACGTAAAGAAGGAACGATGTCCTCACTTCAGTCTCTTACTACAGCAATAGCAGCACAAGTTGGTACTGGTAATATTGGTGGAATAAGTACAGCTATTTTATCTGGAGGTCCTGGGTCTGTATTTTGGATGTGGGTTTTATCTATCCTTGGTATGTCTACTATATCTGTCGAGGCTATTCTAGCCCAGAAATTTAGAACTAGAAAAGATGGCGAGCTAGTTGGTGGCCCAGCCTACTATATTAGCGAGGGATTTAAGCTTAAAAATCTATCTTCTCTAGGTCTGGTTTTTTCTTCACTTTTTGCTATTCTTATAGTTATCGCTTTAGGAATGATAGGAAATATGGTTCAGGCTAACTCAATTACTGAATCGATAAAGCGTGCATATGGCCTAAGCCCAGTTATTATAGGGATATTTATTTCAATTATTGCCGCCTTAATTTTTTCAGGTGGTATGAGTAGGATTTCTAGATTTACAGAGTTTATTGTGCCAATTATGGCTTTTATATATATTATAGGCTCGATAATTGTCTTAGTCATATATAAAGAACATATCGGACCAGTTTTTAAATCTATTTTTAAATCGGCATTTTCCTATTCTTCATTTATGGGAGGTACAATAGGATATACTGTAAAACAAGCTATGAGATATGGTATAGCTCGTGGACTTTTCTCTAACGAAGCAGGTATGGGATCTACTCCTAACTCCCACGCTGTAGCAGATGTAGAACATCCGGCAAAACAGGGATTTGTGGCAATGTTTGGGGTACTTGCTACTTTGATAATCTGTACAATGACTGCTTTAGTAGTTTTAGTAACTGAGGCTAACTTCTCTGGTGAAGAAGGAGTTGGGATAGCAATGTATGCGTTTAATAGCGCTTTTGGAATGATTGGTCAGAAATTTTTATCTGTGGCTATAACCTTTTTTGCCTTCTCTACTATAATCGGCTGGTACTACTTTGGAGAAATAAATATAAAATTTTTATTTAAATCTAAAACTTCTATTAGTTTATATCGCATCTTTGTATTTAGCTCACTATTAGTCGGCTCAATGATGAGAGTAGAGCTAGTATGGCAATTATCAGATTTATTTAATGCACTTATGATAATTCCTAATATAATCGGATTATATATCCTACTTCCAGATGCTAAAAATATCTACGATGATTATCTATTAAAACGTCAAATGGGAAATGTATATTTTGATTATAAAGAATAGAATTTAAAAAGGCTTCCAACATAATTAAGTTGGAGGCCTTTATTTTATTAAACCCCGACGGGAGGTACTTTTTCTCGCATACTATATTCATTAAATAATTTATTTATAATCGCGATTTCTACCATTTCATCATATATAACTGTGCCACAATTTATACATACAGCCTCATCTGCTTTAATTTTAATATCTTTTCCATGAACTTTATAAACTTGGTCTTGTGAAGTAAGTTTTTTTTCTACAAAAGTTTTACATTTTATACAGTAGTTTTTTTCCATAAAATTCTCCTTTAAAGTTTTAATTTTAATAAAGCGTATCTAGTTATGGCGTCTATATTTAGTTGTTATATATAAAAAACGACATGTCACCATGCCGTATTGCTTTTAGAGATTAAAAAGTCAGTATCACTATATGTATTATTATCTTTTCGTTTAAAGTCAATAAAGTTTGAGATGTCAATAAATAAAGTCTTTATTTTATACATTATTTAGTGCACCTCCTAAAGTTTTATACTATATATACATATTATCAGATAATTATTTAAAATTGTGATTTGTTAAGAACATTTTACTATATTTATATGCGCTTAATATTTAATGATTTCTAAATAAATTAAAAAAGGACGGATTTTCTCCGCCCAATTTATTATTCTTCTATATGTTTTAAAACTGATAAAATTACATCCCTTCCGATAGGCGTTGCAGTCTCGCCACCTAGTCCACCTTGCTCTACAATTACAGCTACTACTACTTTAGGGTCATCTGCTGGAGCAAATCCCACATACCATGAGTGGTTCTCGCCAGTTGCGTTTTCTGCAGTACCAGTTTTTGATGCAACTTGTATATTTTTTAAAGAGGCATTTCTAGCTGTACCGGATTTTGTAGTTTTTATCATTAAATCTGTAATCTCTGAAGCTATTTCAGAAGTTATGGGATTAGCTAAAACTTTAGGCTCGCTAGTATATACAGTCTCACCTTTTCTATCTACTATTTTATTTACTACATATGGCTTCATCATTGCCCCATCATTTGCTATAGCTGAAGTCATAAGCGCCATATGAAGAGGTGTAGAAAGCACTTTACCCTGTCCAATAGCTGATGCAGAAAGTGCCACTCTATCAGTACCTGCTCCAAAGTTTAGAGTAGAAGTCGTAACTGGAAGATCAAATGGTATATTATTATCAAAATAAAACTTTTTAGCTAGTGCCTCAAAATTACTAAGTCCTACATCTTGCACCTTAGTTACAAAATAGGTATTTAAACTTAGACTAAATGCCTTAGATAAATCTACTTTTCCAAGCTCACTTCTGCCAAAGTCCTTAAACTCATAACCTGAAACTTTTGCTTTTCCAGTGTGATTATAAGACTGATCTACTCCATTTTCTAAAATTGCAGAAGTAGTAATAATTTTCATTATAGAACCTGGAGGATATTTACCATTTAGAGCTCTATTAAATAACTCTGCATCTTTAGAAGTAGAAACTTGTTCCCAATTTGTGCCGACAGTATTAGGGTCATATTGAGGCATACTTATTAATGAGTAGACTTCTCCAGTTTTTGGGTTTAAAGCTACTACAGCTCCTTTATATCCCTCCATAAGATGTGATACATCAGTCTGTACCCTCGTATCGGTAGTAAGATATACAGAGTCTCCCATTCTTTCATTAGATAAAATCTCATCTTTTAAATCTTCTGCATCTTTTATAGAATTATCAGTAAGATACTTATTCATCGTATCCTCAAGCCCAGTACGTCCCAGACTTTTATAATTATAACCAATTATATGTGAGTATTCTTTAGGGAATAGATATTCTCTTATCTGATTATTTTTCTCATCTTTATAAGTCTGAGCTAAAAGATTATTATCTCTATCATAAAATGGGCCGCGTATAATATTATTGGCAGTATATTGGTTTCTTTTATTTTGAGTACTCTCTCGATAAGTCTCACTTTGGAAAATCATAAAATAAGTAAGATATATAATAATCCCCAAAAATAAAATCATAACGCCGGTTAAAAGTATCAGCGTTCTTCTACGTTCTCTCTCATTCATAGTCATCGCCTCCTACTATCGCCTGCTTTTGGTCTTCAGAGCAAGCCTGAAGTACACCAAGTGCAAGAAAACTAGAAATCATTGACGACCCACCATAGGAAACAAAAGGCAGAGTAATACCAGTCATTGGTATAAATTTAGTCACACCACCGATAGCTATAAAGGCCTGAATCCCAAAAGAGATCCCAATTCCTAAAGCTAATATCCTATAAAATCTATTAGACTGAACTATAGAAACCTTAAAAGATCTATAAACTAAAATCATAAATAACATAATTACGCCTATTCCAGTAAGTAGACCCAGCTCTTCACATATTGCTGCAAAAATAAAGTCAGAACTTACATCAGGAATTAGAAGCGGATAGCCAAGTCCTACTCCCGCACCAGTAAATCCACCACTAGCAATGGCAAATAGAGATTGTAAAATCTGTCCACCCGGATCGCTCCATGGATCTATCCATAAGTTAAATCTCTTTTTAACGTGATCAAAAATAAAATATCCCATGATTACAGCCACAATCGATATTATTATAGAAAAAGCAATAAGTCCCCTCTTATCCTCATAAATAAATTGAAGACCTAAGAATATTGCTAAAAACATCACTGCAGTACCTAGATCACGCTGCAAGAATAAAAATCCTATAAAAAGATAAACTACACCCATCATAATAATAGATGAATGCTCTATTTTCTCATACTTTTGACGATTATAATAAAAGTTAGCAATAATAAAAATAAGCGCAAGTTTTATAAACTCTGATGGCTGGATACTAAAAGCACCATCTCCAAAAACGATCCAGTTTCTAGAACCTCTAATAGTGCTACCAAATATCAAAGTCGCGACAAAAAGTCCAATCGATATGACTATTAAGAAATTAAATAGTTTATCCCATATATCTAGATGCTTAACTAAAAAATAGGCGACAAAAAATACTAATATACCGCCTAAAGCCCAGACTAAGTGCCGTATACCTAAGACCTGGTTTATACTAAAATTCATAATCGCTCCAATAGAAATAAGCATAGAGACAATCATAAAAATATATTGGTCACCATTAGTAACCTTTTCTAAAAGTAGGTTCGAAAAATATAACATCGCGATTAGGACAGCCGCCATAATCCCTAGATTTCTATTTTGACCTAAATCCTTATAAAACATTAGATTGCCGATAGCTAAAATATCAAAAACCAAAAGTAGATTTCTCGGCTTTCTAATCTTTCTAAATTTATTAAACATAATTTCCCTATCTATTTACAAACATAAATTGAATTTTTCCAACTCCGATAAGATCTCCGTCAGAAAGCTCTAGGACATTATTTTCTATATCATTTCCATTAAGATAAGTCCCATTAGAGCTGCCCATATCCTCTAGATAGTAATATCCATCCTTAAAATAAACCTTCATATGGTTTTTAGAAACGACTCTATCTTTTACATAAATATCATTTCTAGAAGATCTACCTACAGATATTTCCCCAACTATTGGGTAGTATTCCTGCATCTTAAAATCTAGCTGGTCTAGTCTATTTATAACTTTTAGATATGCTACATTCTTAGCAGCAGTGGAGCTAGCAGAAGATGAGATATCTAAATAAATTAATCTAATTATATTTAAGATAAATAAGTAAATTATTATAATAAATATATATCTTAGAATTAAAGACAATATTTGAAACATTATTTACCTCCATTTAAAATATTTTATCATATTATAGATTTAAAATAAAACAAAATAGAAGTATGTTAAAATAGTTTATAATAACTAATCTTATATAATAACTATTTTACAAAGTTATAAATAATTAAATAAGGAAAATAAAATTTATATGAAAATAACAGTAGAAAAGCAAAAAAATAATAAAGAAAGATTTAGTCTATATTCTGATGGGAAATACATAATGAGCGCATCATATGAAAATCTAGCGCCTTTTGGGTATGTCGAGTTTGAAATATCTGATAGCGATTTAGAATATCTAAAATATAAAGAAGACTATGATAAAATTTTTAGAAAAGCCGTAAACTACGCTACTCGCGGTTATAAATCTAAAAAAGAAGTAATAGACTGGATGTATAAAAATAAAATAGAAAAAGAAATCCACGATGAAGTAATAAATTATCTAGAGGAATATGGACTTCTAGATGATAAGGCATATCTAGAGATGTATCTTGAGGAAAAATTTAATTTTACAACTGATGGTTCTATAAAAATTAAAAATAAATTATATCAAAAAGGATTTGATGGAAAAGAAATAGATCCATATCTACCTAAATATCGCGAAATAGAAAGAGAAAATCTAAAAAAACTTATAACTGATAGAAAAAAATCTAGACCAAATGAAGATAGCCAAAAACTTATTAGATATTTACTAAATAAAGGATATGAATACTCGATGATACGAGAAGAGATGGGAAATTTTTATGACGATAAGTACTAATTATTATGTCTATATTCTCCACTGCGCTGATAATACGCTATATACCGGCATAACTAACGATTTAGATAGAAGGCTAAAAATGCATAATAATAAAAAAGCCTCAAAATATACTAGAGGACGCACACCAGTAAAATATGTATATATCGAAAAAGTTTTAGATAAATCAACTGCGTTAAAACGAGAATATGAGATAAAGAAACTTTCTAGAGATAAAAAAGAAAAAATGATTCTAGAATATAAAAAAACTTCGGGATTAAATCTCGAAGTTTAAAATAGTTTTATATAATCTAGATTTCTACTAGTGTGTATTACTCTTAGAATTTCAATGCTATTAAAATTATCGTTGATGTTATAAATAATAATGTAGTTTTTTATTGGGCATATTCTAATATCCTCATCAATTATTCTTTCGCTCTTAAATTTTGGATAACGCCTAGGCATAGTATTTAAACTATTTATTATAGTTATTAATGATTCAATAAATTTTTCAGCAGTTACAACAGAATATGAGTTTACAATTATATAATTTTTTATAACTATAAGATCTTTTATTGCCTTTGGTGAATATTTTATATCATACTTATCCATCAATTCCTAGAGCCTTTCTAGCTTCTTCTGGCGTATAATATTTTCCACTTTCAATATCTTTGCAAGCCTCTATTAATGAGTCTTCAAACTCTTCAACCGTCATATTTGAAACATCTAGTAGATTGTACTCTTCTATTATTTTTAAATTAGTTTTATTATAATTTCTGTCTTCTTCATTTACCACGTTTTCCATCTCTTCTTTAGAGTGATTAATCGCTTCTTTGTAAATTTCATCAACTTTCATATTCTTATTTTTTAAAAATAAATTTTTATAGATAACATTGATTATATCTTCATGAGTTATCCCATGTATATTTAAAATCTCTTCAGCCTTTTCTTTTAAATCACTTTCTATTCTGATATCTATATTAGAAAAGTCCTTCATAAGCTCACCTCATATATATTCTACAAATAATATACCCAGCTATCTATACTTTCTACTCTGGCAATACTACATCGTCTAAAATACCTTTTAAATATGCTATCGTAATACCATAGTTGGTCATAGGTATACCCAATTCTCTAGCCTTATCAACACGACTTAAAGTCTGAGTTCTATTAAACATACATGCCCCACAGTGGATAATTAAATCTACATCAGTTATATCTTTAAAATCCGTGCCACGAGAAAATGAAAATTCTATATCTTCACCATATTTTTTCTTAATCATATTAGGGATTTTTACTCTTCCAATATCCTCTTCTATAGGCGGATGAGTACAACTTTCTGCGATCATGATTTTTTTAATATTTTCTTTATTATCTAATACTCTAACTGAATCTACAAAATAAGATAAATCGCCTTTATATGCTGAAAAAAGCACTGAAAAACTAGTCATTTTTACACCATCAGGTTTCATATCATGGACTTCTTTAAAATAAACACTATCTGTAATAATAAGATCTGGATTTTTAGAAAGTCCTTCTATCGCGAGTTTAAAATTTTTTACATCAGATATAGATATTATCGCATTTTTATCTAATAACTCGCGAATAGTCTGCACTTGAGGAGTGATAAGTCTGCCTTTAGGAGCTTCTCTATCTTGTGGCATAACTAACAATACTAGATCAAAAGCTTTTACTAGATTTCCAGTAATAGTTTTTTCATCTACCTTTTTAAATCTTGACGAAATAAGATTAACTAGCTCATATTTTTTAGATTCATCGCCTGAGATAAATATAAATGGATCTAGATCTTTATAAAATTCTAGTAGTTCTTTAGAAAATTCAGTATCTCCTTTTGAGATAACATAAATTATCGGCTTATTTTTAGATTTAATTTTTTCTAGATATGGCTCTTCAAAACTAGATAAAATATATATAAAAGCATCACATCTATCTAAAATATCAGTCGACTTTTCTATTCTCCTATCGCCTAGTTCCGTCTCATCATCAATCCCAGCAGTATCAATAAATACCACAGCCCCCAGATCATGAATCTCCATATTTTTAAAAATTGGGTCAGTAGTAGTCCCACGCATCTCTGAGACAATAGCGACATCTTGGTCAGTTAAGGTATTTAAAAGGCTAGATTTACCGGCATTAGTCTTTCCAAAAATCCCAATTGTAAATCTCTCACTTCTCGCAGTAGTACTCATATCCTAAAATCTCGTCTTCCTTCTTTTATCTCTTTTAGCCAACCCTCAGTTTTTTCTCTTATCGTATCGCTGCCGATTAAATCGATATTATCTAGAATTAGTTTTTCGCCTTTTCTTTTAGTATCCTCACTTGCATAATCTTCAAGATATTCTTGTAGCGTCATTAGAGCATTAGGATGGCATACTGATTTTATATTTCCAGACTTAGCAAGGCTCATAAATCTATCTCCAGTACGCCCAGCTCGATAACACGCAGTACAAAAAGATGGCAGATGATCGTTATCCATAAGCCAATTAATAACTTCATCTAGAGTACGAGTATCCTCAAGATCAAATTGGGCTCCATCTCTTGAAGCCTCATAATCTACCTCATAACCACCTACACTAGTTCTTGAACCTCCAGAAATCTGAGAAATACCTAGTTTTAAAGTACGTGCACGAGTAGCCTCATCTTCACGAGTCGACATAATCATTCCAGTATAAGGCATGGCAATTCTTAAAGTCGCCACAATTTTAGAAAACATCTCATCTGATAGTGAATTATCAAAATCGTCAGGATTTATATCATCAGCAGGTCTAATTCTAGGCACAGAAACGGTATGAGGTCCTACTCCAAAACGTGCCTCAAGATGCTCAGCATGCATAAGCATACCTATAAAATCATACTCATAATTTTCTAGCCCAAAAAGTACGCCAATTCCCACATCATCTATTCCACCTTCCATCGCACGATCCATCGCCTCAGTATGGTAGTTATAGTTTGATTTAGGTCCAGTAGGATGAAGTGCTTCATATGACTTTTTATTATAAGTTTCCTGAAATAAAATATATGTACCAATTTCAGCATCAACGAGTTTTTTATAATTCTCCACAGTCGTAGCAGCAATATTTACATTAACTCGGCGGATAGAGCCTGAATCATGTTTAGTATTATAAATCGTGTCAATACATTCTAAAACATACTCAATTGGGTTATTTACTGGATCCTCTCCTTGCTCTAAAGCTAATCTCTTATGCCCCATATCTTGAAGAGCAATAACTTCACGTCTAAGCTCCTCTTGAGTAAGTTTTCGTCTAGGTATATCTTTATTTTTTAGATGAAATGGACAATATACGCATCCATTGACGCAGTAGTTAGAAAGATATAATGGAGCAAAAAGCACGATTCTATTACCATAAATATCTTGTTTAATTTTTTTAGCTAGATTATAAATCTCTTCATTTAAATCATCTAATTCACATGATAAAAGTAAAAAAGCTTCATAATGATCTAGCCCCTTTACTTCCTTAGCTTTTTTTAGAGTCTTTTCTATAAGTTCTCTATTCTTACTATTTTCACGCCCAAATTTAAGCGTTTTTAAAATCTCTTCGTTATTAATAAATTCTTCTGCGAACTCAGAAGAAGGGTTATAAATTACCTCTCTTTTTTCCAAGAAAAATTCCTCCTATAAAAATAAGCGTCAAAAAGACGCTCATATCTTAAAATAATAATTTCGGTTTAGAGTCAGAGCATTCTTTTTCCTTACCAAGATTAATTATAATATATCTTTGTTATTTTTTAAACTAATTTTTAGAATAAGTTGTCTGGCTTTTTACCCCATCTATATTGCCTAGCTTTCCACTCATAGCTGAAATCTCATCTTGGGGACCTTTTACTACAAGAGTAATAATATTTAAATTATCCTCTATATTAGGAAGTCCAAATCTTCCAATACATAGATTTCTATATTCATGAATAATCTCATTTACTTTTTTTACTGAATTTTCATTATTTATAAAAATTGAAATAGTCGCTATTCTCATATTTTCTCTATTTTACATAAAATCCAGATAACTCATCATTTTCATTAAATGATATAGTGTAAGTGGATTCCCCATCTTTTTGAGCTACTTTTTGGATAATAGTTTTTATACTTTCACCTGAAGATTTATCTTTCATTATAATCCCATCTTTTTCTTTAAATTCTACTATCTCACCTTTTTCATTTACTAGATTAGTAATTTCCTTAAATTGACCTTCATCAATGAAATTTTTCATATCGTCATTACACATTCCTATGAAACTGTCATAATCGCCATTTGCTACATTTTCTATAGCTGACTGAGATAATGCACTATACTTTTCTAAATTTTCACTACTTAATTTTTCCTGATTTCCACAGCTTACTAGAAATACCATTAAGACTAATAAAATAGATAAAATTTTTTTATTCATTACTTACCTCCTAAGTTAAATCTTGATTTTTTTATGTAGATTAAAATTATTATACAATAAATAGTTAAAATAGTGTATATAAGTAGAGTTCCTCCACCTATAAAGCCGGTAAAAATTGGCACACTATTAAATAGACCATGAAATAAAATCGCTAAAAGTAGATTTCTATTCTCCTTATCATTTAAAAACCCATCCCAAATAAATACCGTCATACCCACATGAAAAATGACTGCCAAAACTCTTTCATATAATGCAACTAATAAATTCATTGTAGAAATACTTACACCACTAGAAATTAGAATAGATAATAAATAGGCTACTTCTATTAGACCATGCCCTAACCCAAATATAATTGCATAATTTTTATTAGATGCATTTTTTATAAGATATTTTCTAAATAAAAATCTAAATCCTTCCTCAAAAATCCCTGCACTAAAAGCTAGAAATAAACTATAAAGTATTGGATATAAAATCTGGAATTTATTTATAGCTATATTAGTATTTAATAAATTTAGAATTGGTATGCGAATTAATATCTGAGAAATAGTAAAACATAGCACTCCCAACATAAATATATAAATCTTACTTTTATTTTTCATATTCTACCCCATTTATATTTTAATAGAAAAGCACAAAAAAGACATCTATGATTTCTCATAAATGCCTTTTACATTAAATTCTATGGAAGTAAAAATACTCCTGGGTCTTGTACATTCTCATTTGCATCTTCTAGATTCATTGACTCATCTGTATTTCTGCCTTCATCTTTTATATCTTCTTTAGAGTCTTCTATAGTAATAGTTTTGCTATCTTCGTCATAGTCTACTAAACTACCTAGCGCCTCAGATATAAATCTAATCGGCACATAAGTTCTCTCATTTACTGCAAATGGAGCTACGTCTATTTTTAGATTGTTATGCTCTAAAGTTTCGTTATCTTTAATAAAAATCACTGGATTATCGATTTTTAATATTAGAGTTTTATTATCCTTAACTAGAGATATTTCTTTATCCTCATCGCTCCATGACACTTCAAATCCTAACTTTTCAGCTACTAGTCTAAGTGGTACAAATGTCCTATCATCTTTTATATAATATACATATTCGCCAGAGTTAGGTAATTTCTCACCATTAACTAATAGATTTATGCCATCTGCTAGAGTATATTTTGGTTTTTCTATTATAATATCTATATATTTTTCTTCTGGTTTTTTAACTGGTTTCTCTATCGGTTTTTTAGGTGTTTCTGGGTTATTTTGAGTGCTATCTACATATTGATATACTCCCCATTTTTGTAATTCAGAATCAGTACCAAGCCATACTGGATCTCCCACTTTCATCTTAGGAAATACGTAATTTTCAATATCATAGTTAAACATTCTAATACATCCATTAGATACATAAGTCCCAATTTGGTGCGGTTTTATAGTTCCGTGGATTCCATATCCATTATATCCCTTTAGATATAGTCCCATCCATCTTTCACCAAGCGGATTTAAAGGGTCATTTGCTGCTCTAGGCGTGTATTTTCCGCCCATTCCACCCCATGCTGGATTGACATATTTAGAGTTTATTTTTCCTTTACCAGATGGTGTTGGAGTTTTTGACGAACCTAGAGTTATAGGAAATTTTACATCTACTTCGCTACCTTTATAGACAGTTAATATTTTTGTAGTTTTATTTATAGTTATCCAATATCTCTTAGTAGGTGCTTTTTCTACTTTATCATATGCCATTAAATTTTCATTTTTAAGCATATTTGATGTTTGTTTATTTAAAGTTCCAGTAACATTTAAATTGTTTTTAGCCTGAAATCTTTTTATCTCATTAATTCTATTTTGACCTTTAGCATTTGTAAAAGAGTTCTGTCTTTCATATGCCATCCCCGGTGTCGGTAATAGCATTAACATAGCTAAAGCTAATGCAATTTTATTTTTTCTCATAATATCCTTTCTATTCTTTTATATATAAATAATAATAATCTACTACAGTCTTTAGAGCGACAAATATAGCAAAATATAAAAATGGATTAATTCTATCAGCTAAGAAAAATGATGGAATTAAAAAGAAAGTTAAAATCAGCTCAATCCATCTAGGAAGTTTTACATATTTTTTATGAAAATAATATAGATTAAAGGCTACTGGTAAAATTAAGAATATTCCCAGAAATATAACTATAAAATCTAAGTTAGCTCTAAACTCCCCAGGCATATAGTTAACTAGTATATATCCTAATAGTACTAGACCAAAATCTATAAGTTTTGATATAAAAAACTCTTTCTTTTCCATATTTGTACCCTCCAAAAATTTTATTATAACATAAGATAATGTTTATTATAAAATTAAAACCAATATTTCTATTTTAGTTTAAGGACTGAAACGCCAGCTCCACCCTCATTATATTCGCCATCTTTAAAGCTTTTTATTAGCTTATGCTTTTTAAAATAAGGTTTAAGCCCCTCTTTTAAGGCTCCTGTTCCCTTTCCATGAATTACATAAACCTCTTCTAATCCAGCTATATAGGCATCATCTAAATATTTATCTAAAATCATAATAGCCTCATCTACATTTTTTCCTCTTATATCAATTTCTCTTTTAATATATTTTGCTTTATTAGTAGATATAACTTTAGATCTTTCACGAGATGTCTTTTCTAAATTTCCAACTATAGGAACTAGTGTATCCGTAGGAATATTCATCTTCATAATTCCTACCTGTACTAGAGTGTTGCCCTTAGGATCAGGATCTGAAACAATTGTACCTTCTTGATTTAGAGATGGAATTTTTACACTGTCGCCTTTTTTTAACTCATTTAGATTTTTATTAGATCTAATATCTAATAATTCTTCTTGCAATTCATTATCTAATCTTTTTTCACTAGAACGTAAAATGTCCTGTGCTTCAGTGATGCGTCGATCAGCATCTGAACCAATATTTTTAGAAATCTCACGTATCTCATCTATAATTAGTCTAGATTCTTCACGAGCATTTCTAATTATATCGCGAGCCTCTTCCCTCGATTCATTTAAGATTTTCTCACGCATCTGTTCAGTTTTTTCACGATATCTTCTAGCTTCATCTTCTAGTAGTCTTACTTCTTCCCTAGCTTTTTCTGCTTCTCTTCTTTCTCTTTCTATAATTTGATTATTCTTTTCTATCTCAGATAACATATCCTCAAACTTAATATTTTCTACTTCTACTAAATTTTTTGCATTGTCTATAATCTCACCTGATAATCCTAAACGTCTAGAAATCTCAAAAGCATTAGACTTTCCAGGAATCCCAATAAGTAGTCTATATGTGGGACTAAGAGTCTCTATATTAAACTCCATTGACGCATTCTCTACATTTTCAGTAGTCATAGCATAGACTTTAAGCTGATTATAGTGAGTTGTCGCCATAATCCTTACATCTTTTTCGCGAAGTTTTTCTAAAATCGAAATTGCAAGAACCGCCCCCTCAGTAGGGTCAGTACCAGCCCCAAGCTCATCAAATAATACAAGATCCCCATCTACCGCATTTTCAATAATCGACACAATATTTACCATATGAGATGAAAAAGTAGAAAGCGACTGCTCAATTGACTGTTCATCTCCAATATCAGCATAAATATTATTAAAAATCGCCACTTCGCTATTTTCTGCAGCAGGTATAAAAAGGCCAGACTGCGCCATAGCATGAAGTAACCCCATAGTTTTTAAGCTGACCGTCTTACCACCGGTGTTAGGTCCCGTAATAACTAGCGTATCAAACCCATCACCTAATCTAACGTCTATTGGCACAACTTTTTTAGACTCCAAAAGTGGATGGCGAGCCTTCGATAAATTTACTATTCCTCTATTATTTAAAACTGGTTTTGTCGCATTAAGTTTTATGGCAAGTTTTGCCTTAGCAAAAATAAAATCTAGGTTAGTTAAAATATCCTCATTTAGAGAAATTGCATCGGCATTATCGCCCACTTTAGCCGATAAAACTGCGAGAATTCTCTCTATTTCACGGCGTTCATCTAGCTCCAGCTCTCGTATCTTATTATTAAGTTCTACAACTGCCATTGGTTCAATAAATAATGTCTGTCCAGAGCCACTCATATCATGCACAAGCCCCGGCATATCGCCTTTATTGGCACTTTTTACTGGAACTACATATCTGCCTTCTCGCATTGTAAAAATAGCATCTTGCAGATATTTTTTATTATCTTCACTCGTTATAATTGAATTAAGTTTTACTTTTATATTTTCTGAGTTTTTTCTTATCTCGCGGCGGATTCGTTTTAAAGTAGGAGATGCATCATCTGAAATCTCATCTTCTGAAACTATAGCTATCTCTATATCTCGCAATATATTATCAAAGGCCGTAAGTATCATGATTTTTTCTTCTATACCTTGAAAATCTAAATCTGCTTCTTCATCCTTAGTTTCAGCAGCATATTTTTTCATAGCCTTTGTGCCACGTAATACTGTCGCAACTTTTAAAATCCCTTCAGGACTAAGTGAACCGCCAAGAGAAGCTCGTTTTAACTCTCTTTTTATAGTTTTTATAGAATAAAGAGGCGGATTTCCCTTAGTTATAATAAGCCTAAATCCTTCATCTGTATCTTCAACCCATGATTTTACTTCGCTTGGGTTAGAAGAAGGTTTTAAATCTCTTATCATATCTTTTCCAACTTCTGAAACCGCTTCTTCTTCTAATAAGTTTTTTACTTTTTCATATTCTAAAGTTTTAAGAGACTTTTCGTTCATTAAACACCTCTAAAATAATGTCCATAAGTAATATTTTTCCATTTATCCTTTAATTTTTCATTTAGATCAGTTTTTAGGCCATCTTTTGCACGTTTAAACTCTTTGATAATCTCAGAAATATTATCCTCAAAAGAAAAATCTAATAATAAATAATCTATTCCAGCTGACTCAAGACGTAAGATATAATCTACCATGCTGATAGGATAAGCGTTATAAATAGTAGAAATATCATCTTTTCTATAAGTCCTAAAATCTACATTTTTCTCATCTCGAAGAGAGTATCCCTGTCTAAACTGACAAGTTTTACAATCTCTATCCATTCCGCACTTTTTAATAGTAGAAAATGGACAATGCACCATCGTCATAACTGGTAAAAATCCATATCCTATCGATTCAAGCTCAGCATCAGTAGTGCGTCTAATATCCTCAATCTGAGATAAATTTAGTTCTGGAGATAGAATATAGCTTTTAAAATTATATGAATCTAAAAAATCTATAGCATGTGAATTAAAAATATTAAGCCCCATATCAGCTATTTTTTTATAATCTTTAAAAAACTCTACACTTCCGATATTATCTACAACTACTCCGTCTAGCTCTATTCCTTCAAGCTCACTACTAAGCTTAATATAATCATCATTATATAAAATTTTTGGAGATCTATAAAATACCTCTTTTCCCTGAGATTTTAAATGGTTATAAATATCTTTATCAATAAATCTTAAATAAAATCTATCCGCTATATCAAAATCTATATCTTTTAATTGATCCCTTTCAGATAATGAAATAGAAAATTTTATATCTGATTTAGGTTTATTAACTCTAGGTTTTTTTATAGAAACGCTTATATTATCTCGCTCATTAGAGTCTCTAATTTTAGATTCTAGCGACTTAATAGCATTTCGTCTAAGTTCATTAAGTGATGAAACCCTAATAAAAATATTTTTGTCTATATCAAACTCATAAGAACCAATTGAAAACTCGCTGTCGCCAAGTTTTGAAAGTTGTTTTAAAATATCTTCTTCAGACATAGGTGCTTTTTTAGCTTCTTCTACTACCTCATCTAAAGTTTCAACCACTTCAATATCCTTAAACTTTAGCTTTAATAATGGATTTTCTCCCACTCTAGCATAAAATAAAATATCTATATCAGCTTTTTTCTCATATTCTTCATAAGTCGACTTAGCTAGATTTATCTGATTTTCATCTTTTATTCTTCGAATTTCAGATTTTTCTAATGGAGTAAATGGCAGAGAAATAGAAACTTTTCCTGAAGTTATATCAGAGTTTAATGTATAAGTTTTTCTACCCTCGTGGGTATCAAACTCTAAAAGATCACCCATGCCTAAATCTCTATAAATCTCTAATTTAGATTTTTTATAAGAATCTAGGACACGTCCCACTTTTACGCCTCGATTATCAGGTCTAGATGTATTTACAAAATCTTCTCCAAAAGAATCAAATTGTAAACCCGTAGTAAAACCTCGATTATAGGCCTGTTTAAGTTTTTCACGTGAGTTCTTATTTTCTATCCCATCTAGTCTATCGCGATAAATTTTAGTAACCGTCGCCACATAATCAGGACGCTTCATTCTGCCTTCGATTTTTATAGAATTTACTCCAGAATCTACTAAAATATCAAGATTTTCTAGAGTATAAAGATCCATCGGCGATAGTAGATAAGCCCTCTCATAATTTAATAATTCGCCATCAGGCTTAATCACCTCATATGACTTACGACATGACTGAGCGCAGCGACCGCGGTTACCAGAACGCCCTCCAATCATTGAGCTCATTAGACACTGCCCAGAAATTGAAACACAAAGTGCCCCATGCCCAAAACTCTCGATTTCTAAGCTAGTATTTTCCGAAATAAGTTTTATCTCACTTAAAATAGTCTCACGAGCGAGGACTATTCTTGTAAATCCATATGACTCTAGAAGTTTAGCCCCTTCTAGATTATTAACCGTCATCTGAGTAGACGCATGTAAATCTAGATCCGGGAAATTTTTACGTATCTCATACGCAAGCCCCATATCCTGAACTATTACTGCATCTACCCCGATTTTATAAAGATAGCTTATATAATCAATCGATGATTCCAGCTCTCTCTCATTTAAAACCGTATTTACTGTTACAAAAATTTTTACACCACGTAAATGGGCATAAAAAACTGCCTCGGCCAACTCCTCTCTTGAGAAATTTTTTGCCGAAGCTCTAGCACTAAATTCTTCTCCGCCTAAATATATCGCATCTGCGCCATTTTGTACCGCCGCTTTAAGGCTCTCAAAACTTCCCGCAGGTGCTAAAAGCTCGCATCTATTTTTCAAATGCTATTAAAACCCTCCTCTAGAGAACTAATTCTCTTTTCAAGCTCTGATATTTTTAAATCCCTATCAGATATTTCACCATCTAATTCTTCTACTAAATCTTCTAACCTCTTATTTTCTTTAGATAATTTTTCTATCTCTTCAGACTTTTTCTTATATTGAGCATAAGTATCTTTTACCTTTTTTGACTCTTCTTTTAGTTTATTACTAGCAAAAATATCGCGCTCTTTATATTTATTAATTAAATCATCTTTTTCTTTAATAGTATCATTAAGACCTGAAATCTCTTCTAGATTTTCTTCTAATTTATTCTTAAGAACCCTATTTTCTAGATCCTTCTCGGCATAAGTCGCCTCTTTAAGTTTAAAAGTATCAATTAGATCATTTTTATTTTTTAAGGTGATAGAAAGTCTATCTATTTCTTCTTCAGATTTTTTAAGGCGAATCTCAAGTTTTTGGTATTCATTGATTTTTTCATATTCAGGACTACCCTTAAACTCTTCCTTCTCTTTTTCAATCTTATCCTTCATATTAACAATAGTAAGAATAAGATTTTCGATTCGATTATTTTCAGGATAGCTTCTATTAATATCGGAAATCGCCCTATCGACATAACTAGCGATATATTTTATATAGCGCTCATCCTCGTCGCCTAAAATATTAAACTTCATCCCATCTATCTCAACAGGCACTCTAGTCTTTCCCATATCTATCACCTCATTAAAAATTATTTATCTCTTAAAATCGCACCAAGCTCATCTTTTAATGAAACTATAACACGATCAACTATCTCATTAACATCCTCATCTTTAAGAGTACGGTCTTTAGATCTAAAAGTCATATTAAATGCCACACTCTTCTTACCATCTTCGATTTGTTCGCCAGTATAAATATCAAAAATCTCAAAAGACTCCATAAGCTCGTTAGAATTATCATGCACAACTTTTTTAATATCGCCCACAAGAGTATTTTTATCTACTATAACAGCTAAATCCCTTTGAGAAGCTGGATATTTAGGTAGCTCGTGATACTTTCGTTTTTCAGAAGCGTATTTTTCGATAAGTCTAAAATCAAACTCACCAGCATAAGTACGCCATTTAATCTGAAAGTTATCCATAACACTTGGGTGAATCTCGCCAAAAGTACCAAAAATCTCATCATTTATATAGATATTAGCACATCTTCCTGGGTGGAACATTCCATTTTCGCTCTCACGCTCAAATCTATATCCTCTTATACCAAGCTCATCTAAAACTCTCTCAACTGACTCTTTTAAGAAATAAAAATCGGTTTCGCCATATGACGCCATCGCAAGTTTTAGGCTTTCAGTAGGGATATTATCTTCATCTCTAATAGGCGAGAATGTATTTCCAATTTCAAAAATATTAAAATCTTCGATATTTCGATTTTGGTTACGGCTTACTACATCTAGCATATTACCTAAAAGAGTAGTCCTCATCTCAGAATACTCCTCACCAAGAGCATTTTCTAAAACCACAGTATCACGTCGAATATCATCATCAGGGAAAATCAGACGATCAGCAGTCTTTGGAGATACAAAAGAATAAGTAAGTAATTCATAATATCCTATCCCCACAAGAGTATTTTTAATATTTCTAGATAATTTAGAAACTCTAGGAATACCGCCTAAAGTAGTCTCCATTTTTATAGGCTTTCTCTTAATCTTATTATAGCTATAAAAACGACCTACTTCCTCAATTAAATCTTCCTCAATAGTAATATCAGGTCTGAAAATAGGAGCAGCACACTCTAAAATCTCGCCCTTATCCTCAACCTTAAAATCTAGCCATTCTAGAGTATCGATAATCACATCTTTAGAAATATCAACACCTAAAATATCAGAAGCACGAGAAGGGCGTAAATTTACTACTTCACTTTTAACTTTACCCTTTATAACATCATAAATTCCACCAACGACATCACCAACCCTAATATCATACGCAAGTTCGCATACTCTATTAATAGCGATTTCTGGAAGAGCAATATCTAACCCCTTTTCAAATCTCGAACTAGCCTCAGATCTTAGATTTAATCTCTTAGAAGTCTTACGAATATGAGATTTTTCAAAAAATGCAGCCTCAATAACTATTCTCTTAGTCTTAGAAGTAATCTCGGAGTCTAGACCACCCATAACACCAGCAATACCGATAGGACCACTTTCATCTCCAATCATAATATCATCAGGTAAAATCTTTCGTTTTTTTCCATCTAGAGTCTCAAATTCGATCTCGCTTGATGGTTGATAAACTCGAATCTTACTACCTTCTAGCGCATCTAAATCGAAAGCATGAAGTGGCAGACCATATTCAAGCATGACATAGTTAGTAATATCAACAATATTATTAATAGGTCTTATACCCGCAGCCATAAGATCATTTTTCATCCATTGTGGAGAAGGCTTAATATCTACATTATCTATAACCTTAGCGATATATCTTTCGCAATATGGTGTATCAATACTCACACCATATAGATAATCCTTAATATCACCATCCTCGCTAAAATTATTAGACTCTCTCTCTTTCATAGGAGTTTTTAAAGACGCACTAGTCTCACG
>JASBZD010000012.1 GCA_029983595.1 Peptoniphilaceae bacterium
AGGCAAAATGCTTATAAAACTGCTTGAAATGCAGGATTCTTATCCTTTGACTCTTCGTAGCAACGCTATGCACTCCACATGGCTTGTTCTAGGAAACTGATCTACCATTAGTGTTTTTTCTATATCATATCCATTCTTTATAAATTCATCTAAATCTCTTACCTGTGTTTTTGGGTTACAACTTATATATAAAAATTTATCTGGTTTTATGTTTATTAGTTTAGTAAGGGTTTTAGGTAGTATTCCTTCACGTGGTGGGTCGAGAACTATTATTTCTGGATGGACTTCTAATTCTTCAATTTTTTCAAATACGTCTCCTGCTAAAAATCCCACATTTTCTATATTATTATCTCTTGCTGATTCTTTAGCACTTTCTACTGCTTCTTCTATTATCTCTATTCCATATACTTTTTTTGCATTTCTCGCTAGTATCTGTGTTATTGTGCCGGTTCCTGAATATAGATCAAATACTATTTTTTCATCTAAATCTGGAATTAATGCTAGTGCCTCTTTATATAATCTTTCTGCTGATTTTGTGTTGGTTTGAAAAAATGAAAATGGTGTTATTTTAAATTTTAGGCCTGAGATTTCTTCTATTATATAATCTTTCCCATATATTTTTTCAATCTTTTCTGGGACTACTGCATCGCTTGGAGAGTCGTTATATGTTATAAAAATTGATTTTACACTTCCTTCAATTTCTAGGTCTAGTATATAATCAATAAATTCTTTTTTATCAATTATTGTATCCCATGTTATTACGAGATTTATTAATATTTCACCAAGGGTTGAGCGTCTTATTACTAGGTGTCTAAGATTTCCCTCATGAGTTTTCTTATGAAAGTGCGTCATACTTTTATTTTTAAAATATTCTCTTATTGCTATTTTTAAGATATTAAAATCAGGATGAACTATCAGACATTCATCATTGTTTATTATCTCATAAAATCTATTTTTTTTATGAAGTCCTAGCGCTAATTCTGAGCCTTTATAAGAGTCACCAAATGTATATTCCATTTTATTTCTATATTCTACGTGGCTTGGGCTATCTATAACTTTATCGATAGTTATGTTTTTTTCACCATATAATTTTTTTATCTGACTATATTTATAATCTATTTCATCTTCATAAGTCAGCGACTGGTATACACATCCCCCACATTCTTCTTTATGTATACATCCTTCATTAGTTTCTATATCTGATTTTTCTAATATTTCATATAGTTTTGCTATTTTATAATCTGATTTATTTTTTCCTGGTATAACTGACACAGTCTGCCCTACTAGCGCATTTTTAATGGCTATCTTATTTTTTATATCCTCATGGATAGCTATTCCAGTGTTAGGATATATTGAGTCTATAATTTTTACTTCTTTTAATTTTTTCATTTAACTTACCTCTTTAGTTATAATATCATAATTTTTAAACAATTAAAAAATCACACCATTAATGATGTGATAATTCTTATTATTTAAAAACTAAAAACTTTGATAGCAGAAAATTTATTATAAATCCTAGCATAGATAATAAAATTTTTGCTATAGACATCGTCTGAATACTCATTCCAAGAATAAGTATTGATTTTCTATAGACTCTCTTCTCAACAAGTAATAGCCCCACTTCTTCTACTAAAAAACTAAATATTCTAGCTTCAAAAAAGTGCCTTAATTCTCTAAATAAGTCTTCTTTAGTGTCTGTTTTACTTTTAAAGACGTAATTTTTTATCGTTATAAATGCAAATGTTGTAGATAATATAAATGCTACCAAGTTAGAAAAAAGCAAGAAATTAGTATCAAATATTATATTATATAAAAAATAAAAAACTCCATAATTTATTACAAATGATAAAAAACAAAATATCAGATATAATATTACTGATTTCACAAAATCATCTCCATACTAAAATAAAATAATCTAATTTAGTTTTCTAGTTCTAATATACTTTTTCTTTATATATTTTTTATTAAATATTACTCCACTAAGCCCATAAATAAGTCCAATAGCTATAAATACAATAATTAAATTTATAAAAGTTACTTCATAATTTAGAATTTTTAAAATAAATAACATAGGTGAAAGTAAAATCTGGCCAATAAATACTAATAAGTTTAAACTAGTTATTTTTAAGCCTACTTTATATAACATATAAATTACTACTATCAATATAAAACTAAATATAAATGAAAATAAATTCTCTAAAATATTCTCATATGCGCCAAGATTTATCCCAAATATTATCGTTACTATTCCTATAATAAATATAAATATATATTTTATAATATTATTGTTAAAATTATATCCTGATTTATAAAATATCTGTGATGATATAAATACTAGGACTAGCGATAAAACTACTATTCCCAAGTAACTTACTAGTCCTTTTAAATTTTTTAAAACCATATTCGTACCTATTTTTTTAGAAGTGATTTTACTCCTTCTGTATAATACTCATTATTTTCATTATCAAGCCACATCGCCTCAGCTCCATCTATACTTTCGATTAATTTTTTACCTTCTTCATAAGGCATTAAAAATATAGTAGTAGATAAAAAGTCAGCTAACCCAGAATCCTCATAGATTACTGTTGTGGACTTAAAATATTCGCCAGGGAAAAGAGTGTCTTTATCTATTAGATGGTGATAAACTTTATCATTTACCTTATAAAATCTCTGATAATTTCCACTAGTTACTACACTTAAATCTTTAATATTTATAGTTTCTGATAGATTTTCACTGTCATTTCCTAAAATAGCATCTGGGTTTTGAATTCCTACTGTCCAATTATCTCGCCCATCTTTTGGCGATCCTACAGCCTTTACATTTCCGCCTGCTGATATTAAAAATGAATCATATCCTTTTTCTACTAGCTCATCACTTATTAATTCTACTGCATAGCCTTTAGCAGTAGCGCCTATATCTATACTTACATCTTTATCATCAATAAATACTGTTTTTTCATTTTCATCTAGAATAATATGTTCAATGCCAATATGTTTTTTTGCTTCTTCTAATTCAGATATTGATGGAATATATTTAGATTCATCTTCATCTTTAATATCTTCTAATAGATATGGATCTCTATAATTATGCCAAACTTTTAAAACCGAACCCATACTTATATCAGTATCTTTACTATATTTTTCGTAGCATTCTTTAGAAAACTTAATTAGATTAAATAAATCATCAGAAACTTTTACAGGCTCTATTCCCGCTTTATCATTAATCGTCTTAGCATTATTTAATCCATCATAATTTTCATAAGTCGTAAATTCTTTATGAAGCTCGATAAATCTCTCTTTAGTTATATCAAAAAACTCTTTAGCCTCTTTTTCACTCGGTGCAAAAATAGTCAGTGTAATTACAGTATCAAAAGCATCATAAAATGTCTCGTTATACTTTTCCATCGGCACTTCAGATTTATTTTCTGTCATTACACATCCGCTAAATATAAAAACTAAACTTAAAATTAAAATTAAATACTTCTTTTTCATAATTCCTCTATATTAATGTATCTCTTAAAACTTTTACAGCTGCAGCAATAGCCATAATTATAAATATTGGTTTTACTAGCTTATTTCCCTTTTCTATAGCCATTCTAGAACCCACAATAGCTCCAGCTATCATACTTATACCTACTAGAATCCCAATCTTATAATCTATATTACCATTTATCATAAATAATATAAAACTCATAATGTTGGACCCTAGATTTAGAATTTTTGAGTTTGCGCTGGCATTTACAAAGTTCATTCCAAAAATACTTACTAATCCAAATATAATAAATGAACCAGTGCCAGGCCCAAAAAATCCATCATAAAACCCTAATAGAAACGCAAAAACCATTCCATATATAAGAGTTTTTTTATTATATCCATTATACTTATCTATCTCGCCAATACTAGGCTTTACCATAGTATAAATTCCAACGGCTATCAAGATTATGACGATAAGAGGTTGCAAAATAGTTGGGTCAATTCTTAAAACAGTTTTTACACCAAAAAAAGCACCTAAAAAAGAAAATGGCACGAGTTTTAATACTAGATCCCATTTTATTTTATCATTTTTGGCATAAGTCCCCGCACTTACGGCAGTTCCCATAAATGCCGCAAACTTATTCGTTCCTAACAAAAGATGAGGCGGAAGACCTGCTATCATATATGCAGGAATCGTAATAAGTCCACTACCTCCAGCTATCGCATCTATAACTGCGGCTATAAAACCCATTACCATTAAAAATATTATTTTTAGCAAACTACTTATCCTCCTCAATATATAAAAGTATATCACCAGGTTGACACTCTAGAACTTCACAAATTGCATCTAGTGTAGAAAACCTAATAGCTTTTGCCTTATTATTTTTTAAAATAGAAATATTGGCTATAGTAATCCCTACTTTTTCAGATAATTCAGTAACTGTCATATTTTTTTCTTTTAATTTTTCATCTAGATTAACAATAATCAACTTAACCACCTCATATTGTTAAATCATTTTCTCGTTTTAAAATATTAGCTCGTTTTACTAAAAAAGATAGAATTCTAGAAAAAATCGCTATTAAAACTGATGATAAAATTACTAAAAAAATTATAACGCCTAAAAGATAGGTGAAAAATTGGTTAATAAGAAAAATAACAAGAATTACTATAAATAAAAAAGTAATAATTAGACAGCATACAGATATTAAGTTTAAGGCTTTTATGGGTTTGTCACTAAAAATCTCGTCATTTAAAATATATCTACATATTAAAAGAGTCTCATATAGCACTATAAAAAAAGGAATAGCACTAATTAGGACCATAACCCCAATAGGTTTTCCTAGATATGAAATCTCTTGATATGTCGCTTCTGAAAATTCTATTAAATCTGGCAATATTAAAAATGCTGCTAAAAGCATAAAAATTCCCAGAACTACTATAATCGCCATCAGGCCTTTAACTTGTTTTTTATCTTCCATAATCTTTCCTTAATAAATCTATAAATTTATAATATCATATATAAATAATTAGTTAAATTAAAAAAAGCTCTTAAATCTAAGAGCTTAGTTGTTGTTAGTTATCTATACCGCGACGGGATAAAACACCCTCTTTATAATAATGCTTTATCTCCTTCATCTCGGTAACAAGATCAGCATATTCATATAATTCTTCTGGCATCATTATTCCAGTAAGAATTAGTTCAACATGCGGATTTTTGGATTTTAATAAATCTATCACTTCATCAGTAGTGACTATCCCCATCATAATAGCTATTGAAATCTCATCAAGGATAACTAAATCATATTTATCAGTTTTTATAATATCTAAGGATTTTAAAAATCCATCATGTATTATTTTTCTATCATTATCAGTCATATCGCCGCCAAAATTATCAGATCCAAATAGTTCAATAGTTATATTGTCAAAATGATTTTCTATGTCTACTTCTGAATATCTGATATTTTTAAAAAACTGGGCAATATATACGTTATATCCTGTTAACACCGATCTTAAAGCTACGCCAAATGCTGCTGTAGTCTTACCTTTTCCATTTCCTGTATAAATATGAGTATATCCTTTTTCCATAGCTATCTCCTTTTTTATATCGATGGATTATCGTCATCTTTATCTTCTATTTTTCCTTGTAGATCACTAGTAGGAGTTATAACTTCTTCTACAGTTTCACTATTGTCATTATTTTTATCTTCATTCTCATTAGGTAATGGCTCATTATTTAATATCGACATAAATTCTTCACCACTTATAGTTTCTTTTTTAAGAAGAAATCTAGAAATTTCGTGAAGTTTATCGATATTATCTTTTAAAATATTTATAGCTTTTGTATGAGCATCTTCTACTATTTTCTTAACTTCTTTATCTATTATTGCTTCTGTTTCATCAGATGCATTAGTACTAATCGAGCCACCTAGATATTGGTTCTGATTAGTATCGATATGAATCATACCTATCTCATCAGTCATACCATATTGAGTTACCATAGCTCTAGCTATAGATGTAGCTCTTTCGATATCGTTAGATGCTCCACTAGTACGAGTATTAAAAATCAACTCTTCGGCACTACGTCCACCAGTAAATGTAACGATTTTATTAAAAGCATCTTCTCTAGTGTAGATAAATTTTTCTTCTTCATCTACCTGCATAGTAAATCCTAAAGCCCCTGAAGTACGAGGAATAATAGTAATTTTGGTTACTGGAGCTGAATTAGTCTGAAGTGCTGCGACTAGTGCGTGACCTACTTCATGATATGCAATAATTTCACGCTCTTTAGGCTGAATTACTGCATTTTTCTTTTGGTGACCAGCTAGTACTACATCTACACTTTCTAATAAATCTTCATTTTCTACTTTTTGACGACCCATTCTCACTGCTCTAAGAGCTGCTTCATTTACCATGTTAGCTAAATCTGCACCACTTGCACCTGTGGTCGCTCTAGCCACTAGACGAGTATCTAAGTCAGGAGCATGGCGTACATTTTTAAGATGAACTTTTAATATATCTTCACGACCTTTAAGATCAGGAAGTTCTACCGGAATACGTCTGTCAAAGCGTCCAGGTCTTAAAAGCGCTGGATCCAGTGTATCTGGTCTATTAGTAGCCCCAAGGATAACTACACCATTATTTGCATTAAATCCATCCATTTCAGATAAAAGTTGGTTAAGAGTCTGTTCACGTTCGTCATTTCCACCAAATCCTGAACCATCTCTTTTTTTACCAATTGTATCAATCTCGTCAATAAATACTATACATGGCGCTTTTTTATTAGCTTCTTCAAATAAGTCTCTTACCTTAGCTGCTCCAAGTCCCACAAACATCTCTACAAAGTCAGAACCTGAAATAGAGAAAAATGGTACTTTAGCTTCTCCAGCTACAGCTTTAGCTAAAAGAGTTTTACCAGTTCCTGGCGGTCCTACTAAAAGCGCACCTTTTGGAAGTTTCGCCCCAATTTTGGTATATTTTTTTGGAGAGTGTAAAAAGTCTACTATTTCAGTTAGTGCTTCTTTAGCCTCATCTTGACCAGCTACATCATGAAAAGTTATACCATCAGTAGACTCAGCATAAATCTTGGCATTTGATTTACCAAGATTCATCGGTCCGCCACCGCCCATATTTTTAAACATCATTCTAGAAATAAAAATCCAGAAACCAGCTAAAAGGGCAATTTGGACTACTAGGCTTAGAAGACTCATTAAGAATGTATTTCTCTCTTGTGGCACTCTTTCATAAGTTACGCCAGCTTCTTGAAGTCTATCTACTAGCTGTCTATCTTCTCCATATTCAAATTTTTTAACTGAATAAATAGTTTCATCATCATCTTTTAGAGTATAATGAATTTCTCTATCTAATATCTCAGCCTTTTTAATATTTTTAGTCTGTGTAACAAATGTATTATATGAAACTTCTTTTACTGGGTCTTGCATAAATTTAGGAAGCATAAAAAAGTTCACTAAAATTAGTAAAAGAATTATAGTTATATAAACAGAAGTATTAGGCTTTTTAGGCGGTTTCATGCCAGATGGCCTATTAGGTCTTCTATTCTGATTTTGATTATCATTTCGGTTCAAATATTATACCTACTTTCTAAATTTCTATCTACTATTTATACCCTTAATTTATAAAAATATAACTAAATTTAAAATAAGCCATGAAATTTCATAGCTTAGTTTAAACTTCAGTTCTATTTAAAATAGCGATATTAATAGTCTGATCATCATAAAAATCCATATCACTGCCAAATGGGAGTCCATATGCGATTTTTGAAACTTTTATTCCAGATGGTTTTAAGAGTTCTGAGATATAAGTAATTGAAGCCTCACCAGAAATACTAGGGTTAAATGCTAAAATTACTTCAGAAATATTTTCATCTCTTATTCTCTCAATAAGTTTTTTAATTTTTTGATCCCCATCAGGTGAATTTATAATATCTCCATGAAGTACATGATATACTCCATTATATCTGCCAGCTTTTTCAATAGATAATACATCTTTTGGGTTTTCCACAACACATATAATATCTTTTTCTCTTAAACTACTAGAGCAAATTTCACAAGGATCAGAATCAGTAATATTATTGCAAATACTGCATAACTTTGAGTTAGATTTTGCATTAGAAATAGCATTTACTAGCCCATTTACTCTATTTGGATCCATATTGATAATATAATATGCTAAGCGTCTAGCCGTCTTATCACCAATCCCAGGGAGTCTGTTAAGCTCATTTACAAGATTTTCAATAGGATTATCCATTAAATTATAGTCCTGGAATATTCATACCGCCAGTAAGCTCAGATACTTTTTTATTTTGCATATCTTCTACATCTTGAGAAGCAGCATTTACACAAGCTATGATAAGATCTTGTAGCATTTCCACATCATCAGGATCTACAATATCTTTATCAATGTGAAGCTCTACTAGTTCTTTTTTACCATTCATTAAAACTTTTACAGCTCCGCCACCAGCAGTAGTTTCAAATATTCTTTCATCCATCTCCAGTTGAGCTTTTTCCATTTCTTTTTGCATTTTCTCAAACTGTTTCATCATGTTGTTCATGTTACCTGGCATTCCACCACCAAATTTATTTCTAGCCATTTTTCCTCCTAAATTATAGTAATATTATCCTCACCGATAATATTTTTTAAATTTTCTATATCTTCATCTATTAAAGAAGTATCAGCTTTACTTTCTACTACTTCTACGATTATATTCGTATTATAAAACATACTTATAGCGTTTTCAACGACCTGTCTATTCTTTGGATCATTTAAAGATCTAATATGAAACCCAAAACTCTCGTCATATTCAATAAATAGCTTATTACCCTCAAAATCCTTAGGATTTCCATCAAATATTAATGCGCCGATTCTAGGGTTTTTAGATCTTATATCAGCCTTAATATTATTCCAGTCATTTTTTATAACATCTATATTTATATTACTATTATCTACTGGCTTTTCATTAGTTTTATTTTCATCTAAAGTTTCTTCTATTTTATTTTTAATAGTATTTTTAGTATTTTCAGTTTTCTTAATAGTTGGTTCTTTATCTAAATGCTTATCTTCTACTCTATTATCTGTCTTTATTTTATTTATATTTTTATTTTCCGATACTCTTTCTGTCGATATGCTATTTTTATCAGGGTTTAAAACCTCGATTAAAGAAATCTCTAATAAAGTGCGCTTTTGTGCTGAGTATTTAATCTGATTTATATTCTCTATAAGTTTTTCCATAGTATATAAAATCTCTTCTAGTGAGATATTATTTGATTTTTCTATATATACCTCACTATTAGTTGTAATAAACTGTTCTACAGAATCTTTAGAAACTTTAGCAATCATTATATTTCTATAATAATTAAGGATATTCTTTGAAAGAGTTTCTATATCTTTTCCAGAACTTATAGCAATATCTAAAGAAGATAATAGCTTCTGTGGATTTTTTAAAATAAGACTATCTACTATCTCCCCTATTACCTTATCATCTACTATTCCTAGAGCTTCAACTACCATCTCATAAGTGATATTTTTTGTATCGGATGCTAAAACCTGCTCCAAAAGACTTTCTGCATCACGCATTGAGCCATCCGCATTAGTTGCAAGAAGTTTTAAAGCCTCTTTATCAACATTTAATCCTTCTTTTATCGTAATATCTTCTAGAGATTTAACTATTTCTTCACTAGTAATTCTTTTAAATTGGAATTTTTGACATCTAGATAAAATAGTAAGTGGGATCTTTTCAGGTTCAGTCGTTGCTAAAATAAAAATTAAATGGACTGGGGGTTCTTCAAGGATTTTTAAAAGCGCATTAAAAGCCCCCTTAGATAGCATATGTACCTCATCAATAATATATACTTTATATTTTAATGAAGCAGGTTTATAAAAAGCACGGTCCTTAAGATCTCTTATATTATCCACACCATTATTAGAAGCAGCATCTATCTCAATAATATCAATAGAAGAATTATCTAGACTTTCTAAACAATTCTCACATTTATTACAAGGATTTGGGCCATCTTCAAGGCAGTTTACAGCCCTAGCAAAAATCTTAGCACATGAAGTTTTTCCCGTACCTCTAGTCCCCGAAAAAAGATAGGCATGAGAAATCTGATTGTTTTCTATTTGATTTTTTAAAATAGTAGTAACATGCTCCTGTCCGACTATTTCGTCAAAAGTTTTAGGTCTATATTTTCGATAAAGTGCCTGATACATATACGCTCCATTATATAATTAAATAAAAAGCATACGACTATTAGCCATATGCTTTAAAAAAACTAAATTTACTAGATTTCCATTATATCGTCTTGTTTTTTTGAAGTCAGTTCGTCGATTTTTTTAATAAACTCGTCAGTTAATTTTTGAGCTTCATCTTCTAGTCTTTTTTTATCATCTTCAGAAATATCGCCAGCTTTTTCATCTTTTTTAATCTCGTCAATGGCATCTCTTCTGATATTTCTAATATGAACTTTTGCATCTTCTCCATATCCGCTAACTACTTTAGTAAGCTCTTCACGTCTTTCAGTAGTAAGAGCAGGAATAGCAAGTCTTATAATTTTACCATCGTTAGATGGGTTAAGTCCAAGATCAGAAGCTAAAATCGCTTTTTCGATCTCTGGAATAAGTTTTTCATCCCATGGTTGAATAGTTATTAATCTAGCTTCTGGAGCAGAAATCCCAGCTATTTGGTTAAGTGGTGTCATAGCTCCATAGTATTCTACTGAGATTTTATCAAGTAATGAAGGATTAGCTCTTCCTACTCTTACATTTTTTAAATCTTCAGTATAAATAGAAATACTTTTTTCCATTTTTTCTCTATAATCTTTTAAATATTGATCCATTTTATCCCTCCACAATTGTTCCTATATTTTCTCCAATTGCTGCTCTATATATATTTTCTGAATCGTCTATTCCAAATACAATAAGTGGTATTTCGTTATCCATACATAGAGAAGTCGCAGTAGCATCCATAATTTTTAAATTAGAGTTTAATATTTCTAAATAAGATAAATTATCATATTTAGCAGCAGATGGGTCTTTATTAGGATCTGCTGTATATATTCCATCAGTACCTTTTTTTGCTAAAAGTATTACATCTGCATCTATTTCAGCTGCTCTAAGCGCCGCTGTAGTATCTGTAGAAAAATATGGATTTCCAGATCCAGCAGCAAAAATTACTACTCTACCTTTTTCTAAATGTCTGATAGCTCTTCTTCTAATATATGGCTCTGCGACAGCTTTCATTTCAATCGCAGTCTGAACCCTAGTTTCTACTCCGTTAGCTTCTAGGGCATCTTGAAGTGAAATAGCATTCATAACAGTTCCAAGCATTCCTACATAATCTGATGCCGCTCTATCATTAAGTTTTACATCACGGCCTCTCCAGAAATTTCCACCGCCAACTACAATACTTACCTCGATACCTTCTTCTGTGACTTTTTTAATTTGTTTAGCCATGGTATCCATAGTATCCATATCTATACCGGTTTTTTTATCTCCTGCGAGAGCCTCACCACTTAATTTTAAGATAACTCTATTAAACTGCTTATTCACTAATCTAATCTCCTAACTTTTATTTTAGATATTAAAGAGAAATTTGTTTTGCAACTTCATCAGCAAAGTTTTCGTTTCTTTTTTCTAGTCCTTCACCTAGTTCGTATCTAACAAATCTTCTAATTTTGATATTTTCACCTATTTTAGCAACTAAATTAGTTAAAAGTTGAGAAATTGTAATATCAGTATCTCTAATAAAAGCTTGGTCCATTAAAACTATTTCTTCATAGAATTTATCCATTCTACCTTCTACCATTTTTTCAATGATATGATCTGGTTTACCTTCATTTTTAGCTTGTTCAGTTAAGATTGATTTTTCTTTTTCAATTTCTTCAGCTGGAACTTCTTCTCTAGTTAAATATTTAGGATTTGAAGCTGCAACATGCATAGCGATATCTTTAGCAAATTTTTGGAATTCTTCGTTTTTAGCAACAAAGTCAGTTTCAGAGTTAATTTCTACCATAACCCCAATTCTTCCACCATGTACATAAGTTTCGATAATACCTTCTGATGCGATTCTATCAGCTTTTTTAGCAGCTGTTTGGATACCTTTTTCTCTTAACCATTCAGCAGCTTTTTCTAAGTTTCCATCATTTTCTTGAAGAGCTTTTTTAGCATCCATCATACCAGCGCCAGTTTTGTCTCTTAATTCTTTTACCATTTTTGCACTAATTTCCATAATATCCTCCTAAAATAAAAGTATTTATACACAACAAACGAGAGTTTTAAAAAAACCCTCGAATATTATTTTTATTCTTCTATATCGTCTTCTACTAGAGATTCTTCTTTAGTTTCTTCTTCGTTATTTTCTTCGATTTCTTCAGTTTTATCATTTGATTCTTCATTTGATTTTTTATCTTCAGAATCATCATATAAAACTTCACCATCTCTACCTTCGATTATAGCATCTGCCATAGTTTGAGCAATAAGTTTAACTGCACGAATTGCATCATCATTTCCAGGAATTGGATAATCTACTTCATCTGGATCACAGTTAGTGTCAAGAATAGCAATAGTTGGAATACCTAAAGTTTGAGCTTCTTTAACTGCTATATATTCTTTTTTAGGATCAACTATAAATATTAAATCTGGGATTCTCTTCATATTTTTAATACCACCAAGATTTTTTTCTAGTTTATCTCTTTCAGCTAGCATTTTTAAAACTTCTTTTTTAGGATAGTTATCCATAGCTCCAGACTCTTCCATTTCGTTTAATTCATGAAGTCTGTTAATTCTTCTTTGGATAGTTTTAAAGTTAGTTAAAGTACCACCTAACCATCTTTGGTTTACATAGTGCATTCCTGATCTTTTAGCTTCAGATTCAATAGATTCTTGAGCTTGTTTTTTAGTACCAACAAAAAGCACTTCTCCGCCTTCTGCAGCTACTTCTCTCATAAAGTTATAAGCTCTTTCAATTTCCACAACTGTTTTTTGTAAATCTATAATATAGATACCATTTCTTTCTGTGAAAATGTACTTAGCCATTTTAGGGTTCCATCTTCTAGTTTGGTGACCGAAGTGAACACCTGCTTCTAATAATTCCTTCATTGATACTACTGACATTAATTTATTCCTCCTAGTTTTTCTACCACCTGCATCATCTAGCCTAAAAACCAATTATTGGCACCATTTAGGGTATCAACCGGTGTGCATATTTCAATTAATTTTATCATATTTTACCTAAACTTTTCAAGTCTAGGCAGTTTCTATTTTTATAAATATATTAGAAAGATTTTCTTTCTTTAACTTTAGCTCTCTTACCTACTCTATCTCTTAAGTAGTATAATTTAGCTCTTCTTACTTTACCTGATCTTACTTTTTCGATTGAAGCAATTCTTGGTGAGTGTAGTTGGAAAGTTCTTTCAACACCTACACCATATGAAGTTTTTCTTACTGTAAAAGTAGTTCTTACACCACTATTTTGGATTTTAAGCACGATACCTTCAAAAGCCTGAACTCTTTCACGAGATCCTTCCACTATACGATAATTTACTCTAATAGTGTCCCCTACGTTAAAATCTGGTAGGTTATCTCTAAGTTGTTCTTGTTCTAACATATTAATAATGTCCATTTTATCCTCCTATTTTTTTTAATAATTCTGGTCGAGTCTTCCTAGTATTTTTAATTCTAGACTCTTTTCTAAATTCTTCTATATTTTTATGATTACCCGATAAAAGCACTTCAGGAACTCTCATCCCTTCAAATACTTCAGGTCTAGTATATTGGTCATATTCTAAAAGATTATTATCAAAACTTTCTATATCTTTTGATAAATCATTTCCTAAAATACCTGGTAGATGCCTAATCGTAGTATCTATAACTACCATAGCCCCAAGCTCACCACCAGTTAAAACATAATCACCAATAGAAAGCTCTTCATCTACATATTTATCTATAATTCTCTGATCAATTCCCTCATAATGGCCGCAAAGTAAAATTAAATGTTCATAATTTGAAAGTTCTTTTGAAATCTCCTGTGAGAAAACTCGTCCGCGTGGCGATAAATAAATTACATGAGAGTTCTCAGTTTTAACAGATTTAATCGAATCAGCTAGAGGTTGAGGCGTCATTAGCATACCTGGCCCTCCGCCATAAGTATAGTCATCGACTTTTTTATGTTTATTCTCTGTAAAATCTCTTATATCTACCGAGTTTATCTCAATTATATTATTCTCTATTCCTCTTTTTATCATGCTATATTCTTTTATAGAGTTAGTAAATTCTGGGAATATCGTTAAAATATCAATTTTCATCAAACATCCCCTTTATCGGGTTTATAGATATAATTTTATTGTCTACATCTACATTTTTTATAAACTCTTTTACAGCTGGAATATAATAATTTTTACCATCTTTTTTAATTACATATATATCATTTGCAGCATTATTTATTATTTCTACTACTTCTCCAAGATAATTATTTTCTAAATCTACTACTTTAGAATTTATAATCTCATCTAGATAAAAAATATCTTCATCTAAATCTTTTCTTTCTTCTTCTAGTATAAATAAGCCTTGATCTTTAAATTTTAAAATTTGGTTTATATCATCAAACTCTTCAAAAGTTAGGATTACTAGATTTTTATAAAATGAAACTTCTTTAATGTGGACTTTTATTTTTTCATCCCCAATAAATAATTTTTCATATTCATTAAATCTCTCCACATCAAAAGTGTGTGGATATACTTTTACTGCTCCTCTTATACCATGAGAGTTTGTAATACTTCCGACCTTAATATACATTAGTTTTCGTTATTTGGTTCAACTATCTTTAGATAGTATTCTTTTTCTTTTCTTTGAGAAATTGCTCTTAAGATATTTCTTATATTTTTAGCAATTTTTCCATTTTTTCCGATGATTCTTCCTAAGTCCTCTTCATTTACATAAAGATTTAAGATTATATCACCATTTTCATTTTCTTCAGAGACTACTTTTACTTCTTCAGGATTAGATACTAAGTTTTTAGCTATATCTTCTAGTAGTTTTTCCATTTTTATTCTTCTGTAGTTTCTTCTTCAGCTACTTCTTCAGATTCTACTGATTCTTCTGTTTCAGTTTCTTCTTCATTTTCAGAAGATTCTTCAGCTTCAGCTTCGGCTGCTGCCGCTTCAGCTGCAGCTTTTTCTTCAGCTAATCTTTTTTCTTCTGCTATTCTTTCTTCTTCAGCTTTTTCTTCATCACGTTTTTTATCTTCAGCTGCTTTTTTAGCTCTTTTTTCGTTATTTACTTTTGAAGCTTCGTTAATTAATTCTGTTGTAGTTTGTCTTGTGTAATTTCCAGAATAAATTTCATTTTCTTTAAACAATCTATCTATAGTATCAGTAGGTTTTGCACCTTTTTTAATCCAATCTAGAGCTTTTTCGTTATCTACGTTAAAGATTTTTGGCTCTGATACTGGATTATAATATCCAATCTCTTCAATAAATCTACCATCTCTTGGTGATCTAGAATCTGCTACTACTATTCTGTAGATAGGGTTTTTCTTTCTACCAATTCTTCTTAATCTAATTTTAACTGCCATGTTTTCCTCCGTAATTTATATTGAAAAAGGAAGTTTAAATTTCCCTTTTTTCATCGATTTTTCATATTTGCCAAATTGCTTCATAACTTTTTTAAGCTCTTTAAAATTCTTTAAAAGCTTATTTACATCATTTAGATTAGTCCCGCTTCCATTAGCGATTCTCTGTCTTCTTTGACGCTCTACAATCTCTGGCTTTGCTCGTTCTTCTAGTGTCATTGACTGTATTATTGCTTCTACTTTGTCAAACTCTTTTTCATCTACCGTGATACCTTTCATGGCATTTCCCATTCCCGGTATCATTCCCAATAGTTCTTCTATAGGCCCCATATTTCTTACTTGTCTAATCTGATCAAGATAATCATCTAGCGTAAAACTCTGCTCTCTAAGCTTTTTCTCTAACTCTTTAGCATTTCTTTCATCTATAGTAGCTTCAGCCTTTTCTATAAGACTTAAAACATCTCCCATGCCAAGAATTCTATTAGCCATTCTATCTGGATGGAAAGTCTGAAGATCGGTAAGTTTTTCTCCTACCCCGACAAGTTTTATCGGCTTATTAACTACTGATTTAATAGATAACGCAGCACCACCACGAGCATCCCCATCTAGTTTAGTCATTACTATTCCAGTTAGAGATAACGCTTCATCGAAAGTCTTAGCTACATTTACTGCTTCTTGACCAGTCATAGCATCTACTACTAATAAAATTTCGTTAGGCTTAACTTCTTCTTTAATAGAAGTAATTTCACCCATCATAGCTTCATCAATCTGTAGACGACCTGCTGTATCGACTATTACAGTATCTAGCCCATTTTTTCTAGCGTATTCTATAGAACTTTTTGCTATTTCTACTGGAGAAATCTCATCTCCCATCGTAAATACTGGGACTTCTACCTGTGCTCCAACTGTTTGAAGCTGTTTTATTGCCGCTGGCCTATAGACGTCAGCTGCTACTAGAAGTGGTTTACGATTATCTTTTTTTAGATTTAAAGCAAGCTTAGCACTAGTCGTAGTTTTACCAGCTCCTTGCAGACCGCACATAAGTATAACGGCTGGAGAATGACCAGAAAAGTCAAGTTTTGACGCCTCGCCACCCATCATATTAGTAAGCTCTTCATTTACTATTTTTACTACATGCTGTCCAGGTGTAAGACTCTCCATAACTTCAGAGCCTACTGCTCGTTCTTTTACTACTTTTATAAAATCCTTAACGACTTTATAATTTACATCCGCTTCTAGAAGTGCAAGCTTTACTTCACGCATCGCCTCATCTACGTCAGCTTCAGAAAGTTTTCCCCTGCCTGTCAGTTTAGAAAGGGCTCCTTGAAGTCTATCAGATAAACTCTCAAACATTATTTATCAAGCTCCTCTGTAATTTCTGTGAGTTTTTTAGTTAAGAATTCTTTATAATTCTCATCTTTTAATAACTCAAGTTTTTTATCTACTTCACTAATAATACTATTTATTTTATTATATTTTTCTTCTAACTTTAAAACTCTCTCATAATTTTCTAATTCTTTAATTGCCCTTTTTAAATTTTCAGATACGCCCTGTTTACTGATCCCTATTTTTTCAGAAATTTCATTTAATGTATAGTCCATATGATAGTAATACATAAATGCACTTCTTTGGTTTTCAGTTAATAGCTCGCCATAAAAATCAAAAAGTGAATTAAGTCTAAAAACGTCTTCTGACAATAAAATCACCTCATTTATGGTCAAGTTTTTTAGTTGACTAGGTAATTATATCACCATAAAAAAATAAGTCAAGCATTTTACTTGACCTATTGTAAAAAATTATTCTTCGTCTTCTGTAAACTCTATAAGCGACTCTACTTTATATTCTTCTAATATATCTCTTCCGCCTAGCTCTACTAGCTCGATTAAGAAAATCAGAGCCTCTACCTTAGCTCCAACCTGCTTAATAAGTTCGGCACAAGCCTTAGAAGTCCCACCAGTAGCTAAAAGATCATCTATAATTAAAACTTTTTCGTCTTTTTCAAAAGCGTCTTTATGAATCTCGATTTGGTTCTCGCCATATTCTAGAGAATAGCTTTTTTTATAAGTTTCTCTAGGTAGCTTTCCAGGTTTTCTAACTGGAATAAATCCACAGCCTAACTCATACGCCACAGCCGCCCCAAATATAAATCCTCTAGCTTCAATCCCTACTATTTTATCTGGATTGTACTTTCTTGAAATTTTTACCATTTCATCAACTGACTCTTTATAAGCCTTTTCATCTTTTAAAAGTGTAGTTACATCTCTAAAAGTTATTCCAGGTGCTGGATAATCTTTTATAGATTTTATAGTTTTCTTAAGGTCCATTCTATTCCTCCAATACTTTATTATTTTATCATATTATATATTTCCTATCTATAATAATTCTTATTTAGTATGGTATACTTAAGCTAGAGGTGATAAAGTGAAAAATGAAGTTTATTCTGACGAGAGATTAAAATATTTAGAGCTTCTCTCTAGATCTTACAAAAATATAGATATTGTTACATCAAAAATTATCGATCTAAAAAGTGTATTATTTATGCCAAAACCCACTGAACATTTTTTATCTGATGTTCATGGCGAGTATGAAGCATTTTACCATGTAGTAAATAACGCATCTGGTGTTATTAAAAACTATATAATCGAGCTTTTTGATGATGAGATGAACGATGAAGAAAAAGCTTTACTGGCGACTTTGATATATTATCCTAAAACTAAACTTAGACTTCTAGAAAAAGAGGGAAAAGTTACTGACGAATTTTTAGAAAAAACTTTAAGCCGTTTAATCGCACTGACTAAAAGAGTCGGCTCAAAGTATAATCGTGAAAAAGTTGTAGCTGCCTTTCCTGAGGATTTAAAATATATTCTAAGCGAGCTAATTTTTGAAAGTCCAGATAATAGACATAAAGATCTTTATTACAAGACTATTTTTAATGAAATAATATCAATGAAAGCATATGATAAATATATTTATGCCTTATCGATGCTTATAAAACGATTTGCTGTAGAAACTCTTCATATAGTGGGAGATATCTATGACAGAGGACCAAGTGCTGATAATATAGTAGACTTTTTAATAAACCATCATAACGCAGATATCCAATATGGAAATCATGATGTAGTATGGTATGGAGCTTATACTGGCTCGGAGGCGTTAGTCGCAACGGCTATAAGAAACGCAATGAGATATAACGAACTATCTACGATTGAAGATGGATATGGTATAAATCTACTTCCTCTAGTGACATTTGCTCTAAAAACTTATTCTGTTGATCCTTGTTATGAGTTTTATCCTAAAGGTTCAAATCGTGAAAAGGAATTTGAACTTCTAGCTAAAGCCCATAAAGCTATAGCGATAATTCAGTTTAAAGCTGAGTCCCAGATCATAAATCGCCATCCAGAGTTTAAAATGGAGCATAGAGATGTTTTAAAAAATATTTCTGATGATTTTAAGACTGTAGATTTATATGAAGAAGAATATGAATTAAAAGATTCTAACTTCCCTACTCTAGAAAATGGAATAGACTATACTGATGAAGAGAGAGAAGTAATAGAAAAACTTACTGAGTCATTTAGACATTCTGTAAGACTAGGCGAACATATGAAATTTTTAGCTGATAGAGGAGATCTATATAAGGTCGTAAATGATAATCTTTTGCTTCACGCATGTATGCCTCTAGATGAAGATGGAAATCTTAAAAAGACTACTTTTTTAGGACATGAATTATCTGGAAAAAATCTTTTAGATGTACTAAATAAAATTATAAAAGAAGCATATTATACCACCGACGAATCAGATAGAGAATATTATAACGATATAATATGGTATCTATGGTGTGGTGAAGATTCTCCACTTTTTGGCAAAACTAAAATGACGACTTTTGAAAGATACTTTATAGAAGATAAAACTTCTCATAAAGAGCCAAAAAACCCATATTTTAACTTTAGAAATGACGAAGAAGTTATTACCAATATTTTAAAAGAGTTTAAAATCACATCACCTAT
>JASBZD010000013.1 GCA_029983595.1 Peptoniphilaceae bacterium
ATATTGATAGAAAGATGCAGCAGCTATCATAGCCGCATTATCAGTTGATAAAATTTTAGAAGGAAAATATGTTTTTATTCCTCTAGTTTTTTCTAGCTCACTAAATCTGCGTCTTAGCTCATCATTAGCTGAAACTCCACCAGAAATAGCAATAGTTTTTATACCTAGTTCATCAGATAATCTCATAGTTTTTTCTACTAATACATCTACTACCGCATCTTGAAAACTTCTCGCTACATCAGCTTTATCTGGATCTTCTCCTTTCATTTTCACAGAGTTTAAATAGTTTAAAACTGCAGTCTTTAAACCAGAAAATGAAAAATCATAAGTATTATCGCTAATAGTAACTCTTGGAAAATCAATAGTAGAACTTCCCTCTTTGGCTAGTTTGTCAATTGCAGGTCCTCCAGGATATCCAAGTCCCAGAGTTCTAGATACTTTATCATATGCCTCTCCAGCTGCATCATCTCTAGTTCTCCCGACTACTTCATAATCGCTATAATCCTTTACATGAATTAGATAAGTATGACCACCAGATACTACAAGAGAAATATATGGTGGTTTTAAATCGGTTTCTAAATAATTGGCACTAATATGTCCTTCCATATGATTAGCACCTACAAAAGGGATATTATTAGAATATGCCAAACCCTTAGCATAAGATAATCCTACTAAAAGACTACCTATAAGCCCTGGTCCACGAGTCGCACCAATTAGATCTATCTCATCTAAAGTTACCCCTGCCTCTTTTAACGCATCATCTACTACATGAGATATAATTTCAAGATGGGCGCGAGATGCCACCTCTGGCACTACTCCTCCCCATTTTTTATGTATATCAATCTGAGATGATATAATATTTGATTTTATAATTCTTCCATCTTCTACTACTGCAGCTGCAGTTTCATCACATGATGACTCAATTGCTAGAACTAACATCTATTCTCCTATATATTTCCACATAATTATTGCTGATTTATTATTAGAATAATAATTTTTTCGTATTCCAACTGCTTTAAACCCTGATTTTTCATAAACTTTTATAGCAGGATAATTATCTTCTCTTACTTCTAATGTATAACCTAAAATATCCTTATCTTTAAAATATTCTATCCCATATTCCACTAGACTTGTCGCAATCCCTTTATTTCTATAATCTATATCGACAGCGATATTATTAATATGAATTTCTGAAGCTAGATTTAATAGTGAAATATACCCTACTACCTTATTATCAACTTCATAGACAAAATAATTAGTAGACTCATTTTTAAAATCAGCTTCTAAAATCCCAAAAGTCCATGGATCAATTGTACCTACCTCGATTTCAAAAATATCATCTAAATCAGATTCTCTAGCTTCTCTTATCATTTATTATTCTTCTTTTCAATATCTCTTTCTGCCTGAGATTTAGTAAGATAATTTGCCTCAGGCTTTACAAACGCCTCTTCGCCATATTTTTCAAATCTATCTTTTGCGATAAGACAGAGATTAATAGCGCGATTTAAATTATTTTGTGAATCTGCATATCTAAAATAATCATCTTTTAAATATTTTATTTTATCTATCATATCTCCAGCTATCACGATATTTTTATGGCTATTTAAAATTTCAAGAAACTCTTCAAAGTCATATAAGTCTTCTATATAAGTATTTTCTTTAAAATTATAAATCGCCCCATATACCTCATTACGCTTAGCATCTACACATATTGCTACCTCATCTTCATTCGAAAAATTAAATGCTAAAGTCTCAAGTGAGGAAACCCCAACTGTGCCGATATTTTTAAAATCAGATATTCCCATCGCAGTCGCAATACCTATTCTTATACCAGTAAATGAGCCGGGACCTATAGCTACAGAAATAATATCTAAATCTTTAGGCATAATCTGATTAGATTCTAATAAAAATTTTATATTTTCTACTAGCTTTTCTGAGTGATCCATATTTGAATAAAAATTCATCTCACCTAGTATTTTTTCATCTTCTAATAATGCAATCGACATAGTTCTGGTCGAAGTATCTATCCCTAAAACTTTCATATATTCTCCACTATTTCTCTATACTTATCATCTTTATAATCTATATAGATTACTCTTTTTTCGCCATCATATTTTTCAATAGTTAGATCTAAGGATTCTGGCAGCTCATCTTTTGCTATCTCAGGCCATTCTATAACTGATACATCAGAATCAGAAAATAAATAATCATCAAATCCTAAATCTCTAAACTCATATCCATCCTCGATTCTATACATATCAAAATGATTAAGATTTATATCTCCATAATAGATATTTAAAATTGAGAAAGTAGGGCTAGTAATATAATCATCTATCCCCATTCCCTCTCCTATAAACTTTGTAAGATGAGTTTTCCCAGCACCTAGATCGCCAGTAAGAGTAATACACTCCCCACCTTTTAGATTTTTTCCTAATTTATTTCCAAACTCTTTCATTTCTTTAATTGAACTTATTTCTATTCTTTTCATAATGCTATTATATTATATAACTTAATATTTTTAAAAGTCTTAGTTTTTCGTAACGACCCTGTAACCCACAAAATACATAAAATAAGTTATACTAGACTAAATGGAGGTAAAAATGAACAGATTTAAAAAAATAATATGCTCTATAGCTTTAATTTTAGCATTTCTAAGCACTAATAGAGTATACGCATCTTCTGTTATAAAAGATGTAAAAGAGCGTCAAAACATAGCAAGTGGCGTAGAGTATGTAAAAATAGACAGATTTAGTGATGCAGGATTTATAGATATAAATGTATTAAAATTAGAAAATAATAATAACTTTAGTAAACTAATACCAATGATTTCTACAAATGGAGTATCAAATAAAGAAACTCTATCTAATATGATGAATAATGTAGAAAATACAGTAGGAGCTATAAATGGCGACTATTTTGAAACCACAAATTATACCATGGCTCTTGGTTCTTTAGTAGGAGAAGAAAAAATTATTCTAACTACTCCAGAAGCAGCATTTTCTAGAAACTCATTTTTTATCACAAAAGATGGAAAAGCTGGAGTAGGATCACTTAATAATAATATAACAGTAAATATAAAGGGAGATACTCTTAGCGTAAATGCTCTAAATAAAGTATCAAAACCATATAGAGCTTTATCAATCCTTGATGAAAACTGGGGAAAAACATCACCCGGCAGATCAATTGGTGGTAGAAATGTAGAGCTTCAAGTAGCTAATGGGGTCGTAATTGATAAAAAAGTCGGTGGCGAACCAATGCTTATCATACCAGGATCTTATATTTTAACTCAAAATGGAGATGCATTATTAAAATATAATATTGGTGATAAAGTAAATATTGATTTTGGAGATTATAAAAATCTTAAATTCTCTGTAGGTGGCGCTAATGTTCTTACTCGTGGTGGAAAAGTAGCAGATAATAAAAAATTTAATAAAGCACGTGCACCACGTACAGCGATAGGAGTAGATTCTAATAATAAAACTATTTTCCTAGTTACAGTAGATGGCAGAAATAACTCATCTATCGGTATGACTGAATTAGAACTAGCCCAATTTATGCAAAGTATAGGCGCAGCTAATTCAATAAACCTAGACGGAGGCGGTTCTACTACTATGGGTGTTAAAAAACAAGGCACAGAAAAACCAGTAGTCGTAAATGCTCCATCTGACGGATCAGAAAGACCGATAGTAAATGGAATCTCAATAACCTCAAAATCTCCAATTGGTGAACCATCATATATTAGACTAGTTTCTGAAGAAGATATGTGGTCTGGAAATTCTTATGATATTTCTGCTGAAATATATGATAAAAACCACAATAAACTTAATATAAATAGCGATGAGATTAATATTTCATCAGAAAATGGCACTATAAATAGCGGAAAATTTAGCCCTCAAGGATCTGGTAATGGAAAAATTTATGCTAGTTATAAAAATCTAAGTACAGAGAAAAATATCTATATTCATTCAGATATTAAAGAAATAAAACTAGATGTAGAAAAACTGGAATTAGATAATGATAAAAAACATTTTTTTGAAACAATTTATGGTCTAGATGAAAAAGGATTTAGAAAAAAACTAAACCCTGCTGATTTGACTTTTGAAGCCTCACCAGAAATTGGAACACTTGACCATCATAAATTTACAGCAATTTCTGAAGGAGCAGCTGATGGATTTATAACTGCCTCTTATAAAGATATAAAAAAAGTAATACCAGTAGCAGTCGGCACTAAAATAGATGATATAGATATTTTTAAAGATGATTTAAAAGTTACAACTATACCTAATAACGATACTCTAATTACTTCAGATTATAATATTTTAGACGATAATGGAGAAAAATATATAAATCTTGTATATTCTATAAACCCATATAAGAAGAAACAGATTTCTGAACTAAACTTTAATGGACTGTCACTAGGAAGTTCAAAATATATTGGACTTGAAGTCTTAGGAAAGTCTGAAGGTGAAACTATAGTAGCTAATTTTAGAGATGAGAATGGAAATAAAGCGAGTACAAATCTAGTTACAAAAGTAGATTTCTCAGATTGGAAATATATCGAAGCTGCTATACCTTCTAATTTAAAAGGTAATATCTATCTAGATAAGTTAAGCGTTGTTATAAATGACGAGAAACAACAAGTATCTAATATAGGATTTAAAAATCTTAAATCAGCTAGCCTTGTATCAGCTAATAGAGATTTTGAAGATATATCTAATAAAGTAATTGATTCAAAAAACTATGTTGTAGATGGAACACAAGGTTTCAACTTTACTATAGCTAATCTTGATACTTCTGGAAAAGGAGATAATCAAAATAGAATAGCTGCATTAGATAATAACCACGTAGCAGTAGCTCTAAGCGGCGTGTCAGAAAAAACTAGAAATAATATTAAATCAGAAGTTAAATTTAATGGAAATGATAAGTTTAATATAAAAAATTATGGAGCGACTTCATTTATAACTCTAGAGATAAATAACAAAGGAATAAGATCTGCTAATTCAGCACAATTTAAACCATTTTTAGATTCACTAGAAAATAAAGATATAAAAAACTATATTATATTTATGAATAGTTCTCCAGAATATATTTCAGGCGAAAAAGAAAAAACATTTTTCAATAATGAAATTAAAAAAGCTATAAAATCTGGTAAAGAAGTATTTATAGTAACTCCAGGATATTATAATGATGTAAAACTTTATGAAGGCTATAGAATTATAAGTTTAAATAACCAGTCTAATACAGTTTTAAAATTTAATGAAAATAATGGAAATATCTCATATTATTTAAAAAATCTATAGAAATTTTAACCTCGCAAAAAAATAATATTTCACCATAAAGTTAAGTGACCTTTTCGACAAAGGTCACTTTTAAATTTATAGACAATGTTTTGATATTATAAAAATATCTTTTTATAAAATTGCAATTAATTTCTTTACTTATTAAAATAATTATCATAATTTGAGACTAAGAGTCTAAGTCTTTCGACTTCGTCTGTTAAAAGCTTTCTTCCCTCATCTGTTAGAGTATAATATTTTCCCTTCTTATCCATCTCAACTTTTATTATTAAATCATTTTCTAAAAACTGTGCCAGTAATGCATAAAGTGTACCGGGAGCTAGTTTAATTCTCCCTTTAGTAATTTCTGCTACCCAAGAAGTTATATCCGCCCCATTTCTTACCTGATCTAGAGCTAATAATATAAAAAACATCGGCTCGGTAAGTGTTTGAAACTGGTCTCTAGCCATATCTACACCACCATTAGTTTTTCTAACTCTTGCAATACTTTTTCATTATAGATATCGCCATTTATTTTAAATACAGTTTTATCATTTAATATTAAATAAGTATTTTCATAAGCTAGACTATATGTTTTTTCAAATGGAAACTCAGATGTGATATCACTTACATTTTCTGATTTATAAGGATGGTTTTTGGCATTTTTTACTTCTCTTTCAAATAAAATTTTCGCTAAATCACTATTTTTTACCACAGTTTTCTCAATCTCTATCCCTAGATCTTCTAATTTATATTCTATATGACTTTCCGTAAGGATACTCTTTGGCAGTTCTCTTACTTCAGAGATAGTAGAATCATCTATATAAGGCGGTATTGAGAAAATCAACTTAGGAACTATTAGATTAATAATTATAAAAATAAATATAAATAAAATCGCCATTATCTTTTTTTTATTAATTGTTTTAGTATCCATCTTTTTAATATTTTTTATAGTAAAAAAGATAATCAATGAGACTAGAATGGGTACTAGGGCTGGTAATGTAGCTTTAAATCCTCTATTAAGGATAGTCGAGAATAGATTTAAACCAGTGCCAACAAATATAAAAAGCAGGGATAAAACAATAGCTACTACATAAAATTTTGAATAAGAAATTTTGGAAAACTTTATATCACTTGCTTTTTCTATGTTTTTATTTTTTATTTTAAATGAAATTAAATCAATAATTGATAATAAAATAAATATTAAAAGTAAAATACTTCCAGGATATAAAAATAGAATAAAATTTTCATAAAATATATCACTAGAATAAAATGTAGCACTAATAAATGAAAAATTAAATAAGAATATTAAAAACGACATAATTAGAACTATTAGCTCGCCATTTAATCCTTTATTTAAAACTTTAATCTCTTCAATATCATCATTGTAAAGTGAATCAGCCGCCCCATCTTCTAGCCTATATAAATTCATATTAAATGATCTATCTATTAGATGCCAGCCAAGATCATCAGACATTTCATCAAACTCATCTAATTCTTCTTTTGTAAATGCAGAAAAAGCCCCTTCATTTCGAGCTAGAGATATGCGATATTTTATTTCTTCTGGCTCAGATTTTTTAAAATTATGTAAAAATGGTAAAGGTATTTTTTCTATTTGCCATCCATCTTTTGCCATTTCCTCGTACCATTCTTTTATTAGACCAAAGTTTGAATAGCTTAAGTATCTAAATTTTAACATTGCTATACCTCCTTTAAATATCGATTATCGATACTTAGATTATATATCGATATTCGATACTTGTCAATCAGGTATATAGAATTTTAATATTAAATATAGAAAAAAATTAAATAATTACAAAAAAATAGTTTAGAAATCAAATTACTAATTCCTAAACTAATTTTTATTTTTTATTCTTCTACTCTTTTTATTTTAGCACCTAAACCGCTAAATTTTTTAATTACATCCTCATATCCTCTCTCAATATGGTATATATCATGAATATGAGTTTCACCCTCTGCTACTAGTCCAGCAAGAATTAATGCAGCTCCACAGCGTAAATCTGTCGCACGCACATCTGTACCTTGTAATTTAGATACTCCAGTTACCATTGCTGATCTATCTTTTATTTTTATATCTGCGCCCATTTTATTAAACTCATCTGCGTGCATAAATCGATTTTCAAATACCGTCTCCATTACGATATTTGTTTTATCGCACTGAGTCATCATCGCCATAAATTGGGCCTGCATATCTGTTGGAAAACCTGGATATGGCAAAGTTTTAATATTTATACATTTTAACTCTTCTGGTCCTTTTACATGTATATTATCTTCTTCTTCAGTAATCTCACATCCTGCTTCTTCTAATTTTGAAATAACAGGTCTTAGGTGATCTGAAATTACATTTTCTACTACTACATCTCCACCAGTAATTGCCGCAGCAACCATAAAAGTACCAGCTTCAATACGGTCTGGAATTATCTGATGACGTGCTCCATGAAGTTTTTCTACTCCATCGATAATTATTGTATTAGTTCCAGCTCCCTTAATATTAGCCCCAAGTTTACGTAAAAAGTTAGATAAATCTACTATCTCCGGCTCCATAGCTGCATTTTCAATTATAGTACGTCCTTTAGCTAAAACGGCCGCCATCATAATATTCTCTGTAGCCCCTACTGAAGGAAAATCTAAATATACTTTATCTCCTACTAACTTTTCAGTATGAGCTAGAATATATGAATCTTCACCAGATTCTAAATCGCCATAATGCTCTGTATATTCTACACCTAGAGCACTAAAACCTTTAAGATGAAGATCTATCGGACGAGCACCAATAGTACAACCTCCCGGCAAAGCACATTTAGCTTTACCAATACGCCCTAAAAGTGGCCCCATTACTAAAAATGAAGCTCTCATTTTATTCATTAGATCAAACTTGGTCTCATAAGTTTTTAGATTACTTGAGTTAATTCTTATAGTATGCTCATCTATATCTTCTACAGTAGCACCAAGAGCGCGAAGTACCTCGCATATTATTTCTACATCCTTAAGTCTAGGAACCTCTTCTAAAATGATATCTTCCGTCCCTAGAAGCGAAGCGGCAATAATAGGTAAAGTAGAGTTTTTAGCTCCACTTACTCTTACCCTTCCATTAAGTTTGCCACTATTTTCTACTACTATTTTTTCCAAAGGAAATCCCCCTCTTTGTTTATTCTATTTCCTTTTATTTAACAACAATATTATATAGCTTTCCAGGAACGTAAATTTCTTTTACGATATTTTTACCATCTAAAAGATTTTTACCTTCTTCTGATCCAAAAATAATATCTCTTATCTCATCTTGTGTAGCATCTTTAGAAGCATTAACTTTCATCTTAACTTTTCCATTTATTTGAACTACATACTCAACTTCAGAAAGTACAGTTTTTTCCTCTTCATAAATAGGCCACATTGATTTAGTTATTGGTCTATCAAATCCTGCTATTTCAAATAACTCCTCAGTAATATGAGGTGCTACTGGATTAAGTAAAATTAAATAAGTCTCTAGTTCTTTTTTATTAATTTCACCTTTTTTATTAATAGCATTTAATAAAGTCATAAGCTGTGCTATTGCTGTATTAAATTTTAAAGTTTCATAATCTTCAGTTACTTTTTTTATAGTCTGGTGGAATAATACTTCTAAATCAGAAGAATATTCATCACCATCTACTAGGATATTTTGTAAAGCCCAAACTCTATCTAAATATCTACGAGTACCGATAAGACTCTCAGTAGACCAAGGTGCACTTTTTTCAAAATCCCCCATAAACATCTCATATGCACGTAATGTATCGGCACCATATTCATTAATAATATCATCAGGATTTAATACATTTCCACGAGATTTACTCATTTTTCCGCCGTCAGAACCTAGTATCATACCATGAGAAGTACGCTTATTATAAGGTTCGTCATTAGGCACTACTCCTATATCATATAGGAATTTATACCAAAATCTTGAATATAATAAATGCAGCGTAGTATGCTCCATTCCACCATTATACCAATCTACGCTCATAAAATAGTCTAAAGCTTCTTTACTTGCTAATTCTTTATCATTATGTGGATCTAGATATCTTAAAAAATACCAACTAGAACCAGCCCATTGTGGCATAGTATCAGTTTCACGCTGAGCAGGACCGCCACAGTGTGGGCAAGTAGTCTCTACCCAATCAGTCATCATAGCTATAGGTGAAGAACCATCATGAGATGGCTCATAATTTTCTACATCTGGTAATTCTAATGGAAGTTCTTCTTCTGGAACTGGCACTTGTCCACATTTTTCACAGTGAATAATAGGAATTGGCTCACCCCAATATCTTTGGCGAGAAAATACCCAGTCACGTAATTTATAATTTACCTTTTTAGTACCAATTTCATTATCTTCAGCATATTTAATAGCTTTCTCTATCGCATCTGATACAGAAAGCCCATCTAAAAATCCAGAATTTATCATAGTTCCAGTTTCTATATCAGTATGAGCAGCTTCATTTATATTTCCGCCATCTACTACTTCTAGAATTGGAAGTCCAAAAGTTTTAGCAAATTCGTAATCTCTTTCATCATGTCCTGGTACCGCCATAATAGCACCAGTTCCATAAGTTGAAAGTACATAATCTGAAATCCAAACTGGAATCTTTTCATTTGAGAACGGGTTTATCGCTTTTAATCCCTTTAACTCTACCCCAGTTTTAGATTTACTCATCTCAGTACGCTCAAACTCTGATAAATGAGATACCTTTTCTTTATAAGAATCTACTTCATCAATATTTTCGATTCTATCTCTATATTTTTCAATTAGTTTATGCTCTGGTGCGATTACCATATAAGTAGCACCAAAAATTGTATCTGGACGAGTTGTAAATACTCTTAGATAATCTTCTGTATCCTTCAATTTAAAATCTAACTCTGCACCAGTACTTTTGCCAATCCAATTAACCTGTTGGGCTTTAATTCTATCAAAGTAATCTACTTTATCAAGTCCGTCAATAAGTTTATCAGCATACTCAGTAATTTTAAGCATCCACTGACTTCTTACTTTTTGCTCTACTTCTTCACCGCATCTTTCACAGTGACCTTGGATTACTTCTTCATTTGCTAGCCCTACTTTACAAGATGGACACCAATTTATTGGCATTTCTGTTTTATATGCTAAACCATTTTTAAATAACTGAATAAAAATCCATTGAGTCCATTTATAATATTCTGGATCTGTCGTATTTATTTCACGAGACCAGTCAAAACTCATACCCATTGATTTAATTTGTCGTTTAAAATTAGCTATATTCTTTTCAGTTACTATTCTAGGGTGGATACCAGTTTTTATAGCATAGTTTTCAGTAGGAAGCCCAAATGCATCCCATCCCATAGGATATAAAACATTTTTTCCTTCTAGTCTTCTTTTTCTAGCTACTACATCTAATGCAGTATAAGGACGAGCATGACCTACATGAAGACCATCCCCAGAAGGATAAGGAAACTCCACTAGTAAATATGATTTTTCTTTATCTTTTTCTATTTTAGTCTCAAAAGTATGGTTAACATCCCAATACTCTTGCCACTTTTTTTCTACTTCTTTATGATTATACTCTCTCATTTATTCTCCAATCTAATAATGCATATCTATAAATAGAAATACCCAATTAAATTATATTTATATTTTTTCTTTAATAAGTTCAATAATTACTTGTGGGTTAGCTTTTCCGCGTGTAGCACCCATTACTCCCCCGATAATAGACTGTACAGCTTTTTCATTTCCAGATTTATATTCTTCTACTGCTTTTTTATTTTTAGATAATACATCATCTAAAATAGCAGAAAGTTCATTTTTGTCGCTGATTTGTTCTAAATCTTCAGATTGTATATAAGAAGATATATCAATAGAAGGATCATTCCATACTGCATCTATAATTTTTTTAGCTGCACTTAGGTTAATTTTTCCGCTTTCTAAGTTTTTTACCACTTCTGTAAGTTTAGATGCCTCAAATGGAACTTTAAAGTTTTCTAAATCAGCAAGTCTAAATATTTCAGTAGTTATTAAGTTAGATACAAGTTTATAATCTTCTACTCCATTAGATGCTTTTTCAAAAAATTCAGCTAATTCTTTAGATGTAACTAGTTTTTCAGCATCATATTCTGTGATCTTAAATTCTTTTACATATCTATTTTTTCTTTCATCTGGAAGCTCTGGCATATCTTTTCTTATAGATTCTATCTTTTCATCAGAAATTACTATAGGTTGTAAATCTGGATCTGGAGTATATCTATAATCAGTAGCAGTTTCTTTACGTCTCATCGAGAAAGTCTTTTTAGTATCTTGGTTATATCCGCGAGTTTCTTGGAATAACTCTTCGCCTTTTTCTAGTGCATTTATTTGACGATTTGCTTCATATTCGATAGCTGATTTAATAGATTGATAAGAGTTCATATTTTTCATCTCAACTCTTGTGCCTAGTTTTTCATCGCCTTTTTTGCGAACAGATAAGTTTACATCAGCTCTGAAAGATCCTTCATTCATCTTAGCTTCAGAAACTCCTGCATATATCATATGTGCTCTAAGTTTTTGTAGATAAGCTATAACTTCTTCAGCACTATTTAAATCAGGTTTTGAAACTATTTCTACAAGTGGCATACTAGAACGGTTATTATCTACTAGTGAGCCTACTCCCTCTTCGTGAACTAGCTTTCCAGCATCTTCTTCAATATGAATTCTCTCAATTCTTATTCTTTTAGAGCCTTCGCTAGTTTCTATATCTAGATATCCATCATGGCAAATTGGGTTATCTCCTTGTGAAATCTGATATCCACGTCCTAAATCTGGATAGAAATAGTTTTTACGCTCTTGACGACCGCGTCTAGTAATTTCACAGTTAGTCGCAAGACCTGCTTTTATAGCTTTATTTACTACTTCTTCATTTAAAACTGGAACAGCCCCTGGAAGCCCCATACATACAGGACAAGTATTTTCATTAGGATCTGACCCAAACTCAGTAGAGCAGCTGCAGAAAATTTTTGATTTTGTATTTAGTTCGCAGTGCACCTCAAGTCCCATTACTATTTCATAATCTTGTTGTGACAATTTTAGGCCTCCTTAATATTTTTTATAATTTCTTTACCAAGACTTAAAAGTCTCTTGTCATTAAATTCTTTAGTAATTAAAAGTATACCATCATCATTAAATGGAATAGAAAGTGATGGAAGTCCAGCTAATTTTACTGCTGTAGTATAATGTAGACTTATTGGAGCTACTAAAAACTCATATTTTTCAAATATTTTATCAAAGTTTTCTTTTATCATAGTTCTAGCTTTCATAGCTTGAACATAATAGTTTTGGAAATTTTCTCCACTTAGTACAAAGTTACCAAACATTATTTTTTCTTGGACATCTATTCCCATTCCCTCTGATCTAGAGTTTTTATAAAGCTCATCAAAGTTAGAATAGTTTTCTGATCTATGACCTAGACCTATTCCATCAATTTTTTCCATATTTGTAGCAAACTCACCAGCTGATAAAATCTCAAAAGTTGGAAGAGCATATTTTATATTTTCCATAACTTCTGACTTAATATTTAGGCTAGTATTTTTTAATGCAGCTGACTCATCTTTAAAATCTCCAGTTATATCTAATTCAGCTAAAGTAATATCTTCTAGATCTATATTTTCATATTCACTAAAATCTATATCTAAATCAAATGTATTTCCATCTCTTTTATCTTTTCCAATAATTATAGATGCAGCTTTTTTTAGATCGTCATATTCTTTAGAAATAACAGCTATTTTTTCTATAGAACCTGCTTGTAAAAATACTCCATATCTAGATGCTAATCCATAAGTTGGTGAATAAGAATAAAGATTATATTCGTTAGCCCCTAGATGGAAATATCCTTTTGCAGCAGTAGTAAGTCCAATAATTCCCTCGCCTTTAGATACTGCGATATTAGTTCCAAAACTAGTTTCAGTTTTTCCTACCCCAAATTCATCAGATATAGTTTTTCCTAGGATAACTCCGCCATTTTCTTTAAATCTCTCTATTACTGTAGCGTCAAATGGTGGAATATAATCTCTTAAAGCCTCAGAGTTACAAGTAGTTCTAATTCCTTTAGTAGAAATATTATCTGAAACTACTAATGGGATAGGGTTCTCGATATTTTCTAACTCTTTTAGAGCCTCATCTTTACAAATTGTTCTAAAATAAGGAGTCTCTTTATTTTCTTTTTCTACTAAATCAAAATATTCTTCAAATTTTTTAATATCTGTCATTTTTTACTCCTTATTCTTCTATTATAGTAGGTACTAAAACATATCCTTCATATGAAGGTACACCTTCTAGTAACTCTTCTCTAGTAAATTCTTTTTTAACTTCATCTTTTCTAAAACTATTTTCAATAGGGAAAATATTTACTGTCTCTTCATAGTTAGAAAGATCTAGCCTTCTAAGTTCTTCAGTAGTTTCTTTCATCATATCTATATAGTTTTTAAATATAACTTTAGAAGACTCATCTATATTAAGCATTGACATATCAGCTAGATTTTCTAGAGATATTTCAGCTTTTTTCTCAATAGACTCATGCATCCCAGTAATATAATTACCTTCTTCATCTACAGTAATAAGACCAAGCTCTTCAAGCTGGATATCTGCTACTTTAGATGGAGCTTCAGTTAATAGACATTCTGCTTCTCTATTTTTTGGGAAAGCTATAACTTCACGGATAGAATCTTCTTTAGCCATAAGCATAACTAATCTATCTAACCCAAACGCAAATCCACCATGAGGAGGAGTACCATATTTAAATGCTTCAAGAATATGTGAGAAACGTGAGTTAATTTCTTCATCTGAAAGACCAATTACTTGAAACATTTTTTCTTGTAAATCTCTATCGTAGATTCTTATAGAACCAGAACCTAGTTCTACCCCATTTAGAACAAAGTCATAAGCTTGTGCTCTGACTTTTGAAAGATCAGTATCAAGATATTCTAAATCTTCTATTTTTGGCATAGTAAATGGATGGTGCATAGCATCGTATTTTCCATGCTCATCTGACCATTCAAATTGTGGGAAATCTATAATTATATTAAATTTAAACTCGTCTTTTTTTCTTAGACCAAGCTTATCTGCAATATATAATCTAAGCCCACCTAAAACTCTATAAGTCATATCAACTGAATCTGCAGAGAAAATAAGCATATCCCCAGGTTCTACACCCATTTTATCTAATAAGGCATCCATATCCTCTTTAGAAAAATATTTATCTAATATAGTACGTAGATTTCCGTCATTGTCGATAGCTATCCACGCCATACCCTTAGCGCCCCAGTTTATCGCCTCTTCAGTAAGTTCTTCTATCTCAGTACGAGTAAAGCTATTTCCACCTTTAATATTAATCGAGCGAACTGTTCCATTGTTTTTTAGAGCGTCAGTAAATACTTTAAAGCTAGAGTTTTTTACTTCTTCAGTAACATCAACTATCTCTAATCCAAAACGAGTATCAGGCTTATCAGATCCATATCTATCCATAGCATCTTGATAAGTTAAAACTTCAAAGTCTTCTTTTATATCAATATCTAAAACATCTCTAAAAATCTTTTTAAATAGCTTCTCAATTATTACTAAAATCTCTGGTTCAGATAAGAAAGAAGTCTCAATATCGACTTGGGTAAATTCTGGCTGTCTATCAGCTCTTAAGTCCTCATCTCTAAAGCATCTAGCTACTTGATAATATCTATCAAACCCAGAAACCATAAGGATTTGTTTGAAAACTTGTGGAGACTGAGGAAGTGCATAAAACTCTCCTTGGTGAACACGAGATGGAACTAGATAATCTCTCGCGCCTTCTGGAGTAGATTTTGTTAAGATAGGAGTTTCTACCTCTACAAACTCATTTTCCTCAAGATATTCACGCACACTTTTTAAAACTCTATTTCTTAAAAGTAGGTTTTCGTACATCTTAGGACGGCGTAAATCGATATAACGATATTTCATTCTAAGATCTTCTCTTACATCGATATTATCCTCCACTGGAAAAGGAATTGGTGCTGATTTAGATAAAATTTCTATATCACAAGCACGTAGCTCTACAGTACCTGTAGGGATACGAGGGTTATAAGTTTCCTCATCTCTTTCTTCTACCACACCTTTTACAGCTATAACAAACTCATTACGTAGTCTTTCAATGTCAGAATATATCTCTTTATTAAACTCTGATTCATTAAATACCACCTGAGATACACCAGTTTTATCACGTAAGTCAATAAAAATAACCCCGCCCATATCTCTTACAGTATGAACCCAGCCACTTAAAACAGCTTCTTTATCAATATCTGCTTCACTAATTCTTCCGCAGTAATGCGTTCTTTTAAACTTCATATTAACTCCTTTTTAATACAAAATGTAAACTAAAATTTTTACATATAGATGGCAATACTTAAATTTTTATAATAAAAAAACCTCCGTCACTATATAAGGGACGAAGGTAAAATTCGCGGTACCACCCAAATTGGTTGAAAAACAACCCAACTTTAAAATGCTATAAAGTGCATCACTCTTCTAAATCTACTTAAATTTCAAAATAGATACTCACAGTCGTTATTCATCTGTCATAAAATATCGAACTTTTCACCATAATCGACTCGCTAAAATTTATCTGACAAATTACTCTTCTGATCAAACGTATTTCAATAAGTGAATAATACAACAATAAACATTCAATGTCAAATTATTTATTTATCTCAAATTGTTTATAATTATAAAAATCATATAGGGCCTCTTCACGAGTTATTTTTTTTCTAGGCTCTAATTTTTTATCATTAGATTCTATAATATTAAACTCTTTTGCTAATACTAGATATCCATAATCTTTATCAGTACTATCAATATCTAAATAGTCATCTTTAAAAATATTATTATGACTTGCTACATCATTATAGCCTTTAAATCTTATCATATATCTAGCTAAATCAACCTGAGTAATAAGTCTTTCAGGGCTTTTATCGTCTTTATCTAAGATATGATTAGATTCTAAAAGATCATAAATATCTTCATCAGAAGCATTTTTAACAAAAGTTGGAGAGCTTATATCTGAAGCAAGAATTTTTAAGAAATCAATTTCTTTAACTTGGTCTTTTGGATTTAGTTTTTCATCAAAATATCCAATTTTAAATCTAGCAAGTTCTTTTATTTTTTCTGGATCTTTAGCATCATCTATATCTTCATAATTTAACTCATCTTCATCTTCAAAGTTAGACCCAAACTCGTCAGTTACTTTTTTTGTCTCATCATCTACTACAATATTTGATGACCATGGACTAGAGCCATTAGATAATTTATAGGATAATTTTATTGAAATCTTATCAGAATCTTTTACTGGAATATATCTTAAATTAAAATCTAATTTATCTTTAATAAGATTATAAGCTTCATCTTCACTTGTCTTTTTAGAAAGCTCTTTTGGTTTTATATCATAATCCCAATATTTATTAAAGCCTACTACTTCTCCAGTTTTTTTATTTACTGTAACTTGGATTTTATCTGAAATTATATAACTATCTGGACTTATTTTTCTAATATAAGTTAGACTGTGTACATCTCCCGCACCCAGATATTTACTTTGTTCTGTTAGATGTAAATCTTTAAGATTCATAGCTGCTTTTTCAGATAAAAACTCATTAGCAATTGACATAATTGATTCTGAATCCTTTATCTCATTTCCAGTTTTTATTTCTGTCCCATAATTTCCATAAGACTCAAGAGTCAATTTATCAGCTAAAAATGACATTACAATATCTTCATTTCCATCTTTACTAAAACTTAAATTCCATATTTTTTTGTCATTTGAGTTAAATATGCTAGATAGATTTGAGTATGATAATTTATATCCTTCAAGATTAAATAGCTCTCTTGCTTTTTTTTCAGCTTCAGAAAGGCTTTTTTGTGATTTATTTAAATCTACTGCTTTTTGTTCTTCAGGAGATAAAGATGCTGAATCTACTGCAGCTTCAGATTTTTCATAATCTCTATATGGTCTATCTAATAATGGTTGATCACTATAGTTATATAAAGGTTCTAAAGTTTTAGCATCTAAAGGTACAGTTTTATCTAATGTAGCTAGCACTTCGCTATAATTAATAGCTTCATTATTATAATCATAACTACCTAAAAATCCTCTATATAACTTATTTACTTCTTTAAATTTTGTATAGGCTTCATCTACAGTCGATGTATTTTTTGAATCAGGAAAATAGCTTGCATCTGAAAAGTCATAGTTGGTTGCAGTAGTTACACTAACATTAGTAATTAAATTAAGTTTTGAATCATAAGTAATGCTAATAAAATCTGTATCTAAAGGTATATTATTTACTGCACGTTTAGCTGTAAAATTTAGATTAGGATCTCCCATAGTATATCCAGCTTTATTTTCTTCTATAATAAAATCATTAGACTTTTCACCATATAGATCTTTTAAAAGTCTATTTATAGCATCCATAGGGGCATCATCAGATAGCTTTTCTGATTTTTCATTACTAAAATAAGTACTATAAAATATTAGATTTCCATACATATCTGTATTTAATGTTATGCTTTCGTCATCTTCACCAGTATAACTTATAGCATAAGTTTTAAATTTACCATCTGAATTTTCATCAATACTCACATCTTTAATACTTGCAATATTATCTATATTAAATATCTTTTTATATTTAGAAATTATATCTTCGGCACTCATCTCAGATTGGTTATTTGGGATATTTACGCCATAACCACTGCTTGAAATATAACTTGTCTCTTCTAAGGTTTGATCTTCTTCTGAAGTTTTTTTATCTTTTACTTCATCTACTTCTTTTGAACTGGCCTCTTCAGTTTTAGGCACACTAGTTTCTATTTTTGAATTAACTTTATTTTCACTTTCATTGGTATCAGGGCTATTAGCTGCGTTGCAACCACTAAGTAATAGCGATGTGGCAAGTGTAGCTATTAAATATTTTCTTTTCATATATATATCCTCCAATAATTTTATTATATATATTTAAAAAAACTTAATGGTTACAAAAAAGTGAAATTTTGTTATAAATTCGGTAACAATCATCAAAATAATAAGTAAAAATTCAGTCATATACATAACTTTTATAGTTTTAGAAATATCATCTAATCCTACTTCTTTTAATCCGTATCCTATATCTGGTTTTTCTACATATTCACCAAAATAATAATGTCCTCCGCCTAGTTTAATATCTAAAATAGAAGAAATTGCTGACTCTGGATATCCTGCGTTAGGGCTAGCATGCGCTCTACCAAACTCTTTCATATATCTAAATGCTTTTTTAATCTTCTCTATATTAAAAGTTTGAATAGCCATTAAAACGCCAGTAAGTCTTGCAGGAATATAATTAAAAATATCATCTACAATAGCAGCAGCCTTGCCAAGATAAAAATATTTTTCATTTTTATATGCGATCATTGAATCCATTGTATTTATAAATTTATATAATATTCCCCCTATTGGGCCTAAAATATAAATATAAAATAAAGGAGCAATCACCCCATCAGAAGTATTTTCAGCTACAGTCTCTACAGTCGCAGTAATTACCTCTTCTTTAGATAATTCTGTAGTATCACGACCTACAATATATTTTAATCTATCTCTTCCTTTTTCTAGCGATTTCGATAACTCTGTTCCGACCATTGATGCTTCAAAATCTAAGGTGCGTGCAGAGATACAATAATAATAAATAATGACTCTTGCTATTTTTGATAAATAACCTGGAAGAATTTTAAATAAATAATATGTAGGAAAAATTGAAAGACAGATATTTATAGCGACCATTAAAATCCCACCGAATAGTAGACCATTGTCAGTTTTAAATATTTTTCTAACAGCTTTTTCTTCTAGAGATATAATATTTCCCATAAGCTTTATAAGATGTGGCAAATTATAAGGGTCGCCAAAAATAAGGTCTAATAAAACTG
>JASBZD010000014.1 GCA_029983595.1 Peptoniphilaceae bacterium
TATAATATAATTCATGGCTAAAAAAATAAATAGAAAACGATTTAATAAGATAAATAAAAAGAAAAATAATTTTAAAAAAGTATTATATCTACTTTTAGCGGCGGTTATAATTTTTGGGATATTTAATATAGATAGATATAAGGTTAGAAAGGTCGAGGATTTTCTAAAACTTGAGCATTATGTTTCTGATCATATGCCTAAAAATTATGAACGACCTGATGAACCTTATAATCAATATATAATATATGAAGAAAATCCATCTTTTACACTCCATGATTTAGAGTATAGTGGGGTATATCGAGAATTTTCCCCACTTGATAAATTAAATAGAGTGGGACCTGCTAATGCGATTATTGGGATAGAATCTTTTCCTAACAAGAAGCGTGGAGAGATAAGACATATAAAGCCGACTGGATGGAAACAGAAGGGTTATGACTTTATTGAAGGTGGTGTTTTATATAATAGATGTCATCTTATAGCTTTTATGTTTTCAGGAGAAAATGCCAATATCAATAACTTAATGACAGGAACTAAATCATTTAATAACTTTGGGATGTTACCTTATGAGATTATAATCTATGATTATATAGTAAATACTGGAAATAGGGTTAGATATCGAGTAAGTCCAGATTTTAGGGATAATGAGCTCCTAGCTAGAGGAGTGCTGATGGAGGCGTATTCAATAGAAGATAATGGAGCTGGCATAAAATTTAAGGTATATGTAAAAAATATTGAAAAAGGTGTTTCTATAGATTATCTTACTGGCGAGAGTATAAAATCAGAGTGAATAAAATAATTTTTGGGTAATTTAATAATATCAACAAATATAGAGGTGTAATTTTGCTTAAAAATATTGAATTACTAAAAAATAGAAGATCATATTATGAAATTGATGATAATATTGATGTACCAGTAGAAAAAATAGAAGAAGTATTAAAAGATGTTTTATATTATGTTCCAGATGCAATAAATATGCAGTCCCAAAGGGCGATATTAGCCTATGGTGATTATCATAAAAAATTATGGGATAATATATTTGATGTATTTGAAGGTAAAGTAAAACGAGAAAAAATAGATAGTTTTAAAGCTGGTGCTGGAACGATTTTATTTTTCTATGATGATAAGGTAGTTGACGAGCGTAGAAAAAAATATGAAAATTATGCAGAGCATTTTGAATCGTGGGCGCTTCAATCATCTGGTATGGCTCAGATAAATGTATGGACTTCTTTAAGAGAATTAGGCCTTGGGGCGAGTTTACAGCACTATAATCCAGTCATAGATAAGATGGTAAGAGAGATGTTTGATGTGCCGAAAGATTGGGTTTTATTATCACAAATGGTTTTTGGGAATATCTTAGAAGAACCAGAGAAGAAAGAAAAAATAGATATAAATAAGAGAGTAAAAGTTTTTAAATAAAGAGACGCTTAGGTCTCTTTTTTAAATTGAGGGAAATATATGATTTTAGATGAAAAATTTTTTAAAAGAGATAGCTTATTTGTTGGACCTGAACTTTTAGGTAAAGTTTTATGTAGAAAAATAGATGGCGAGATTATAAAATCTAGAATAGTTGAGACAGAAAGTTATGCTGGATTTAATGATAGAGCATCTCATAGCTTTAATGGTAGGAAAACTAAGAGAAATGAGGCCATGTATCTAGAAGGGGGTCATATTTATGTATATTTATCTTATGGAATACATTATATGCTAAATATTATTACTGGCGATATAGATAATGGCGAGGGGGTTCTTATACGCGCGGTAGAACCACTTAATAATATAGATGAAATTTCAATAAATAGGTTTGGAAAAAGTTATAATAAGCTTACTAATTATCAAAAGAAAAATCTGACAAATGGACCGGGAAAACTTACTAAAGCTCTAGATATCACTATAAAAGACAATAAAAAAAATATCCGCGATCAAGAAATATATATTGAAGATGACGGATATAGCGATTTTAAAATAGTTTTTTCAAAAAGAGTAGGTATAGATTCGTCAGGTGAAGCAGCCAGCTATTTATATAGATATTATATAAATAAAAATCCATATGTATCAGTAAAATAACTACATTTCGTTAAGCTGCTTTTCTCTTTCTTTTCCGACATTTTTTAATAGAGAACCTAAAAAAGATATGACAAACCCTAAAATAATGGCTGGTAGGCTAGTGCGTCCATTAGACATAACTCCCATAAAAGATGTAATTAAGAAAACTAACCCAATTCCAAAAATAGCCATACCACCAATTTGGTACATTCTATATCTAAATCTAAGTTTTGTAAATTCTTCGTGATTCATATTTTCTTCCTTTATATATAGTAGATTTAAAAGTTTTATCCTATATATATAATAACATGAATAAGGTACATAGAAAAATTTTTAAAAAAATTGTAAATTTTACTTGATATTTAAAAAATATATGGTATGATATTAAAGTTACCAAAAATATTAGGCATATTTTACATAGTTTTAAGTAAAAATTACTTTTAATTCTATGCAGATTAATGTATAATATAGGAACGTTTTTAAATATGCATTGATGCAAGAGGTTGCTCCTATGCGAAACCCAAAACAGCAAGTGGGAAATTTTCGCATACAGAGGGAATTTTTGCGGAGTATGTTCGATGTAATTCGAGCGACTAGAAGTTTGCTGTTTTTTAACCGGGAAATTATTAAACACCCGGCAACGTGTAACGCAAACCCTAGTAGTAAGCTCAATACTTGCGATTAGGAGGATATTATGGCGAGTGAACAAAAAATAAGAATTAAGCTTAAAGCTTATGATGCTGAGTTAGTAGATGCATCTTGTGCAAGAATATTAGATGCGGTAAAACCTACAGGTGCGAATGTATCAGGTCCTATTCCACTTCCTACTGAAAAGGAAATAGTTACTATTTTAAGATCTGTGCATAAACACAAAGACTCTAGAGAACAGTTTGAACAAAGAACTCATAAGAGACTTATTGACATTTTAAACCCAGGTCAAGAAACTGTTGATGCTTTAATGAAGCTTAATCTGCCAGCCGGTGTTGATATAGAAATAAAGTTATAATTTAAGATAAATTATTCCTTTATATGATTGCAATAGTGTAATCCGCTATAAATTAGGAGGTATATTTTGAAATACGCTATCGGAAGAAAAGTTGGTATGACTCAAGTTTTCTCTGAAAATGGAAATTTAATTCCTGTTTCAGTTATCGAGTTTGAACCACAAGTTATTGTACAAAAGAAAACTACAGAAAATGATGGCTACGAAGCTATCCAAGTAGGTTTTGGCGATATAAAAGCTAAAAACGTAAGAAAACCTAGACAAGGTCATTTTGGAAAAGCTGGTATTGAGCCAAAGAAATATCTAAGAGAGATTAAAGTAGAATCTACTGAAGAATATAATATCGGAGATAACTACGATCCTAACGTTTTTGAAGCTGGTGAATTTGTTGATATTACTGGTACTTCAAAAGGTAAAGGTACTCAAGGTATGGTAAAAAGACATAACTTCCAAAGAGGTAGAGAAACTCACGGTTCTAAATTGCATAGAACTGCTGGTGGTATGGGTGCTGCTTCTTATCCAGCTAGAGTTTGGAAAAACCATAGAATGGCTGGAAAAATGGGTAACAAAAGAGTTACTGTTCAAAATCTAGAAGTTATAAGAGTAGATAATGAAAACAACTTTATGTTAGTAAAAGGCGCTATTCCAGGACCTAAAAAAGGCCTAGTATACGTTAAAGAAACTGTTAAGAAATAAGAAAAGGAGGATCTGTTAAATGCCAAAAATTAATATGTTAAATGTAAAAGGCGAAAATGCGGGTGAAATTGAACTAAACCCAGTATTATTTGATGCTGAAATTAATGAGCATGCTGTATATACAGTAGTTAAGAACCTTCTTGCAAATAAAAGACAAGGTACTAAATCTGCTAAAACTCGTGCTGAGGTAAGAGGTGGAGGAAAAAAACCTTGGAGACAAAAAGGAACTGGTAGAGCAAGACAAGGTAGTATTAGATCACCTCAATGGAAAGGTGGTGGGGTAGTATTTGCTCCAAAACCTCGTGATTATAGCTACACTACTCCTAAGAAAATTAGAAGAATAGCTCTATACTCAGTTTTAACATCAAAACTACAAGAAAACGAGTTAATAATTTTAGATGAGTTAAAGATGGAAGCTCCAAAAACTAAAGATATGGTAAATGTTTTAAGTGCTATTAATGCTAAGAAAAAAGCTTTAATCGTAATTAAAAACCCAGATAAAAATATCATTAAATCTGCTTCTAACATTCCTTATGTAGAAACTACAAACGCAAACACTTTAAACGTGTATGATCTTCTAAAATATGACTCTTTAATTATTACAAAAGAAGCTCTTGATCAAATCGAGGAGGTATTTGCGTAATGAATAAAGAAGAAAGATATTACGACATTATAAAAAGACCGTTAATAACTGAACAAAGTTATGATATTATGGCTGAAAATAAATATGCTTTTATAGTAGATAAAAAAGCTACTAAACCAGAAATCAAAGAAGCTATTGAGCATATCTTTGGAGTAAAGGTACAAAAAGTATATACACAAAATAGACAAGGTAAAGCAAAAAGACAAGGTAAAACTTCAGGTAGAACTCCAAGCTTTAAAAAAGCAGTAATTAAACTTACTGAAGATTCTAAACCAATAGAGTTCTTTGAAGGAATGTAGGACTAGGAGGAAAATATGGCAATTAAAGTTTATAAACCGACGACTCCTGGACGAAGAGGAATGTCAGGACATACTTTTGAAGAAATCTCAAAAGTGGCACCAGAAAAAAGTTTATTAGCTCCACTAAAGAAAAATGCAGGTAGAAACTCACAAGGTAGAATCACTGTAAGACACCAAGGTGGGGGACACAAAAGAAAATACAGAATAATCGATTTTAAAAGAGATAAAGATAATATCCCAGCAAAAGTTTTCTCTATTGAATACGATCCAAATAGAACATCTAATATAGCACTTCTTCACTATGCTGATGGTGAAAAAAGATATATATTAGCTCCTAAAGGATTAAAAGTTGGAGATACTATAGAATCTGGAGTAAATGCAGATATTAAAATAGGTAACGCATTACCACTTAGATTTATCCCAGTCGGTACTGTAATCCACAACATCGAAATGAGAGTAGGTAAAGGTGGACAACTAGTTAGAAGTGCTGGTACAAGTGCTCAACTTATGGCTAAAGAAGGTAGATATGCTACTTTAAGATTACCATCATCTGAAATGAGAATGGTTTTACTAGATTGTAAAGCTACAATTGGTGAAGTAGGTAATGAAGAGCATTCAAATATCACAATTGGTAAAGCAGGTAGAAATAGACACTTAGGTAAGAGACCTACAGTTAGAGGTTCTGTAATGAACCCTGTAGATCACCCTCATGGTGGTGGGGAAGGTAGAACTCCTATCGGTAGACCAAGTCCTGTTACTCCTTGGGGTAAACCAGCTTTAGGATATAAGACTAGAAATAATAAAAAGACTGATCAATATATCGTAAGAAGACGTAGAAAGAAAAGAAGATAAGAGGTAATAAATGGCTAGATCATTAAAAAAAGGACCTTTCGCAGACGAACATCTTTTAAAGAAAATAGATAGTTTAAATGAATCTAACTCAAAAGAAGTTGTAAAGACATGGTCAAGAAGATCAACAATATTCCCTGAGTTTATTGGTCATACAATTGCAGTATACGATGGAAGAAAACATGTTCCAGTATATATTACAGAAGACATGGTAGGACATAAGCTAGGAGAGTTTGTTCCTACAAGAACTTTCAGATCTCATACAGATAAAGAAGCGAGAACTGAAGATACTACTAGATTAAATTAAGGAGGATATTTAGATGGAAGCAAAAGCAATCGCAAAATACGTTAGAATATCTCCTTTAAAAGTAAACTACATCTGCAAAGAAATACGTGGAAAACAAGTTGACGAAGCGTTAGCAATGTTAAAAGTTTCTCCTAAAAGAGGAGCTACTGAGCTTTATAAAGTACTTAATAGTGCTGTAGCAAACGCTGAGCATAACCTAAGCCTTGATAGAGAAAATCTAATTGTTAAAGAAGCTGGAGCAAATGATGGTCCAACTATGAAAAGAATTAGACCAAAAGCAAAAGGTATGGCTTATCCAATATTAAAAAGAAGTAGCCACATCCACGTTACAGTAGCTGAAATGGAGTAAGGAGGAGAAGATGGGTCAAAAGGTAAATCCTCACGGGTTTAGAGTAGGCGTTATAAAAGACTGGAGTTCTAGATGGTATGCAGATAAAAAAGACTTCGGTGACCTACTAGTAGAAGATAATAAAATCAGAGAATATACAAAAGAAAAATTATATATCGCTGGTATTTCAAAAATGGAAATTGAAAGAGCTGGAGATAAAATAAAACTTACTATTTACACTTCTAAACCAGGAATGGTTATTGGAAGAGGCGGTACAGGAGTAGAAGAGTTTAGATTAGAACTTGAAAAACTTACTGGTAAAAGCGTAGTAGTAAATGTAGAAGAAGTTAAATATCCAGATTTAGATGCGCAGCTTACAGCTGAATCTATTGCACAAGCGTTAGAAAGACGTATCTCATTTAGACGTGCTATGAAACAAGCAATGCAAAGAACAATGAGAACTGGTGCATTAGGTATTAAATGTGCTGTTTCTGGGAGATTAGGTGGAGCTGATATGGCGAGAACTGAAGGATATTCAGAAGGAACTATCCCACTTCAAACTCTAAGAGCTGATATTGACTATGGTTTTGCTGAAGCTGATACACAATATGGAAAACTTGGTGTAAAAGTTTGGATCTACAAAGGTGAAGTGCTACCAGGGCAAAAAGAAGCTCAAATAGCTAGACCTAAGAGAGACGACCGTAGAAATAAAAAAAATAACAGAAGAAACAACAATAGAAGACAAAATAATAGAGAACAACAAAACCAAGGTTAATAAGGTTTTTTAAACTAAGGAGGACATGCTTAAATGTTAATGCCTAAAAGAGTTAAATACCGTAAACAACATAGAGGCAGAATGAAGGGTAAAGCTTTAAGAGGTAACACTATTACTTACGGCGAATACGGACTTCAAGCGTTAGAGCCAAGTTGGATTACTGGTAACCAAATAGAAGCGGCAAGACGTGCCATGGCAAGAAGCACACGTCGTGGTGGTCGTATATTTATAAAAGTTTTCCCAGACAAATCTGTAACTCAAAAACCAGCTGAAACTCGTATGGGTTCTGGTAAAGGTTCACCAGAGTACTGGGTAGCAGTAGTAAAACCAGGAAGAGTATTATTTGAAATTTCTGGGGTACCTGAAAGTGTAGCAAGGGAAGCTATGAGACTTGCAGCTATGAAGCTTCCAATTAAGACTAAATTTGTAAGAAAGTCTGATTTAGAGGAGGCTAATACTAATGAAAACTAATGATATAAGAAAATTATCAACAGAAGATTTAGATAAAAAAGCCCTAGAGTTAAAGACAGAACTTTTTAACTTAAGATTTCAATTAGCTACTGGTCAACTTGAAAATCCAAGTTACATCAAATCAGTAAAAAAAGATATAGCTCGTGTAAAAACAATCCAAAGAGAGCGCGAACTTGGAATTAAAAGGGAGGCGTAGTTAAATGGAAAGAAATCAAAGAAAACAAAGAATCGGCGTAGTTGTATCAGATAAAATGGATAAAACTATCGTAGTTGAAACTGAAAATAGCTCTGTTCATAGACTTTATGGTAAGAGAATTAAAACTCATAAAAGATATAAAGTTCACGATGAAAACAACGAGTGTGGTATTGGTGATACAGTAAGAATAATGGAAACTAGACCACTTAGCAAAGATAAAAAATGGAGATTAGTTAACATAATTAAAAAAGCTGACTAATTTTTAAGAAATTACGGAGGTACTTTATGATACAAGTAGAGAGCCGTCTAAAAGTAGCTGACAACTCTGGAGCTAGAGAAGTTCTAGTAATAAGAGTACTAGGTGGTACAAAAAGAAGATACGCAAGTATCGGAGATGAAATTATTTGTACTGTAAAAAACGCAATTCCAGGTGGAGTTGTTAAAAAAGGCCAAGTTGTTAGGGCGGTAGTAGTAAGAACTAAAAAAGGTATAAATAGACCTGATGGGTCAATTATAAAATTTGACGACAATGCTGCAGTTATTATCAAAGAAGATGGTAACCCAGTAGGAACACGTATATTTGGACCTGTAACTAGGGAGCTAAGAAATAAAAACTATATGAGAATTATTTCGTTAGCACCGGAAGTACTATAGGAGGAAATTTAATGCGTATTAAAACAGGAGATACTGTTATTGTAATAGCAGGTAAAGATAAAGGAAAAACTGGTAACGTATTAGGAACTCTTCCAAAAGAAGATAAGGTAATCGTTGAAGGTGTAAATATCGTAACTAGACATTTAAAAATGAGAGGGCCTGATAAACCAGCAGGTATTGAAAAATCAGAAGCTCCTATTCATGTTTCAAATGTTATGTATTACGATAGCAAAAATAAAAAAGGAACTAGAATTGGCTATGAAGTAGTAGATGGTAAAAAATACAGAATAGCTAAATCAACTGGTTCTAGAATTGATAAATAAGGAGGGAGCATATGGAATCAAGACTAAAAGAAAGATATTTATCTGAAGTTTCTAAAAAACTTACAGAAGAATTTAGCTACGCAAATCCTATGCAAGTTCCTAAAGTAGAAAAGATCGTAGTAAATATTGGTGTTGGGGAAGCTAAAGACAACCCAAAAGCGTTAGAATCAGCTGTAGCAGACCTTGAAAAAATAACAGGTCAAAAACCGATTGTTACTAAATCAAAAAAATCTATAGCGAACTTTAAAATCCGTGATGGTCAATCTATCGGATGTAAAGTTACTCTTAGAGGAAAGAAAATGTATGACTTTTTAGATAAATTAGTAAGCATTGCACTTCCTCGTGTAAGGGACTTTAGAGGAGTATCTGATTCTGCGTTTGATGGAAGAGGAAATTATTCTCTAGGACTTAACGAACAACTAATTTTCCCAGAAATTGATTATGACGATATTGACAAACTTAGAGGTATGAATATTACTATCGTAACTAATGCTAACACTGATGAAGAAGCTAAAGCGTTACTTAGAGAGTTAGGAATGCCTTTTAGAAAAGAAGGGGAACAATAGGAGGAATTATGGCTAAGAAATCGAAAATTGCCAGCCAAAAAAGAAAAGCTACTAATCCTAAATACAGCACTCAAGCGTATACAAGATGTAAATTATGTGGAAGACCACATGGTTATCTTAGAAAATACGGAATCTGCCGTATCTGCTTTAGAGAGCTAGCTCAAAAAGGAGAAATCCCAGGAGTTAAAAAGGCTAGCTGGTAATACGTTAAAAAGGAGATAATACATTATGATGACAGATCCAATAGCTGACATGCTTACAAGAATAAGAAATGCCAGCAGTGCTAAACATGAATCAGTAGAAATACCAGCATCTAATACTAAAAAAGAACTTGCTAATATGTTATTAGAAGAAGGCTTTATTAAAAATGTTGAATTTATTGATGAAGGTGTACAAGGCACAATTAAAATTGATTTAAAATATGGTGAAAATGACGAAAGAATTATCAGTGGTATTAGAAGAATTTCTAAACCTGGACTTAGAGTTTATGCAAAAGCTAATGATCTACCTAGAGTATTAGGTGGTCTTGGGGTTGCTATTATCTCTACTTCAAAAGGACTTTTAACTGATAAAGAAGCTAGATCCCAAGGGGTTGGCGGAGAAGTAATCTGCTACGTTTGGTAATTAGGAGGAAAAAATGTCAAGAATTGGAAAACTACCAGTTTCTATACCTTCAGGGGTAGAAGTTAGCGTTGCTAACGATAACACAGTAACTGTAAAAGGTAAACTAGGCACTCTTTCTCAAAAAATCGATGAAAAAATGGATGTTAAAGTCGAAGGCGAAGAAGTAATAATTTCTAGAACTGATGATTCAAAAACTCAAAGAAGTTTACATGGTCTTTCTAGATCTTTAATTAATAATATGGTAGAAGGCGTAAGTGAAGGATATAAAAAAGAACTTCAAATAATCGGTACTGGTTATAGAGCTTCTAAAAGTGGTAAAACACTTAACCTTCAATTAGGTTTTTCTCATCCTTTAGATCTTGAAGATCCTGATGGAATCGAAGTAGAAGTGCCAGATCAAAATACAATAATTATAAAGGGTATTGATAAACAACAAGTAGGTCAATACGCTGCAAGAATCAGAGGATTTAGACCACCTGAACCTTACAAAGGAAAAGGTGTAAGATATAAAGATGAATATGTAATTAGAAAAGTTGGTAAGACAGGTAAGTAGATAGGAGAGCGAAATGGCAAATAAAAATAAAAGATTAGCTAATAGAGTCGCAAGACACGAAAGAGTTAGACAAAAAATTTCCGGCACTACTTCTGTACCTAGACTTAGCGTTTACAAATCTAATTCCCATATCTATGCTCAAATCATAGATGACGAAACTGGCAAAACTTTAGCTACTTCTTCATCTTTAGATAAAGATTTTAATCTTTCAAATACTAAAAATATTGAGGCTGCTAAAGCAGTTGGCGAATCTATTGCTAAAAAAGCTATAGATGCGGGTATTAAAGATGTAGTATTTGATAGAGGTGGATATATCTATCATGGAAAAGTTAAAGAACTTGCTGACGCTGCTAGAGAAGCTGGCTTAAATTTCTAAGGGGGAATTATGCAAAGAAGATATGTAGACACTAGTGCAATGGAACTAGAAGATAGAGTCGTTGCAATTAACAGAGTAGCAAAAGTTGTTAAAGGTGGACGTAATTTCAGATTCTCAGTTTTAGTAGTAGTAGGAGATAAAAACGGACACGTTGGAGTGGGAAGCGGTAAAGCGGCTGAAATTCCAGAAGCTATTAACAAAGGTATTGAAGATGCTAAAAAACACGTTATTAAAGTGCCTGTAGTTGAAGGTACTATTCCTCATCAAGTAGTTGGAGTTTTTGGAGCTGGACAAGTTTTATTAAAACCTGCTGCTGAAGGTAACGGTGTTATCGCAGGTGGTGCAGTGCGTGCTGTTTGCGAAATGGCTGGAGTAGAGAACGTTACAACTAAAAACCTAGGTTCTAACAATCCAAAAAACGCTGTTATGGCAACATTAACTGCGCTTGATAACTTAAAGGACGTAGAAACAGTTGGAAAACTTAGAGGAAAAACTGCTGAAGAGCTTTTAGGCTAAGGAGTAACCTAATGAGTACAATTAAAATTAAATTAAAAAGAAGTCCTATCGGTAGATGCGAAAACCATAAAAGAATTGTTAAGGCTTTAGGTTTTAGCAAAGTAGGACAAGAATTAGAAAAAGAAGATACACCTGAAATTAGAGGTATGATTAACAAAATCAACTATATGGTTGAAGTTACAGAGTAGGAGGTGTTAATAAATGAAATTACACGATCTTAGACCTGCTGAAGGCGGAGGCGTTAAAGCTAGAAAAAGAAAAGCTAGAGGTATGGCATCTGGAAACGGTAAGACTGCAGGACGTGGTCATGATGGACAAAACTCAAGATCTGGCGGTGGAGTAAGACCTGGATTTGAAGGGGGACAACTTCCTTTATTTAGAAGAATTCCAAAACGCGGATTTAATAATATAAACAAAAAATCTTTTGCTGTAGTAAATCTTGATAGACTAAACAAATTTGAATCTGGAAGTGTTGTAGATTTAGATGCTTTAGTAGAAATGGGTATTGTTAAGAGAAAAGATGCTGTAGATGGACTTAGAATTTTAGGAAATGGTGAGCTAGAACATGCTCTAACTGTTAAAGCTGAACATTTTTCAAAAAGCGCAAAAGAAAAAATTGAAGCAGCTGGCGGAAAAGTAGAGGTGATCTAAGATGCTAAAAACTCTTAGAGATGCTTGGAAACTTCCAGAAGTTAGAAAAAAAGTATTTTTTACAATAGCTTGTCTATTTATTTATAGATTAGGATCTGCTATTCCAGTTCCTTATATGAATAAAGATGTAATAAATCAGCTTATTGGAAATTCACAAGGTTCTATTTTAGATTTTCTTGATATGATGGCTGGGGGAAATATTAGTCAGATGTCAGTATTTTCTGCTAATATCTATCCATTTATCACTGCTTCTATCGTTCTTCAGCTTTTAACTTTTGCGATTCCTTCTTTAGAAGAGCTTGCAAAGGATGCTGACGGTAGAAAACAAATCCAAAACTATACTAAATATCTTGGGCTTTTATTAGCACTAATTACAGCTATAGGATATACATTTGGTATTTTTGGAAAAGCTTTAGTTGCTACAAACTTTATTGAAAAAGCTATTGTAGTTTTATCAATCGTTGCTGGTACTGCATTTTTAATCTGGTTATCAGAACAGATCACAAAATATGGTATTACTAACGGTTCATCAATGATTATCTTTACTGGTATTATTGCAAAGATACCTTCTACAATTAGAACTTTAATTTATGGTATTAATGAAAACTACTTAAGTGCAATATCAGTAATTTTATTCTTTATATTCGTAATTTTCCTAGTAGTTCTAGTAGTTGCGATTACTGAAGGGGAACGCCGTGTTCCTGTTCAATATGCTAAACGCGTAGTTGGTAGAAAACAATATGGTGGACAATCTACTCATATTCCAATTAAAGTTAATATGGCTAGTGTAATGCCTATTATCTTTGCTAACGCGATTTTAACTCTACCTGGTCTTCCAGCTATTTTTGGAGCGACTGGACCTGTAGCAAACTTCTTTAAAAATTGGTTTACTACACAGACTACTCATGGAACAATTATTTATGCGATATTAAATATTATTTTAATTATATTATTTACTTTCTTCTATACTTCAATGCAGTTTAATACTGTTGAGTATTCTAGAAATTTACAACAAAATGGTGGATTTATTCCTGGTATCAGACCTGGAAAAAGTACTTCTGATTATTTACAAAGAGTTTTAAATAGAATTTCTATTGTAGGTGCTGTAGTACTTGCGTTCTTATCTACTGTTCCAATTATTATAAGTGCTTTTACTAAACTTCCAGTAGCATTTGGAGGTACATCACTTATAATCGTTGTTGGGGTTGTTATAGAAGTTATTAAATCGATGGAGCAACAATTACTTGTAAGACATTACAGAGGTTTCTTAAAATAGGAGATAGAAAATGAGATTAATTATATTAGGTCCTCCAGGGGCTGGTAAAGGTACTCAGTCTAGTCAAATTGTAGATAAATATAACGTAGCACATATTTCTACTGGTGATATTTTAAGAGAAAATATTGCTAATGGGACTGAACTTGGTAAAAAAGCTAAATCTTATATGGATGAGGGAAAACTAGTTCCTGATGAAATTATCTTAGGACTTATGGAAGATAAACTTACTTCAGATGAGGCTAAAGATGGATTTTTACTAGATGGTTTTCCACGTAACACTCTTCAAGCTGTTTCTTTAGATGCTATGCTTGATAAAAATGATATGAAAATCGATAAGGTTATTAATATTAATGTTGATCCTGAGGTTTTGATATCTAGAGCTACTTCTAGAAGAGTATGCCCAGAGTGTGGAGAGACTTATAATCTTTTATCAAAAGCTCCAAAAGTGGATGGTATCTGTGATAATGATGGTGCAGAGCTTATTATTCGCTCTGATGATACAAAAGAAACTGTTTCTAAAAGAATTAATGTTTATAACGAACAGACTAAACCACTTATCGATTACTATAAAGCTCAAGGCACTTTATTTGATGTCGATGGCTCTAAATCAATCGATGATGTAACTGATGAAATTTTTAAAGGTATTAAGTCTTAGTCAATGGATAGTACAAAGTACCTTAAAGTTGGACAAGTAGTAGAGTCTAAAAATGGTAGAGATATAGCTAATGTATTTGTCATTTTAAGAATACTTGATAAAGACTATGTAGAGATCGTCGACGGAAAAAGAAGAACGCTTAATAAACCTAAGAAGAAGAAAATTAAGCATCTTATAGTATATAATGATATATATGATGAAGTTTTTACTCGAAAGATTGACGGGTATGAATTTAACGATGCTTATATAAGAAGGATTCTTAGTAAATACTCAGATACTAAACTTTAAAGGAGATTTATTCGTGAGTAAAGAAGATATTATTGAAGTTTCCGGTGTTGTGACTGAAACTTTACCAAATACTACTTTTAAAGTAGAACTTGAAAATGGTCATGAGATTTTAGCTCATATTTCTGGAAAACTTAGAATGAACTATATTAGAATTTTACCAGGTGACAAGGTTACTGTCGAAATGAGTCCATATGACTTAAATAGAGGTAGAATTACTTGGAGAAACAAGTAAGGGGGATTATAAATGAAAGTAAGACCATCTGTTAAAAAGATGTGCGAAAAATGTAAAATTATTAAGAGAAATGGCAGAGTCATGGTTATCTGCCAAAACCCTAAACATAAACAAAGACAAGGTTAAGGAGGAAAAGACTTTATGGCAAGAATTGCTGGTGTTGACTTACCAAGAGAAAAAAGAGTTGTTATTGGTTTAACTTATGTCTATGGTATAGGTGTTAGAACTTCTGAAAAGATTCTTGAAGATGCTGGTGTAAATCCTGATACTAGAGTAAAGGATTTAACTGATGAAGAAGAGAATTTAATCAGACAAGAAGTTGAAAAATACACTGTTGAAGGGGATCTTAGACGTGAAAAAGCTCTTAACATTAAAAGATTAAAAGATATTAACTGTTATAGAGGGATTAGACACAGAAAAGGACTTCCTGTAAGAGGACAAAGAAGTAAAACTAATGCTAGAACTAGAAAAGGTCCTAAGAGAGCTATTTCTAAATAGGAGGAATTAATTAATGGCACCAAATCAAAAAAAAGGTACACGTACTAAAAGAAGAGAACGTAAATACGTTGAAAAGGGTCAAGCTCATATTTCTTCCACTTTTAATAACACAATGGTAACTATTTCTGACCAAAATGGAAATGTTTTATCATGGGCTTCAGCAGGACAACTTGGTTTTAGAGGTTCAAGAAAATCTACTCCATTTGCTGCTCAACAAGCTGCAGAAGAATGTGCAAAGGCATGTGTTAGCGATTATGGTCTAAAAAGCGTAGATGTATTTGTTAAAGGACCAGGTTCAGGTAGAGAAGCTGCTATAAGAGCATTACAAGCTTCAGGTCTTGACATTACTACAATTAAAGATGTTACACCTCTACCACATAATGGTACGAGACCACCAAAAAGAAGAAGAGGATAGTTTTTTATTGTAGTTTTATAAGGAGGTTTTGTAATGTTAGAAATAGAAAAACCTGTTGTTACTATACTTGAGGAAAATGATGAGGGGACTTATTGTAAGTTTTCTGTAGAGCCTATTGAACGTGGCTATGCAATTACTTTAGGTAACTCATTAAGAAGAATACTACTTTCTTCTCTTCCAGGAGCTGCAGTTTCTAAGATTAAAGTTAGAGGCGTTCAGCACGAGTTTGATACTATTCCTGGAATGTTAGAAGATGTACAAGAGCTTATCCTAAATATTAAACAGTTAGTTTTAAGCATGAGTTCTGACGAGCCAGTTTCAGTTTTAATTGACAAAAAAGGTGCAGGCGAAGTTACTGCTGCTGATATTATTACTGGTACTGATGTTGTAATTCATGATCCAGATCAATATATTGCTACTCTTAACGAAGATGGACATCTTTATATGGAGATGGAAGTTTCTAGGGGTAGAGGGTATGTTCCAGCTGAGATTAACGCAGAAGAAAATACTGATATAGAGGCTATTTTAATAGATTCAAACTACTCTCCTGTAAAAAGCGTAAACTGGCAAGGAGAAAATACTAATGTTGGTATTGGCGATTTTGAAAGACTGACTCTTGATGTAGAGACTTATGGCTCTACTAGCGCTAAAGAAGCTGTTAGTCTTGCATCTAAAATCTTAATTGAACATTTTGAGATTTTCTTAGATATGTCTAAGAGTATTTCTAATGTGGAAATTATGGTTGAAAAAGAAGTTGAGGATAATGAAGAAGTTCTAGATATGGCTATCGAGGAACTTGATCTATCTGTTAGAAGCTATAACTGTTTAAAAAGAGCTGGAATCGACACTGTAAATGATTTAACAAATAAAACTGAGTCTGAAATGATGAAAGTTAGAAACTTAGGTAAAAAATCTCTAGTTGAGGTTAAACAAAAACTTGGAGAGCTAGATCTAAGTCTAAAAGAAGAAGAGAATTAGAGGAGGATATACCGATGGGAAAACAAAGAAAACTAGGCGTTGATAGCGACCATAGAGATCATATGCTTAGAAATCTTACTACTTCAACTCTAAAAGAAGGTAGAATTACTACCACATTAACTAGAGCTAAAGAAGCTCAAAAGATGACTGAAAAAATGATCACTCTTGGAAAAAGAGGAGATATGCACGCTAAAAGACAGGCATTAGCATATTTATATGATGAAGAAGTGGTAAATGATTTATTTAATGATATCGCTCCAGGCTACCAAGATAGAAACGGTGGATATACTAGAGTTTTAAAACTAGGTCCAAGACGTGGAGACGGAGCTGAGCTTGCGATTTTAGAATTAGTATAATTTCAGGAGAGGTTAGTTTAAATTGCTAATCTCTTTTTTTATTGTTTATCAATTAATGATATAATATTAATTGTATATTTTTTAAGAAGGAAGTTATATGAAGATTATCATTCTAGGCGCTGGAAAAGTAGGTGCCTATTTAACTAGTGATCTTTCTAATGAAGGTCATGATATTGTTGTAATTGAAAAAGATAAAGAAATTCTACGCCATCTTTCTCGTCAGAATGATGTTATGGGGATTGTGGGAGATGGACGAGATATTGAAACTCTAAGAGAGGCTAGTGTTGGGGATGCTGATGTATTTATTGCGATTACTGCAAATGATGATGTCAATTTAATCTCATCTATTTTTGCCAAAAATCTTGGCGCTAAACACACTTTAGCTAGAGTTAGAGATATAAATTACGTAAAAGAATCTGATTTTATTGCCAATATGGTAGGTGCAGATAAGTTTGTAAATCCTGAATATCTAACTGCAAATGATATTCAAAGAGAGCTTACTTATGTAGAAGCTAATAATGTCGAGGGATTTTTTGATGACAGGCTTAGAATGATTGAAATTACTATTGATGAGAAATCTGAACTAGCTAATAAAAGTCTAGTAGAGCTTTCTAGATCAGGTATATTTAGTGGAAATATTATTTCTTTAGTAGTTTCGGAAGATGAGATTATTGTCCCTACTGGAAACTATGTCTTAAAACCTGGCGATAGAATTAATATTGCTGGTCG
>JASBZD010000015.1 GCA_029983595.1 Peptoniphilaceae bacterium
GCTCTTATATCTGATTTAATAAAAGTTTCAAAATCTACATACTCTTTAAATAATGGCTCTACAGTTACATTACTAAAGTCTATTATTTCTTCTGTATTATCTTCTGCTTCTACTACTTTAGTTTCAACATGATGATCTCCTGCTTCTGGCTTCATTGTCGGAAATAGTATTATATCTCTAATTGATGGTTGGTTAGTTAGAAGCATTATCATTCTATCTATACCGATTCCTAGACCTGCTGTTGGAGGAAGCCCTACTTCTAGAGCGTTTATAAAGTCAGTATCCATTGGATGAGCTTCGTCATCTCCAGATTTTTTATCTTCTAGTTGTTTTTCAAAACGTTGTTTTTGGTCTATTGGGTCATTAAGCTCTGAAAATGCGTTAGCAAATTCCCATGTATTAATAAATAACTCAAAACGGTTAGTTATACGTGGGTCTTCTGCATTTCTCTTAGATAGTGGTGAAATTTCTACTGGATGACCTATTACGAATGTAGGCTCTACTAGTTTTTCTTCACAGAATTCTTCAAATATTTCAGCTATAACATGTCCACGAGTCCAGAACTCTTCTACTTTTAGTCCTTTTTCTCGTGCAATTTCTAGAGCTTCTTCATCTGTGTCTATTGTATCAAAATCTATTCCAGTTTCTTCTTTTATAAGATCTTGCATTTTTAGGCGTTTCCATGGTTTTCCAAGATCAATTTTTACGCCTTGGTACTCAATTTCTGTAGTGCCTAGTACTTCTGTAGCTACATATTTGAATAGTTCTTCAGTAAGATCCATCATATAAACGTAGTCTTCGTACGCAGCATAAAGCTCAATGTTTGTAAATTCTGGGTTGTGACGAGTGTCTATTCCTTCATTTCTAAACATTTTTCCCATCTCATATACTTTATCAAATCCACCTACTATTAAGCGTTTTAAAAATAGCTCATTTGCTATTCTCATCTGCATTTGAGTAGATAGTGCATTATGGTATGTTAAGAAAGGTTTTGCATTTGCTCCACCTGCTACTGTAGATAAAATAGGTGTATCTACTTCTAAATATCCTTTATCATCTAAGAAGTTACGTATTGATTTTAAAATTTTTGTTCTAGTTAAAAATACATCTTTTACTTCTGGATTTACGATAAGGTCTACATATCTTTGACGATATCTTAAATCTACGTCTTTTAAGCCGTGGAATTTTTCTGGCAGAATCTGTAATGATTTAGATAAAAGTACGATTTCTGTAGTACGAATTGAGATTTCGCCCATTTGGGTTTTAAATACTTCTCCTTTTACGCCCACAATATCCCCAATATCTAATTTTTTTACATCATCGAAGTTTTCTAATAAATCTTTTTTTGCAAATAGTTGGATACGTCCTTTAGAGTCTTGTAAATCCATGAAAATTACTTTTCCATGTCCACGTTTAGCTAAAATACGTCCCGCTACTGATACAGTTTTTTCTTCGTATACTTCAAAATTAGACTCAATATCATCGCTATAATTTTTTACATCATAGCTTTCGATAGTAAAAGGATTATCCCCTCTATCTTGTAGTTCTTTTAGTCTTTCTCTTCGAAGTTTTAAAATCTCATTTAGATTTTCTTCTGCCATTATACCCTCCGTTTTAAATACTTATTGCTCTTACTTCGTAATTTATTATACCATCTGGTACTTCAATACTTACTATATCGCCTACTTTTTTTCCTAAAAGTGCGTTTCCAATTGGTGATTCGTTAGATATTTTTCCCTCTAGTGGGTCTGCTTCTGCTGATCCTACTATAGTATATTCATCTTCATCATCTGATTCTTTTTCATATACAGTAACTTTTGAACCTACATGTATTACGTCTTTATCTAATTTTTCTTCTTCTATAATTACTGCATTTCTAATCATATTTTCAAGCTTTGCTATTTTCTCTTCTAGTTTTGCTTGTTCATTTTTCGCATGATCATATTCAGCATTTTCTGAAAGGTCTCCATATCCTAAAGCTACTTTTATTTTAGCTGCTACTTCAGCTCTAGCTACTGATTTAAGATATTCTAGTTCTTCTTCAATCTTCTCAAGTCCTTCTTTAGTAAAGAAAAACTCTTTATTAGTATTATTTTCCATTCTATCCTACTCCATTCCTACTTCATTTAAATATTTTCTATATTCATCTAGAACTTTTAAAAGTTCGTCCTTAGTTTCTAACGTATTAATTTTATTTTTTATATCTGATGCTTTATGCATCCCCTTAAGATAAGCTTGCAGCTGTTTTCTCATCTGAGTAATTGCGATTTTTTCTTTTTTATTATCACAAATATACTCTACATGAGACTTTATTATACCAAACTTTTCATCAATTGTGAGCATAAAAAACTCTTCATTATTTAATTCTTTTTTAAGTTTTTTAAAAACCCATGGGCTACCTACTGCCCCACGACCAATCATAAATGATTCTATATTATAATCTTTTTTTATTTTATTAATATCGCTATCTAGATTTATATCGCCATTTCCCACTACAGGAATCTTAACATTTTGGTTTATTTCAGCGATAGCTTCCCAATCTGCTAGTCCTTGATAAAACTCATTTCTAGTGCGTCCATGTACAGTCATAAAATCAACTCCAGACTCTTCAATAGCTTTAGCGATATTTATATAATTTTTTTTATCATTTATCCCAAGCCGCATTTTAGCCGATAAAGGCTTTTCTGTCGCACTTCTCATTTTAGATAAAATCTCATATATTAATTTTGGATTATCTAAAAGTGCAGAACCATCGCCATTATTAAATATTTTTGGTGCTGGGCAACCTATATTTAGATCTATTAATTTTACTCTTTTATCTTTATCTAGAGTTTTTACTGCTTCTTCTAAAATCTTTGGATCTGAGCCAAATAGCTGAACTCCAGTAAATTTTTCATTGTCTTTTATATCGATTAATCTAAAAGTTTTTTCATCTTTAAAGTGCATCGCCTTAGCACTAATCATCTCAGTGTATGCTATATCGACACCTTCTTCATATGAGATAGTTCTAAATGCACTATCAGTAAATCCAGCTAGGGGCGCTAAAAGAAATTTATTTTTCAGTTCAATTCTTGCCAAACCAAAATCCCCTATAGATTTTCTCTAGAGCTATCATCTTCTACATCATCGTCTAGATCTAGATTCTCAGTCGCTTCTTCAGATGCTTTTTCTACGCTAATTCCTTTCATCTTTGTAAAAAGATTTTCAAATTCTGCTCCGCTTATAGTTTCTCTTTCTAAAAGTAGATCTGATAAAGCATTTAAGACATCTAAATTTTCACGAATTAATTCACGACATTTTTCATGAGCTTCACTTATAATACGGTGGACTTCTTTATCTATTTTTGCCTGAACTTCATCTGAATGGTCTTTTCCACGACCTACATCCATCCCGACAAATACATTATCATTATCTTCGCCATATTTTATTACACCTAGCTCATCACTCATCCCAAATGTCTCGACCATAGCTTTAGCTATTTTTGTGGCTCTTTCTATATCATTAGAAGCGCCAGTAGATATTTCACCTAGAACTATCTCTTCAGCACTTCTACCGCCTAATAACCCAATAATCTCAGACTCTAAATAAGACTTAGTAATAAACTCATTATCATCTTCTGGTAAAAAAGCAGTAAAACCACCTGCTCTACCACGTGGGACTATAGTAATTAAATCTACTTTGTCGCCATAAGGTATCATTCTAGATACTATTGCATGCCCTGCCTCGTGTACTGCAGTAATTTTTCTATCTCTATCTGAAACTATTTTAGATTTTTTAGCTGGACCAGCTTGAACTTTTATAGATGCTTCATGTATATCTGCATCAGTAATAGTTTTGCGATTAGATCTAGCAGTTAAAAGTGCTGCCTCATTAATCATATTTTCTAAATCTGCAGGTGAAAAACCTGGAGTACGTTTAGCTATAGTTTTTAAATCTACAGATGGATCTATAGGTTTTTTTCGAGTATGAACTTTTAAAATCTCTTCACGCCCCTTAAGATCAGGCATCCCTACGTATACAGTTCTATCAAAACGTCCAGGTCTTAAAAGTGCAGGGTCTAGTATATCAGCACGGTTAGTCGCCGCCATAATAATAAGTCCCTCATTTTTAGAAAACCCATCCATCTCTACTAGAAGCTGGTTAAGAGTCTGTTCACGCTCGTCATGACCTCCACCAAGTCCAGCTCCACGACGACGTCCTACCGCATCTATCTCGTCAATAAAAATAATAGCTGGAGCCTGTTTTTTGGCATTTTCAAAGAGATCACGCACACGAGAAGCCCCAACACCTACAAACATCTCAACAAAATCAGAACCAGAGATTGAGAAAAATGGCACACCCGCCTCTCCAGCTACTGCTCTTGAAAGATAAGTCTTACCAGTACCAGGAGGTCCCACCATTAAAACCCCAGTAGGAATTCTAGCTCCTACTTCATCAAATTTCTTAGGATTTTTAAGAAAATCTACAAGTTCAAAAAGCTCCTCTTTTTCTTCATGAAGCCCTGCTACATCATTAAAAGTAATTTTTTCTTTATTATCCTCTTCATAAAGCTTTATTTTAGCTTTTCCAAAGTTGGTAGCATCTTTATTGCCACCTTGCATGGCACGTAGGACAAAAAGCATTAAAAGCCCAAATCCTACCATCGTAATAATAGCAATTATTACTTCTCTCTCAAACGTTCTATCAACTTTTGGTACAAATGTAATATTTATGTCTCCATTTTCTACTGGCTCTTTAAGATAATCATCATAAAATCCAGCCATCATAGACTCAGGAATATAAGTTTCATAAACTTTATCGTCCTTAGTCTTAACATACATCTTGGAGTCTTCTTTCCGAAGTGTTTTTACATTTTCTTCTTTTATATCTGTAATAAGAGTAGTGTACTCTTTTTCTATAGTTTTGTTAATAGAATCAACGTTTAAAAATCTAAGCGCTGCTACTATTAGAATAAGAATTACTATATAAAATCCAATTCTATCGTTTTGTCTATTCCTCATCCTACCTCCTATGAATATAGCTCTTTTTTAAGATAGCCTATATATGGTAAATTTCTATATTTTTCATTAAAATCCATTCCATAACCGACTACAAAATAATCTGGCACAACAAAGCCTGAATATTTAATATATAGATCTACTAGTCGTCTTTCTTTTTTATCTAGAAAAGTCGCAATCTCAACAGATGATGCTTTTCTATCTTTCATAACCTGAGTAAGTTTATTTAAAGTATTTCCAGTATCAATAATATCTTCAATAATTAAAACATCTCTATCTATCACATCTAATTCTGTATCTTTAATAATAGAAATAACTCCAGAACTCTCAGTTTCGCTACCATAGCTTGAGACAATCATAAAGTCTATATCTAGCGGAAGATCAATAGATTTCATTAAATCTGATGCAAAAAACATAGCCCCTTTTAAAATAACTATACATAAAAGGTTTTTATCGATATAATCTTCAGTGATTTTTGCGCCAAGTTCTCTAACCTTATTTTCTATGTCTTCTTTTGTGAAAAGAACTTTTTCTATGTCGTTATGCATCTTAATTCTCCTTATTTATTCTAACTACTTTATACATTTTATCATTTTCTCGTAACTGTGAAGATTTTACTAGATTATAAACCCAGTAGACTATCTCATTATCTGCAATAATTAAATATCTATCTCGATCAAGTTTATCAATTTTATTTTCTATAAAAATATCTTTTAATTTTTTTATGCTATTTCTACCTTGTGGGAGAATTCTATCTCCATCGCGTCTATTTCTTAAAACTAGATCTCCATTAATAAGATTATTCGAGATGCTAATAGAATTTTCATTATCAATAATTAAGTCACTGTCAAAAACTTCTATATTATACCCATTAATAGTATAAGTATTTCCAGATTCTAATTTTATTTTAAAATCTTTAACTACTTCTAAATTTTTAGAAAATATTAAATTATCAAATGATTTACGGATATTAACCCCTGAGATATTTTCTATCTCTCGTCCAGATGATAAATCAGAAAGATTTAAAATATCTTCTACATTAACTCTAGATAAATTCTTAGTATCCCCATTTAGATATTCAAAAACTTTTCTAACTAGTCGATATTTTATAGAATCATCTAAATTTTTTAACTTTTCGATATCTAATTGTATATAATATTCATTTATTTTACAACAATTTTTAAATTCTTTTTTCGTTATATTGTCTAGATAATCTGAATCGATTTTAGCTAGTTCAGAAAGGTTAAATATATTCTCACTTATATTTTCATTAAGAGTATCTTCAATAGTAGGAATAATAATATTTCTTATCTTATTTCGATTATATTCATTTTCAAAATTAGTAGAATCATCTACATATTCTAGATTATTATCCAAAATATACTTTTCTATCTCTGATCTTTTTATATTTAAAAGAGGTCTTATTATATTATCTGACTTATATTCTATTCCAGAGAGTCCATCTATTCCAGTTCCCCTAAAAATTCGCATAAGTAAAGTTTCGACTTGGTCATTATAGTTATGGGCTAGAGCTATTTTTGAATAACCATGTTCTTTTGAAATATCATTAAAGATATCTTTTCTTAGTATCCTTCCCGCCTCTTCTTTAGAGATTTTTTTATCTTTAGCAAAAAAGTTCATATCGACTTTTCTTTTATAAAAATCTATTCCCATTTTTTTGCATAGATTTTCACAAAATAACTCATCTCTATCAGCTTCCTCTCCACGCACTCCATGGTTTATATGTACTGCACCTATTTTACATAAGTTATTTTCATATAACAGATTTAGAAGGCATACAGAGTCTGCTCCGCCAGAAAGACCAACCAAAACTTTATCATTTTCTTTAATTAAGTTATATTTTTTAATATTTTCTAAAAATTTATTATTAATATCTTTCATATACATAAAAAGTGATAGACATAATCTATCACATTAAAAATTTAAATTTAGTTTTTCTTATTCTTATCTATAAACATTATTTCCTTAGGTTTAAGCATTTTATATTCATCTCTCGCAGTTTTTTCTATAAACTTTAGAGATTTGCTATCCTCTATACTATTTTCTAGCTCGTCAATATTAGAATCTATTTCTTCGATTTTTTTATTATTATCTTCAAGCTCTTTATTAAGTTTTGAAATTTCAATCTGCTGTTTAAAAATATTAAAAAATAAATATAATAATACAGCAGTGAGTATTAAAAATATAATTCTTACTCTTTTATATGTTTTTCTTTTCATAATTTTATAGATATTTAATTAACTCTTCCGGTTTTGGATTAATAAGTGTATCGCCTGAATCTATTACCTCAATCTTTTTAGGATTATTATTAAAATTAAGTTCGATAATATCTCCAGTATCTACCTTATCACTAGATTTAGCTACTTTACCATTTATACTTATTATACCAGAATCTGCAGCCTCTTTGGCTACAGTTCTTCTTTTTATTAGTCTTGATATTTTTAAAAATTTATCTAGTCGCATTTACTTACCATTAATTCAAATAAATCTAATTTCTTTAAGAAATTATAAAATATAGGTACACCTTCAAAGATGTACCTTTTTTAGCTTACAATTTATTTGTTGTTAACTAGGTCTTTTAAACCTTTACCAGCTCTAAATGAAACAGCTTTAGAAGCAGGGATTTTAATTACTTCTTCAGGGTTTCTAGGGTTTCTACCTTCTCTAGCTTTTCTGTCTTTTACTTCAAAAGTACCAAAACCTACTAATTGAACTTTATCTCCACCTTTTAAAGCTTCAGAGATAGATTCAACTACAGCGTTTAAAGACATTTCAGCATCTTTTTTTGTCATACCAGTTTTTTCTACGATTTGTCCTACTAATTCTTGTTTGTTCATTTTTTCCTCCTTAAGATAAGTAGACTGTAAATTTTACTACTTAAATGTTTTTGGAATGATTCCATAGTTCATTTAATCTTACTTTACCCAATTTTTGAAACTCAATCACACTTAAATTAGCGATTTCTTCCATTTTTTTAAATCTTTTAATAAATTTTACATTAGCTTTTTTAATAGTTATTTCTGGGTCAAGATCATAGTAATAAAGAAGAATTATAATAGAGAAAATTAAATCTCCTAACTCTTCTTGAAGCCTAGTGCGATCATTTAGCGCATCTAAAACTTCCTTGTACTCTTCATCTATTTTGGCAATAATCTCTTTTTCATCGTCAAAATAAAAATCTATTTTTTTAGTTTTGTCTATTATATCGTATGCCCACATAACTGATGGCATATTCTCAAAAGATTTTAATCTATCAGTATAAGAATTAATACCTTTTTTAGAGTACTTTATGTTATCGTAATTTTCTAATATATTTTCATTTTTGTCAAGATTATTTCTAAAAACATTTGGATGGCGAGAGATTAATTTGATATTTACGTCATTTATTAAATCAAAAATATTAAAATCGCCCAGTTCAGACGCAATTTCTGAGTATAAGCATATAAGATATAATAAATCCCCTAGCTCCTCTTTGAGATTTTCAAAATCCTCATTTTCAATAGCTGATATAGCTTCATATGTCTCTTCTAATAGATGACTTTTTAATGATTCATAATCCTGAATATTATCCCATGGGCAGCCATCAGGAGATCGTAAAATAGAAGTAGTTTCAAGTAAGCTAGAAAAATCCCCATTATTATCTTCATTTTTATAAATAAATAGCGACGTCTGATGATTAGGGCTTATTACTCTATTATAGTTAGATAAATAATCTGTATAAATCTCTTCGGTATCTAATCCAGCATCTTTTATAATTGAGAATCTAGTAGATGGATCCATAATTTCTGAAAGATCTATAATTATTTCTTCTAAAATATATTCATTGTCTACTTCATAGATTAATAAATCCTTATTAAAATCGATATTATATCTAAAAAAATCTTTAGAGTTTATTATATCTATCCCAAAACTCACATATTCTAGCTTTTCTAGGATTAAATCAAGTGTGGACTTATTATTTATTAAATTAATTTTAGTATTTTTTAAAAGTATTTCTACAGACTTTTCAAAACTAAATGGACTACCTGGGACTAGATATAAAATATCGTCAGTTTTTGACTTTTCTACTAGTATTCTAGCTATTTCTTCTTCTACTTTTAAAGTAGTGTCAAGTGATTCATAAATATAATCAAAACTTAAGATTTCATACTCTTTTGATAACTCTTCGATAGCATTATGAAATCTAGTTCTAGCAAAAATTTTAAATTTATTATCAATAATACTTTTATCAAAATCTCTTAAATCAGTAGGTCCAAGACCTGCTACTGTAATACTCAAAATTAGACCTCCATATTATATTAAAAAAACTCCACTTCTATTTCTAGAAATGGAGATAAAATATTTTTTAAGGTTTTGCATTTCCTTCAGCTGGTTTTTCTTCATTAGCTGGTTTTGTTTCAGCTCCTTCTGCTGGCTTTTCTTCAGTTTTATCAGTAGGGTTTGCTTCTTCTTTAGCTTTCATTTCTTCTTCTATAAATGGTGGCTCATTTTTTGGATCATAAATTCTATTTATTTTAGCTTTATTCACCATTTTATCAATTTCTTCAGCTAATTTATCATTTTTAATAGCATTAGTGATTTCTTCATCTACATCTGCCATAGTATCTTGAGAACCAGTAATTTCTATAATATGATATCCAAATTGAGATTCTATAGGGTCAGAAACTGCACCTACTTCATTATTAAATACAAAGTTTTCAAATTCTTGAACCATAGTGCCTTTAGAAAAATATCCTAAATCTCCGCCATTAGCAGCAGAACCTGTATCTTTTGATAATTCTTTAGCTAATTGAGCAAAGTCTTCACCATTATTAAGTCTTTCTTTTACTTTATCAGCTTCTTCCTTAGTTTCTACTAAGATATGTCTTGCTGATCTTTGAGTAAATGATTCTTTATTTTCGTTAAAATATGCTTCTTTTTCAGCATCTGTAACTTCAATATCTTCAAGCATTTTTTCTTTATATTTTTCTTCGATTATATTATTTCTTAGAAGTTGTTTATATTCATCTTCAGTGAAGTTTATTTCTTCTAAGCTTTTTTTATAATTATCTTCGCCTACAGCCTCTTTATAATTTTTAAGTTCTTCTTCTACTAAAGAGTCTATATCACCTAGATCTACATCTGATGCAGCATTTAATATAACTTGTTGGTTAATTACGCTGTCTAAGATCATAGTTCTTAAAATTTCTCCAGCACTTCTTCCTAGTTTATCTATAGGTTGGTTTAGGTATTCTTCTCCAGCTAAACTAACCGCTTGATCTCTTTTAATTTTGTAATATAAGTCAAAAGTTTTTTGTGGTACTTCTACCCCATCTACTGTAGCTACAGCATCTCCAGTATTTTTATTGCCACAAGCTGTCAGTACTAAAACTAAAGCAAGTAGTGTAACTAATAAATTTCTTTTTTTCATTATTCTCTCCTTCTTAAATTCAAATTTTATTATAACATATTAAAATAGATTTAAAAAACTATATTTATTCTATCTCTTTTAATATATCTTTTATTTCTTCTATTATATATTTTTGAGGTTTATAGTCTAGATAATTTTCACCTTTTGAGTTAAATTTCAGTCTATTACCATACTTTTTCACTAGATTTTCAACGTTAATACGCTTAAAGTCAAATTCTTTCATAAATCTAAAACGAATATTACTTATTGAGCCAGTAATAGATTCAATTTTTTTATCATTAGCTATAAACTTTATCTCTGCTATATCTATTAAATTACTAGTCTCTTCTGGCATATCCCCAAATCTATCTATCATCTCATCTATTAAATCGTGATAATCTTCTTCTGACTCTATTATGGAAATCTTTTTATAAAACTCAAGTCGCGTATTATCATCTCTTATATAATTTTTAGGAATAGATGCGTCTATAGCTAGATCTATGGTGGTGTTATTTACCTCTTTTACCTCTTCACCTTTTTTAGATTTTATTGAGTCTTGAAGAAGGTCAATATATAAATCATATCCAATTGAATTTATATGACCATGCTGACGTGAACTTAAAATATTTCCAGCACCTCTTATTTCTAAATCTCGAGTAGCTATTTTTCTACCGGATCCAAAATCTATAAATTGTTTAATAGCCATTAATCTCTTTTCTGCTACTTCTGTAAGGATTTTATCTTTTTGATAGGTAAAATATGCATATCCTAGCTTATTAGAGCGTCCCACACGTCCACGAAGCTGATAAAGCTGTGATAGTCCAAAATAATCAGCATCATCTACTATAATAGTATTTACATTAGGCATATCTACTCCAGTTTCTATAATCGTTGTACAAACTAGAATATCATACTCACCATCCATAAATTCTACTATTCTATTTTCTAGCTCTCTTTCACTCATTTGACCATGGGCTATTAAAATAGATGCTTCAGGCACGAGCTGTGAAAGTTGATATGCAGTAGTCTCAATATCTGAAACTCGATTGTGAAGAAAAAACACCTGTCCATCTCGGTCTAGCTCTCTTAAAATAGCTTCTCTTATCATAACTGGATTAAATTCAGATACATAAGTCTGTACAGGAAATCTCTCATCTGGTGGCTCTTCAATGCTTGACATATTTCTAATACCCATCATAGACATCTGAAGAGTTCTAGGAATTGGTGTAGCAGTTAGAGTAAGAGTATCGACATTTTCTTTTATCATTTTTAGCGTCTCTTTATCTCTAACCCCAAATCGCTGCTCCTCATCTATTATTAGTAGACCAAGATCTTTAAATTCGACATCTTTTGATAATAGTCTATGAGTACCTATCGCTAGATCCACGCTACCATTCTTAAGCCCTTTTAACCCTTCATTTATCTCAGATCTAGTTTTAAATCTAGAAAATAACTCTATATTTATAGGGAATCCTCTAAATCTCTCAAGGGCTGTAATATAGTGCTGTTTTGCTAAAATAGTAGTAGGTACTAAAAAAGCAACTTGTTTAGAATCCATTATAGCTTTAAAAGCCGCTCTTAAGGCTACTTCAGTCTTACCATATCCTACATCAGCCATTAAAAGCCTATCCATTGGGACAATTTTTTCCATATCTTCTTTTACTTCTTCAGCACTTCTAAGCTGGCCTTCTGTCTCTACATATGGAAATCTATCCTCAAACTCTTTTTGCCATATAGTATCTTCTGAAAATTTATAACCTTCTTTAGACTGACGTATAGCATAAAGTTTAATTAACTCATCAGCCATATCATCTATAGCTTTTTTTGTTTTTTCACGAGTTTTTTGCCACTCTGTGCTATTTAATTTATTAAGTTTTGGTTTAGATGTGCCAGTTCCAGTATATTTATGAAGTAGTCCTAGCTGATCTGCTGGAACGTAGAGTTTATCCTCTCCAGCATAAGAAATTTCAATATAGTCTTTTTTAGAGCCAAAAACTTCCATAGTTTTTGTACCTTGATATGTGCCGACTCCATTATTTTCATGGACAATAAAATCGCCTATCTCCATCTGAGAAAAATCGACTGTGTCCTTAGACTTTTTCTTCTTTTCTTTTTTAGTCCTAGCTTCGCCATAAATTTCGCGATAATTTAAGACCATAAATTTTATATCAGAATACTCAAATCCATTTCTTGTGGAGCGAGTATCTAAAATTACTTCACCAGATTTTAAATCTGATTTTTCGTCAGTTTTCTTATATTTAATCTCAATATTATCTAATAAATTTGAGACACTTTCTTCACGTTTTTTATCTCCAGTTAGGATAACTGTCTTATATCCGCGATACTGAAGAGATCTGATTTCATCGCTAAATATATCTATCTTGCCATTAAAAGTAGTCTGAGATTTCATAGAAAAGCTGAGTATTGAATCTGGCTTATAAAATTTATTATATCTTAAAATATTAGAAAAAGTAATTTTTGTATTTTTCTCTAAAATATTTCTTATATCTTCATAAGTATAATAAATGCTTTCATGAGGTTTTAACGTCTCTCCCTGCTCTAGTAATGAAGTATATCTATCTATAAAACTATTATTAAATTCTTTAGACTTATCCTCTAGCCTTCTAGGTTCGTCAATAAAAATTAAATCATCCTCATCTAGATAACTAGCAATAGAACTTAAATTATTTTCATCTATAAAAGGGACTAACATATCTAGATTATCAAGGCTTAACCCATCTTTTAGTCTAGATATAATCTCATAATACTTATTATCTCTTCGATCTTTAATTTCTTCATCTTTAATTTTAGATTTAGAAAGTTCTTCCTCTATTTTTTTTGCTATATCATCTCTGATATTTTCTATCAAAATTTCCCTAGCTGGGGAAATTTCAGCTTTATTAATACTTTCTATAGATCTTTGCGTAGTTATTTCAAAAGTCCTGATAGTATCTATTTCATCTCCAAAAAATTCGATACGATATGGATATTCGCTATTTGGTGAAAATAAATCTATAATTGAGCCTCTTATAGAAAACTCACCTCTGCCCTCGACGCTCTCGACATTTTCATATCCAGAATTTATAAGATTTTTAATTATCTCATCTCTATCATATATTTCGCCTAATTTTATTTTAAATGTATTTTCATAAAAAATTTCTGGTGATGAAACTTTTTGTAACATAGCTTCAAAAGTGGTGATTACTACTGAAGAGTTATTATCAAGTAGCGCATTCATAGACTTTATCTGATTATTCGCACTATCTTTAGAACGAGCTATAGTATTATAAAAAACATCTTCTTTTTTATCAAAATAATATACATTTTTTCCTTTAAGATTTTTTAAATCTTCATATATATTTTTTGCTCTTGATTCTGAGAATGTAATTAGTAAGATATTTTTATTTTTTGCATGAAAATTAACGGAATATATAAAGTGACCAATGGCCTCCTCAATTATTCCGTTAACTGAAATTACTTTTTTATTATCTTCTATATCTTCTAGTAAACTTTTATAAGGTACTAGATTTAGCATTACATCTGCTAAAAAATTTTCCATTTTCCCCCGATTGGTTAGTTTTTGTTCTTTCTATTATAATGGTTCATTGTGTTTTCTATTCCATTTTTCACAAACGAAATAGCTGCATCAGCTGCCAAATCTACACTATTATTTATATCAACCATCTCTTCTTCTGAAAATCTGGATAGTACAAACTTAGCTAGATCCTGACCTTGATGCTTTTTTCCTACCCCTATTCTTATGCGAGAAAACTCATCGGATACTATATGATAAATTATAGATTTCATACCATTATGAGTACCGCTAGAGCCTTTTTTTCTAATTCTCACGTCAGAAAAATCAATATCGATATCATCATATATAACTAATAAATCCTCTGGATCTACTTTATAAAAATTCATAATATCTCTAATAGCTAGCCCACTATCATTCATATATGTCATAGGTTTTAGGATAATAACTTTTTCGCCATCTATTTGGGTTTCCCAGTATACTGCGTTAAATTTCGATTTAGAAATCCCAAGATTTAATTTTTCTACTATCTTATCAACTGCCATAAACCCGACGTTATGGCGAGTCATAACATAGTCTTTACCAGGGTTACCAAGTCCTGCAATAACTTTCATTATCTATCAAAAATTACAGAAATAGACTCATCTTCATGGATACGAGAAATAGCTTCAGCAATTAGGTCAGCTACAGAAACTACTTTTATCTTAGATGATTTCTTTTCTTCCCCTAGTTTAATAGTGTTAGTAATAACAAACTCTTCTATTACAGAATTTTCTATTCTCTCTACTGCTGGTCCTGATAACACTCCATGAGTAGCAGCACCATAAACTTTTTTAGCTCCACGTTTTACTAGAGCTTCTGCCGCTTTAGTAATAGTACCACCAGTATCGATAATATCGTCAACCATAATAACATTTTTGCCTTCGATATCACCAATAATATTCATTACTTCATTTTCATTAGGTCTAGGTCTTAACTTTTCAATAATAGCAATTGGAAGTCCTAAATAGTTAGCAAATTTACGAGTACGAGTAACCCCACCTAAATCTGGAGAAACCACTACAAAATCTCCTTCAGCATTTTCTTTTATTGATTGAAAATATTTTGCTAATTTTTCTAAAGCAGAAAGATGATCTACTGGAATATTAAAATATCCTTGAATCTGACCAGCGTGTAAGTCCATAGTTACTACTCTGTCAGCTCCAGCTACAGTTAATAAATCAGCTACTAGTTTAGCAGTAATAGGCTCACGAGCTTTAGTCTTTCTATCTTGTCTTGCATATCCATAATATGGAATAACTGCGTTTATTCTACCAGCTGAAGCTCGTTTTAGAGCATCTATTATAATTAAAAGCTCCATTAGATTATCGTTAACTGGATTAGAAGTAGGTTGAATAATAAATACATCTGCTCCACGAGTAGATTCTACGATATTTAAGTTAATTTCACCATCCATAAAGTGATTTACTTTTGTATCATCAAGCTCAATACCTAAATGATTACATACCTCTTGTGCTAGCTCCTGATTTGAATTTCCAGTAATAACTCTTAGTTTTCCGTGATTTCCCAATTTTTTCCTCCGTTTATTTTAGTTTTTTTCTCATTACCCAACCTTTGATGTTTTTTTGTTCTCCACGCTCTATTGCTAGATCGTAAGAATCTACATCATCAGTAATAGTCGAACCAGCAGCCACAAAGGCGCTATCGCTAACGTTTACTGGTGCAATTAGGTTAGAATTAGAACCTATAAAAGCATTGTCACCAATAACCGTTTTATTCTTATTTACTCCATCATAATTTACAGTAATTACACCACACCCGATATTTACATCACGACCTACTTCTGAGTCGCCAATATAAGCCAGATGTCCTGCTTTAGAATTTTCTCCAAAAGTTGACTTTTTAATCTCAACAAAGTTTCCTATATGAGCCCCAGTTTTGATAGTGCTATTAGGCCTAATATGAGCATAAGGCCCCATCGTAACCCCGTCATCAATAATAGAATTTTCTATATAAGAACTTTTTATCCAGTTGTTATTTCCTATTTTTGAATTTTCAATTCTTGTATCGCCTTCTAGGATATTATTTTCACCTATTTCGCTATCCCCAAGAATTCTCACACCTGGATAGATTTTAGTATCTCTACCGATTTTTACATTTGGACCAATCGCTGTATTTTCTTTATCAAAAATCGTAACACCTTCTGATAAAAGTCGTTCATTAATTCTAGTTTTTAAAATTCTTTCAGAATCTACAAGTTGGATTCTGGAATTTACACCTAGAATTTCGCTAGAATCTTCTACATTATATTTTCCTATTTTTTCGCCTTTATTATTTAAAATCTCAATAATATCGGTTAGATAAAGTTCGCCCTGAGAATTATTAGTATC
>JASBZD010000016.1 GCA_029983595.1 Peptoniphilaceae bacterium
GAAGGTTTAGATAGTGTTACTTATGGAGAAATAGTAATATTTTCTGACGGAACTACTGGTCTAGTTATGGAAATCAGACAGGACTCTACTTTAGCTATTATTTTTGGAGATGACAGTCAGATTTTTGAAGGTTCATCAGTTCATAGAAGTTTTAAAACTGCTGCGGTAGGAGTTTCAGAAAATTTATTAGGTAGAGTAGTAGATCCGTTAGGCAAGGCTATTGATGGAAAAGGCGATATTGAAGTAGATGAATTTTATCCTGTCGAACATGAAGCTCCAGCTATATTAGATCGTAGATCAGTTAATCGTCCTTTAGAAACTGGAATTTTATCGATCGACTCAATGTTTCCTATTGGGAAAGGTCAAAGAGAGCTAATTATAGGCGATAGACAGACTGGGAAATCATCTATTGCAATCGACACGATTCTAAATCAAAAAAGGAAAAATGTAAAATGCATCTATGTTTCTATAGGTCAAAAAGCTAGTACCGTAGCTAGACTTGCTGAGAGTCTAAGAAAAAAGGGTGCTATGGACTATACTATCTTTGTTTGTGCCACAGCTAGCGACTCTGCTGCATATCAATATATCGCTCCATATTCTGCTACAGCAATAGCGGAATATTTTATGGATAGGGGTGATGATGTGCTTATAGTTTATGATGATTTATCTAAACATGCCGTAGCATATCGTACTATCTCATTACTTTTAGAGAGATCACCAGGCCGTGAAGCATATCCAGGAGATGTATTTTATTTACATTCAAGACTTTTAGAAAGATCGGCTCAGATATCTGACGAAAAAGGCGGAGGTTCAATATCTTCATTGCCAATCGTAGAGACCCAAGGTGGCGATATTTCTGCCTATATACCAACTAATATTATTTCAATTACTGATGGTCAAATTTTCCTAGAAAGTGAATACTTTTTTGAAGGACAAAGACCAGCTATAAATGTAGGGTTATCTGTATCAAGAGTAGGGGGTTCTGCTCAGACTAAAGCTATAAAAAAAGCTACTAAAACTCTGCGTCTAGATCTTGCTCAATATCGTGAGATGGAAGTTTTTACACAGTTTGCTAGTGACTTAGATGAAGAAACTCGTAATCAATTAACTTATGGTAAAGGATTAATGGAGCTATTAAAACAACATAATAATAACCCAAAATCTAGACATGAAGAAGTTATCACTTTAGTAGTAGCTTTAGAAAAGTTAATGACTCCTTATGATATAAATGAAATTAGACCTAAGATGAGAGATATAATAACTTATATTGAAGAAAAATCTCCTGAAACTATTTCAAAAATAGATGATTTAGGTTTATTAGATGATTCTGATATAGAAAATATTATAAAATTAGCAAAAGAAAATTTAGGTAGAGAATAATATGCCAAGTACAAGAGAGCTAAAATTAAGAATAAATAGTGTTTCAGATACGAAAAAAATTACTAACGCAATGTATCTTATAGCATCTACAAAAATGAAAAAAGCTAAAGAAAATCTTGTAAATACCTATCCATATTTTACTGCGATTAGAAGAGAAATAAAGAGGATTTTAAGAACTGTAAAAGAAGCAGATAGTAAGTACTTCTATCCAGTAAACTATGAAGAGACTAATAAGGGAACTTATGGGATAGTAATTATTACATCTGATAAGGGATTAGCAGGAGCTTATAACTCTAATGTTATTAAAGAGGCGTTAAAGCTAATTAATGACCATGATGATTATAAATTGTTTGTAATAGGAAATTATGGCAAGAATTATTTTTCTCGCCATGGATATGAGATAGAAGATTTTGATTATTCTCCTGAGGATCCGACTATAGATGAAGCTAGAGATATAACTGCAGAACTTTTAGATAAATATGATAAAGGTAAGATAAGTAAACTTTTTATAATATATAGTAATCTTATAAATAGCTTTTCTGTAGAAACTATGTCTATGCGTATTTTGCCATTCCATCGCCATTATTTTGATGATAAAAAAGCAGATGAAGAAAAAGTTATAAAAAATCGCATAGAATTTTACCCATCATTAAATGAAGTTATAGACTCATTAATTGAGTCATATGTAGCGGGAATTTTCTATGGGGCTTTAGTAGATAGTTTTTCGAGTGAAGAAAACTCTCGTATGAATGCTATGAGTACAGCTAATAAAAATGCTGACGAGCTAATAGAGGATCTTTCAAGAGAGTATAATAAAATTAGACAGATGAAAATTACAGAAGAAATAATTGAAATTTCAGCTGGTGCAAAAGCACTAAAGAAGGAATAAAATATGATAGCAAAAGGTAAAATAGTAAGAGTTTCGGGATCTGTAGTAGATGTAAAATTTAACCCATCTGATCTACCACGTCTTCGTGAAGCTCTAAAAATCAACATAGATAATAACACTCATATAATGGAAGTAGCTAAACAAATCGGCGGCGATACTGTTAGATGTATTATGATGAGTAAGTCATATGGGTTATCTAAAGGCATGGAAGTAATTAGAGATGGAAAAAATATCGAGGTGCCAGTAGGTACAGAGGTACTAGGTAAGATGTTTAATGTCTTTGGTGAAACTATAGATGGGACAGAAAATATATCTTCAGAAAATGAAAGATGGAATATCCATAGAAAAGCACCTAGTTTTGAAGATCAGGATATAAAAACTGAGATAATGGAAACTGGTATAAAAGTAATCGATCTTTTAGAACCATATCCTAGAGGAGGAAAAATTGGGCTTTTTGGTGGTGCAGGAGTAGGTAAAACTGTACTTATCCAAGAGTTAATCCATAATGTAGCTACAGAGCATGGTGGATATTCGATTTTTACTGGTGTCGGAGAAAGATCTCGTGAGGGAAATGATCTTTATTATGAAATGAAGGAATCTGGAGTATTAGAAAAATCTGCTTTAGTATTTGGTCAGATGAATGAGCCACCAGGAGTTAGAATGAGAGTTGCATTATCAGGGCTTACTATGGCTGAATATTTCAGAGATGAGATGAATAAGGATGTATTATTATTTATCGATAATATTTTCCGTTATGTTCAGGCTGGATCTGAAGTTTCTACGCTTTTAGGTCGTATGCCATCAGCAGTAGGATACCAACCTACAATGGCTGAAGAAATGGGAATTTTACAAGAGAGAATTACCTCTACTAAAAAAGGTTCTATAACTTCAGTTCAAGCAGTCTATGTACCTGCTGATGATATGACTGACCCAGCGCCAGCGACGATATTTTCACATCTTGATGCTACTACAGTATTAAATCGTAAAATAGCTGAACAGGGGATTTATCCAGCAGTAGACCCGCTTCAATCTACTTCTAGAATTCTAGAACCAGAGGTAGTGGGAGATGAGCATTATGAAGTAGCTAGAAAAGTTCAGGAAATTTTACAAAGTTATAAAGAACTTCAAGATATTATAGCTATTTTAGGTATAGAGGAGCTAGGAGAAGACGATAGAAATACAGTATTTAGAGCTCGTAAAATACAGAGATTTTTATCTCAGCCATTTAATGTAGCTGAAAAGTTTACTGGCGTAAAAGGAATATATGTGCCAGTAGAAAAAACTATCGAAGGATTTAAAAAAATTGTAGATGGTGAAATGGATGATTATCCAGAGCTTGCGTTTTATAATGTAGGAACTATTGAAGATGTTATTACGAAAGCAGAGAGTCTTAAATGAAATTCAAAGCAGAGATTTTAGCAGCAGATCATCAAGTATTTAAAGGCGAGGTAGAATATCTTCAGATACCCACAATAGATGGGCTATATGGCGTTATGGCTAACCACTCCAATACAATGGTTACAGTAAATACTGGTACTTTGACTTATCGTGAAGAGGGAAAAGAAAAAGTAGAATTAGCTGTATCTGATGGATTTGCAAAAATAGAAGAGGGCGAGGCATTAGTTATCGTTCAGACTGCAGAGACTAAAGATGAGATAGACTTAGAAAGAGCAAAAAGAGCTGAAAAAGTTGCTAGAAAACAGCTTGAGAGAACGAATACAATGAGAGATTATCATAATGCTTATGCAAAACTAGCTAGAGCTTTAGAAAGAGAAAAATTAAAAGGCTAGTTTTATAAAATTATTTGGACGGAAAAATTATCCGTCCTTAATATTTTTTCTATATTTATTTTGGATTTATAAAAATATGTAAAAAAAAGTTTGCATAATCTTAATTTTTTGTTGACATAGCGACTCTAATTCTGTATGATATTATAAGCGTTTAAAAAAGAGCCCGGAAACTTTTATTTAAACAGTTAAAATTAAAAGGAGGGATAATGTATGAAAAGCTATATGGCTAATGCCGAAAATATAGAAAGAAAATGGTATGTAATCGATGCTGAAGATGTAGTACTAGGACGTCTAGCTTCAGAAGTAGCGATGATACTTGAAGGAAAAAGAAAACCAACTTACACTCCACACGTAGATACTGGAGATTATGTAATAATTCTAAATGCTGATAAAATTAAACTTACAGGAAATAAGTGGGACGAAAAAATGTTCACTTACCATACTGGTTATCCTGGCGGGCTTAAACAAGTAGCATATAAGGATTTAGTAAAAAAAGACCCTATTAAAATAGTAAGACTTGCTGTTAAAGGGATGCTTCCTAAAAATAAACTAGGAAGAGCAATGATGAAAAAATGTAAGATTTATGCGGGAGTGGAACACCCACATGAAGCTCAACAACCAATAGAAATTAAATTATAGTAAAGGAGGTTAATATGGCTACTGAATATAGAGGAACAGGTAGAAGAAAAACTTCTATTGCACAAGTAAGACTTATGCAAGGAAATGGAAGTATTACTGTAAATGGAAAAGATCTTAACGAATATTTCGATTATGATACATTAAAAATTTTAGCCAAAGAACCTTTAGAGATCGTAGAGGCATTAGACCAATACGACGCTATAATTAAGGTTAAAGGCGGCGGATTTACTGGACAAGCTGGAGCTGTAAGACACGGTCTAGCTAGAGCTTTAATAGAAGCTAACCCAGAATTTAGATCTACTCTTAAAAAAGCTGGAATGCTTACTCGTGACCCTAGAATGGTTGAGAGAAAGAAATATGGTCTTAAAAAAGCTCGTAGAGCACCACAATTCTCTAAGAGATAATTATTTTATTTTAAATTTAGAATCCTTTTTATTGAGGATTCTTTTTTTATTAAGTTAAATATATGGTCTAATAATTTGACTATTATTGTGTTAAAATTAGTTATAAATAGTACTACTTGAACTACATAGGAGAAAATTATGAAAAATTATAAACCAGAAAGTAAAGATACATGGACAGGACGAATTGATTCATATGATGATTTCTCTGCCTTTAGATGGCATCAATGGGTAGAAGAAATAGATTTATTTGATGAGAATATTAAACCTTTTGAGGGGAAATTTGCTATAGGTATTTTAGGGTTTGAGTCAGATATTGGAATTCAGATAAATAAAGGTAGAGCGGGTGCGTCTACTGCTCCTGCTGGAATAAGAAAATCTTTATCTAGCCTTCCTTGTAATTTTCCACAGGAATTTAAGATATATGACTGTGGTAATATTACTACTGAAAGCGGCAGCCTTAGAGAAGTTCAGACTTCTTTATCAATTGCTGTATCAAGAATGATAGATTTAAATCTTTATCCAATTTTACTTGGTGGGGGACATGAAATATCTTATGGTCATTATCTAGGTCTTTATAGAAAATATGCTACTAAAGACCAAAATGTAGGAGTAATAAATTTTGATGCTCATTTTGATTTTAGACCTTATGATATAGATGGACCATCATCAGGAACAGGTTTTAGACAGATTTATGATCTTAATATAGATAATGGAACAGAATATCATTATCTACCTATCGGAATTCAACGTCATTCTAATACAGTAAGTCTATTTAACTTTGCTGATGATAATAATATTCCATATATTTTAGCTAAAGATATACGTAATAATGGCGTGACTAGTACTTTTGAGACTATAAATAGTTTTTTAAGAAAAGTAGATAATATTTATCTTACAGTAGATGCAGATGGGTTTTCTTCTGCATTTGCACCAGGAGTTTCAGCACCACAACCTTTAGGACTAGATCCAGAAGATGTAATTACGATTATAAAATATATTGTAAATACTGGAAAGATTGTAGGCTTTGATATTGCTGAAGTATCTCCTAGATATGACCATGACAACACTACTACTTCTCTAGCATCAATAATAATTTATGCTTTTGTAACTGAAATGATAAGAAAAAGGTTTGAACTATGATAAATGTACATGATTTTATAAATGATTTAATAGATTTTATTGATAAAAGTCCAGTTAACTATTTTGCTGTAAAAAACTCAGCAGAAATTTTAGAAAAAAATGGATATAAAAGACTTTATGAAGATGAGAAATGGGATCTAAAAGATAATGGAAAATATTATGTTATAAGAGATGATAGTGCTTTAATAGCTTTTAATATTGGCGATTTATTATCTGGATTTGATATAATAGGCTCCCATACAGATAGCCCAACTTTTAAGATAAAATCTAAACCTGAAATAAAAGATAACGGATATTTAAAACTTAATATTGAAAACTATGGGGGAATGATTTATAGCACTTGGCTAGATAGAAGTCTATCATTAGCGGGAAAAGTTTCATATATTAAAGATGATGCTATTAACTCAACTCTTTTAGATTTTAAAAAGCCACTTTTAACTATCCCAAATCTTGCTATTCACATGAATAGGGAAGTAAATAATGGATTTGTTTATAATCCTCAAAATCATCTATATCCTATTTTAAAAACTATTGATGAAGAATTTAGCGAAAAAGATTATCTAAAAAATTTATTATCTGAAGAGATAGGTGTTGATATAGAGGATATTTTAGATTATGATCTAGGGCTTTATGATACAGAAGGCGGAAAAGTTATTGGTGATGATATTTACCAAATAGGCAGAATAGATAATCTAGGTGCAGTTCATGCATCACTCAGAGCTTTCGTCGATAGTGATTTATCTAAAAATAATATTTTGGTACTAAATGATAATGAAGAAATAGGTTCCATGACTAGAACTGGTGCGTTTTCTCCATTTTTAGAACATATATTAAAAAGAATTTTTATTTCTAAGGGGCTTACAGAAGAAGATTATTATATTTCTCTTTCAAAAACCTACCTTATTTCAGCAGATCAGGCTCATGCACTTCATCCAAATTTTAAGGAAAAATCTGACCCAACTAATAAGATTAAGATGAATGGCGGGGTAGTTATAAAAATGGCATCTAATGGTTCTTATACTTCATCGGTAGTAACTAATGGAAGATTTATAAGACTTGCTGAAAAATCTAAATGTAATTATCAGACATTTTATAATAGAAATGATTTAAAAGGTGGAACTACAATTGGTCCAATCGCAGCTACTAAACTTGGCATAAAATCTATAGATATAGGAGAGCCGATTTTAGCGATGCACTCAATAAGAGAAACTGGAGGTATTTATGATCATCTAGATTCCTATAAAATTTTTAAATCTTTTTATGAAGATGAAATTAGATAAAATAAAATCCCTTATGATAGTTTTTCTATCAAAAAGGGATTTTTTTTCTATATATCTAGTGTTTTTAAGATTTCATTTCTATATTCTGTGAATTCTTTAGTAGTTCGATCTCTTTTATATTCCATCTCTATAGGTAGTATTTTCTTTATTCTACCCGGTCTAGGCTCCATGATTATAACTTTAGATGACATATAAATCGCTTCATCTACATCATGAGTAACCATAATTGAGATATTATTTTCTTCTTTCCAGATATTTAAGATTTCATCTTGCATATTCATTCTGGTAAAAGCATCTAATGCTCCTAAAGGCTCGTCTAGTAAAAACACTTCTGGTTTGTTTACCATAGTTCTAATTAAAGAAACCCTTTGAGCCATACCACCAGATAGTGAAGAAGGATATAAGTTTTTAAACTCATATAGTCCTACTTTTTTTAGTAGTCTATCAACCTCAGCTTCATCTACTTCTTTATTTCCTTTAAGTGTGCCAGAAAAAGCTACATTTTCTCCTACTGTAAGCCATGGAAATAAATTGTGGCTTTGAAAAACCATTGATCTTTCGCTACTAGTTTCTTCTACTGGCTTATTATCTAATAAAATCTCGCCTCTAGTAGGATAGGTAAGGCCGGAAATAAGTCTTAAAATAGTAGATTTACCACATCCAGATGGACCGACAATACTTACAAATTCTCCACTTTTTGCACTAAAACTTATATCAGAAAGTGCATTAGTTATCTCATCAGAATCAGTTCTTAAAAAACTTTTATAGACATTTTTAAAAATTAATTCACTCACTAGATTTCACCTTCTTTCCATCTTAAAGCTTTTTTGCTTATTTTCTTAAGTCCATAATTTACTAAAATAAACGTAGAAGCTAAAAGAATAATAGCTCCGACCATACTAGAATAATCAGCCCATGAACTCTTCCATGTTATATACCACCCTAATCCTGATTCTACACCTAGCATTTCTGCTACGATAAGAGCATTACATGCTGAGCTCATACCAGCGATTAGGCCTTGAAAAATACTAGGTAGAGCAGAAGGTATGGCGATTTTTCTTACTAATTCATTACTATTAGCCCCTAGAGTAGAAGCTACTTCAAAATATGACTTATTTACATTTCTAATACCTGTTATAGTAGCAAGAGTTACTGAAAACCATACCCCAAGGGCTATAATAAATACAGCTCCTTGGAATAGGCTAACTGCTATTGCCATAATTATTGGTAGCCAAGTCGTAGTAGGAATTGGCCCAATAAATTTTAAAAATGGTTCAACCCAGTAGTTTACTCTATTAAAATATCCTGCCAGTATACCAGTTATCAGTCCTAAAAATCCTCCAATAAAATATCCCAAAAATAGTAATTTTAAAGAATTGAGTAGGGAAGATAATAGATATGATTTATCAGCGACCATTGAGTTAAAGACCATATCGACCCATGGGAAATATGGAAGAGCCAAGATACCTGTTTTTAAAGTTAGCACATCATAAATTATTAATATTATAAAAAGAAATGACATTCTAGAACTCTTATAAATAAGTTCATTTCTATTTGTTTGGTTATTTCTAGATAATAAAATTCTAATAATATATATAAGAATCAGAAATACTAAAAAACCAATATAGACATTAGTTGTATTAGCGCCATCGTTATTTTTAATAAAAGCATATTCTAAGATAGCTACTATACCAAAAATTATAGGCATAATTAATTTTAAAAAGCTATTTTTATTGTCCTTTGATTTTTTATATTCCTGTAGATTTAATATTTCTTCTCTAGTAATTTCATTTTTACTATTTAGATGATTTGCTTTTTGCAATTTTCCCCCTAATTTTTTTAAAAAATTATTCTCCTAGTGGTCTCCAGAATTTAGCCATTAGCTCATCTGTACTTAAGTCAGTATTTATTAGACCGATATTTTTGTAATCATCAAAAATACTTCTAAGAGTTTTTTCACCTTCATCATTATTAATTGAATAATCATATGATTTCATTAAACTAAGTCCTGCATCGTAATCACCAGAAGCTAGGTTATTATCATATAATATTTGAGTAGAATCTTCTGGATTTTCTGCCATATAATTATTTGCTTCTTCAATAGCCTCAGCCACTAATTTAGTAAGCTCTGGATTTTCATCAGCAAATTTTCTATTAAATGCAGTTACACAACATACTTCAGCACCAAAATCTTCATCGTGAGTCATAGATCTTATTGATCTAATTTTTCCTGACTCTACAAATTGGTACGCAAATTGGTCATCTAATACTACAGAATCTATTTCACCTTTTTCTAGAGCTTGGATTACTGCAGCAGAGTTAACTGGTTTAAAAGTAATAGTATTAGGATCTACACCATCGTGGTTAAAAAATCTTAAAGCTGTATTATGACCACTATTTCCTATACCATTAGTAACAGCTACAGATTTATTAGCAAGTTCTGAAGTTTTAGTAATTTCACTGTCATTTAGAACATATAATGATTTACATCCAGAGTGTGAACTAGTTGAAAATACAATATCAAGACCATTTGTAGCTGGAACCACCATAGCTGCAAATTCTCCTGTTAATGCATCTAATTTTCCTGTACCTAGAGCATCTTTTGGATTTTGTGTGTTTACAAACTCTACATCAATGCCTTTATCTTCAAAATATCCATTTATATTAGCTATATTTGGAGCACCTAGACATAAATCACCTGAATACCCAATCTTTACAGTGTCATTATATCTTGGTTCATTTTCTAAACCTACATTATTTACCATCTCTTCAACAACTTCCTTATTATTTACTGCCTCATTATTAGAATTGCCAGTATTAGTTTGACAACTAGTTAGCGCTAAAGCTAGTGCTAATGAAGCAAGTAAAATCTTAAAATTACGCATTATCTTTCTCCTTAAAATTATTTTCAAAACTGAAATGAAAAAAATCCCGCCCTAAATACAAGGACGAGATTATACACGTGGTTCCACCTTTTTTTATACTCTAAGGGTCTTAAAAACCCTTTGACGCTGTAACAGGCGTATCCTGATTAGCCTACTAAATATTCAGCTAAATAGCTCAAAGATGCACTTCGATAAGTTTAATTTTATTCTATCTCACCAATCTAGAATTCTCTGTAAAAATTAAAGTTTATCTACTCTTCTTTTCATCGCAATTTATGACTAATACATAGTATACTATTTTAGTAGGAATTGTCAACACCATTTATATTTTTTATTTTTTAAATATTTAAAATATCTATTTCATATCCATCTCTATTTTTATCAAGATATTCTAAAGCCTTATTTTTATAATATTCTGAATCGTTATCAAGTAGAGTATTAAAATATTTATTTATAGTATTTTTATCTAGACTTATCATTAAAATATAATTAGTAAAATAAAGCGTACCGATAGATCTAGGATCTTTTAATGAATCAAAATATATTAAAGCATTATCAAAATATAGTTTTGCTTCATCAAGCTTAGATTTTTTCATATAACAAAGCGTCAGATATGAATCCAATACAGCTCTTTTCCATAAGTTATCGCTACATTCATAAAGTGACTCTGATTTTATAAATGTTTTTATAGCACTATCAATATCATTCATTGCATATAGTGCTTTTCCCTTATTAATTAAAAACACAGATAGGGAAGTAAGAGCCATAGAGCTTTCGGTATTACTTACGATATCGCTAAATATTTCTTCAGCTAATTTATAATTTCCAAGTTGAAACTCAATTTCGCCTAGATAATTTTTCGATGCATTAATAGCTACTAAATTATCTTCAGAAAAAATATTTGACTCTAAAGTTTCGATCGACTTAATTAAATATTTTTTAGCTTCATCAAAATCACCAGACATAAAATTGTATAAGCCTTTAAGTCTTAAAATAACACCTATCTCAGTTTCATTATCTAGATCTAAAGCTAGATCTAAGGCTAAATTTATATATTCAATCATATTAGAAGAATCATTAATCTGGATATAATAAAATATCATCTGTTTATAAGCCTCTAGAAGATTTATTTTATCATCAAGCTCTAGAGTTTTCTTTATGACATATTTTATTGATTTTAGTCCTTCTTCATAAAATCCATATTTAATTAAAAATCTTCCCTTTAGAAAATAAAATTCTATCTCTAAATTATCTACATCCTGATAGTTCTGGCGACGCAGAGTATTTAGGTTAGATTCAAGATCTCTAAATAAAATCCTAATTCTATCCTTCGACATAAATACTTCATCCTCGCTAAAATCTGATTCTTCATAAGTAGGGAATAGCTCATGCGAAAAGTTAAAGTAGTTTTTAAGATTTAATATTTCATATTTGATGCTCTTTTTTAAATCTCCTGCCATATTAAAATGATATGAAAGCTTAGAATATGCATAGACATCTTTCTTTTCATTTAGATTTTCTTCCATAATCTGGCCTATACGTCTATGAATCACGCGTCGTTTAGAGTTTGGTTGGGATAGATAAATATATTCTCTAAGTTTAGAGTGTGTAAAGACTATACCTATAGAAGACTTATGCTCTATTTCTTTAATTATATTTTCTCTAACCAGATTTTCTATAAGCCCTATAACTTCTAATTCAGACTGGCCAGTAATCTCAGAAATAATATTTAAGCTAGCTTCATCATAAAAATAACTTACAATATCTAGGATATCTCTTTCAGATTTAGAAAGATAAGTAAAACGGGAGTTAATAGAATCCATTATCTCTTGAGTCATTAATAAGTCCGCATCATCTGATTTTAGAATATTAATATATTCACTTATAAATAGCGGATTACCTTCAGATTCGTTATAAATCTTTTCAATGACTTCCGAATTTAGATTTTCCTTAGGCACAGCTCCTTCTAAAAATTTAGATGTATCTTCTTTATTAAATCTTTCAAGTTCTACACGCTCTAGAACATCATATTTTACAAGAGTAGCGATAAATGAATCTAGATCGTTATTAGAAGACATTCTAGAATTCATATAAAAATTGACTATTCCTTTTAGACGTAAAATAACAGAAGTAAGAACTTTTAAAGAAGCAGCATCCATCCACTGAATATCTTCAAAAACTATAAGTAAGCGTCTTTCTTTAGCTATTTCAGTAAGAGCATCTACAATAGCCTTAGAGATTACATCAAAGTTTAGTGAGTTTCTAATTTCTAGAATAAAAGTATCTTCATAATCTTCAAAACTAGGGAAGAGCTTAGATATAGTCTCAGACCATGCCTTAGGAACAGGTATATTTAAGTCATCTAATATTTTACTGATCTTAGAAGCTAAAACTGAAATAGGGCGCAGGGAATAATCGCGTTCAGCCTGATAGCAATAAACTTCTATCGTGATAGCCTCGTCACTAAAATAATCGACGATAATACGTTTTAGAGCACTTTTTCCAATACCCACTTCGCCATATACTAGATATGACTTTTCGCTAGTTACTATGCCATTAGTAATTTTTTCTATTTCAGATTCACGGCCATAAAAATATTCAGATCTCTCAGATTTAGTTTTAGTATTTAAATCAATTCTCTGAAGCGCATCTTCATAAAGCCTTTTAGTCTCATTATCTGGACTTACACCAAGTTCATCTTGTAAAAGATTATTAAGTTTTTGATATGTCTCTATAACTTTTCCGTTGCGATTAGTCTTTTTATAAAAATTCATTAAAAGTCTATAGCTTCTCTCATCATACTCATCAATAGAAATTAATGAATTAATATTATTCTCAAAATTCTCAAAATTTTCATTTTCTAAATCTAAAGCCAGTTTTTGGTATGATATATTTACAAACTTATCATTAAAATGGTTTCTCATTTTAGTAAGCCAGTAGTCAAAAGGCTCGCTATCTTTTACAAAAAATCCTTGTAAAAATTCACCAGAATATAAATCTAAATTATCTTCAGGATTTTCGTCAAAAATAGTAGCATCACATACGATATTGACATCTGGATTTAGCTCTAAAAATGATTTTTTAGGTGATATAATAAATTCTATTCCCATATTTTTTTTAGCTTGATAAAGAGCATTACGTAGATTTTTTTTAGCGATTTTTTCATTTTCATCAGGCCATAAAATATTAGCTATCTCATCACGAGTGGCGTGATTTTTAGTAGCAAGAAGATAGATAAGCGCATTTATCTTGTTATAAGGAAAAAGCACAGCCTCTCCATTTAAAAAAATTTGCGGATTTCCAAAAAGTGTAATTTCAATTTTATCCAATATATCACCTCATAATATCTTATATATATATTTTAAACTAGAAAAATCCAAAGTCAATAAAATTAGTCGGTTTTAGACTAAAAAATAGATATAAATTAGACGGAAATATTTTACAATATAACGTGGAAAATGATTTCCAGCTAGATAAATATAAATTTATTAATTGAATTTATGTTAATTATGACTAAATTATATAAAAAAAGATTTATTAGACAAAAATTAGTCATAAATATAATATTATGTATTACGAAAGAATCGTAAAAATTATGGAGGTAATATTAATGGAAAAAATCGTTTTAAATGGTAAAGATCTTACTCTAGACGAAGTTATTAAAGTAGCTAGAGAACATGCAGAAGTTGAAATTGCTGAAGAACAAATCGAAGCAGTAAAAAATTCTAGAGCTATCGTTGACAAAATTGTTGAAGAAGAAAGAGTAGTATATGGTGTAACTACTGGATTTGGATCTCTTTCTGAAGTTTCAATTTCTAAAGAACAATCTGAAGAATTACAAGAAAACTTAATCAGAACTCACTCTTCAGGATATGGTAATCCATTAAAAGAAGACGAAGTAAGAGCAGTTATGTTAATTAGAATCAACTCATTAGTAAAAGGTGTTTCTGGTATCAGATTAGAAACTATTAACACAATTTTAGAAATGCTTAACAAAAACGTTATTCCTCATATTCCTGAAAAAGGATCTCTTGGAGCTTCAGGTGACTTAGCACCACTTGCTCACATGGTTTTACCAATGCTTGGACTTGGAAAAGCATACTATGAAGGAGAACTTCTAAGCGGTAAAGAAGCTATGGATAAAGCTGGAATCGAAATTATCAAACTTCAAGCTAAAGAAGGTCTTGCATTAATTAATGGTACTACAGTACTAACAGCTATCGGAGCTTTAGCTACTCATGATGCAATCGAATTATTAAAATTATCAGATATCGCTGGTGCATTATCATTAGAAGCACACAGAGGAATTATCGATGCATTCTCAGAAAACCTACACACAATTAGACCTCACGCAGGAAGCTTAGCAACTGCTAAAAATATCAGAACTTTAACAGAAGGTTCAACATACCTTACTCATACAGCAGATATCAGAGTACAAGATGCTTACACTTTAAGATGTATCCCACAAATTCACGGAGCTTCTAAAGACTCAATAGCTTTTGTTAAAGAAAAAGTAGAAATCGAAATTAACGCAGCTACAGATAACCCAATAATTATCTCTGAAGATGAAGTAATCTCAGGTGGTAACTTCCACGGAGAACTTATGGCTCAACCATTTGACTTCTTAGGAATTGGAGCAGCTGAAATTGGTAACGTATCAGAAAGAAGAATCGAAAGATTAATCAATAAACAACTTTCAGTATTCCCATCATTCTTAGTTAAAAACCCAGGTGTAAACTCAGGTTTCATGATTACTCAATATGCTGCAGCAGCTATAGCATCAGAAAACAAAATCTTAGCTCACCCAGCATCAGTTGACTCAATCCCATCTTGCGAAAACCAAGAAGACTTCGTATCAATGGGTACAATTGCAGCTCGTACAGCTCGTGATATCGTAGAAAACTCTAGACGTATTGTAGCAACTGAAATTATGGCAGCAGTACAAGCTATCGACTTCAGAAAAGAAGAAGGATTTAAATTAGGAAAAGCTACTCAAGTAGCATATGATAAAGTAAGAGAAACTGTAGCATTTATCGAAAATGATAAAGATATCGAAATCTATGACGAATTAGAAAAAATGACTGAAATCTTAGTAGATGGATCTTTATTACACGCTGTAGAAGAAGCAGTAGAATTAGAAATTCAATAATTTTAAATTCAACTCTTTAATAATCTAAAAAGGACGCCGAATTATATGGCGTCCTTTTTGTATGTTTTTATCTCTTTTTATTTTTTAATATATCATAAAATGGCACTAGTATTATGGCTATTATAGCGGTAGAAAAGCTATTATTATATAATATCAGGCCATGGTG
>JASBZD010000017.1 GCA_029983595.1 Peptoniphilaceae bacterium
CCTGGATGAGACTCAATTCCCTGCATTGATATTCCGATTACTGGTACCTGTTCAAATCCTGACTCTTTAAGTGCTTTACGAATAAATCCTACATAGTTAGATGCACGACATGCTCCACCAGTTTGTGGCATTAAAAGCGCTACTTTATCTGGATTATATTCTCCGGATTTTAGAGCATCTATAAATTGCCCCACTACAAACATAGACGGATAACACGCATCATTATTTACATATTTTAGACCTTCATCTACTGAACTAGAAGTTACTGTGTGAAGAATTTCCACATTCATTCCAGCAGATTGCAATGCAGATTCAAATATTCCTAAGTGCATTTTTAGCATCTGCGGAATTAAAACTGTATATCCATCTTTCGCCATTTCTTTGGTGTAAAGTAATGGTTTATCAACATAAGATTTTATCTCGCGGTTAGGAGTTTCTTTTTTACGTCTTTCTGAAGCTTCGATTAGAGATCTAATTCTTATTTTTACTGCACCTAAATTAGAAACTTCGTCTATTTTTATTACAGTATAGATTTTATTAAAGCTATCTAATATTTCTTTTACCTGGTCAGTAGTTACTGCATCTAGTCCACAACCGAATGAGTTAAGTTGTAAAAGTTCATAATTATCAGTAGCTCCAACAAACTCAGCCGCACGATATAATCTAGAATGATATGCCCATTGGTCTAAAACTCTAAGTTTTCCCTGGACATCGTTATAATATGCGACTGAATCCTCAGTTAAAACTGCAAGATCCATAGACGTTATAAGCTCTGCTATACCATGATTTATTTCAGGGTCAATATGGTATGGACGTCCTGATAAAACTATAGCTTTCTTATTATTAGTATTAACCCAGTCTATAGCTCGTTTTCCCTCTTCTATAATATCTTCAGTAAATCTATCCTGCTCTTCATAAGCTACGCGTACCGCATGTTTTATTTCACGAACTGGGATTTCAGGAAATACTTCAGCCATTCTTTTTTCTAATTTTTTGCGGTCATTAAATGACATAAATGGATTTAAGAATTTCACATTTTGTTCTTTAATTGACTCGACATTATTTTTTAAAACTTCACTATATCCCGCTACTACTGGGCAATTTAAATTATTTTGTGAAGATGAGAACTCTTTTTCTTCATAGAATACTGAAGGATGGAATATAAATTTTATTCCCCTATCTATTAAATCTTCCATATGACCATGAGAGATTTTAGCTGGATAACACGCAGTTTCTGAAGCTATAGAATCTATACCTTTTTCATAGATTTCACGAGTAGATTCAGAAGATAAAACTACCCTATATCCTAAATCTGTAAAGAAAGTATGCCAGAATGGATAATTTTCATACATATTAAGAACGCGTAAAATTCCGACTTCACCACGCGGAGCATTCTCAAGCGGTAATGAGTCATAATCAAACACCCTCTTATATTTATAATCAAACATATTAGGTATTTCGCTGCCCTTAGCTCTTACAACTCCTGCGCCTCTTTCACATCTATTTCCAGTAATAAATCTTTCTCCATTAGGGAATAGATTTATAGATAATGCACAATTATTAGTACATTGACGGCAGTTAGTTTTTCTAACTTCATAAGAAAAAGCATCTAATTCTTCAGTCGATAATAGATTTGAAACAGTTTTTCCCTCTTCATCTGCTTTTTCTTTAGCTATTAAAGCCATCCCGAAAGCTCCCATTAGGCCAGCTATTTTAGGTCTTTTTACTTCTTTTCCAGTAATTTTTTCAAAAGATCTTAAGACTGAATCTCCATAAAAAGTACCACCTTGCACAACTATATTATCGCCAAGAAGTTCAGGATCTCTAATTTTTATAACTTTTTGAATAGCATTTTTAATTATTGAATAAGAAAGTCCAGCAGCAATATCAGCTACTTCAGCTCCCTCTTTTTGGGCTTGTTTTACTCTAGAATTCATAAAAACTGTACATCTAGAACCTAGATCTACGGGATTTTCAGAATATAGGGCCTTATCAGTAAACTCCGATACAGAAAGATCAATAGAGTTTGCAAAAGTCTCTAAAAATGAGCCACAACCTGAAGAACAAGCCTCATTTAATAAAATTGAGCTAATTACGCCATCTTCAACTTGCATAGCTTTCATATCTTGTCCGCCGATATCTACAATAAAATCCACATCAGGATCATAAAACATCGCAGCCTTTAGATGGGCAATAGTTTCAACTTCCCCTAAATCTACTCCAATAGCAGCTTTTATAAAATCCTCACCATATCCAGTAATACCAGAATTAATAATTACCGCATCATCTTCCATCTCTGAATATATTTCTTTTATTTTTTCTACTACTACATCTAATGGTTTCCCTTTGTTATTTCCATAAAAACTATATCTTATGTTAGAGTCTTTATCTAATAATACAATTTTAGAAGTTGTAGAGCCAGCATCGATTCCTAAGTATAAAGGTCCATGATATCCTTTTAATGGATAAGTTTTTACCTCGTCTTTGTTATGACGCTCTTTAAAATCTCTAAGCTCTTCTTCTGAATTAAATAAAGGTTCTAAAAAAGTAGACTCTTTTTCTACTTCAGTATTAGAGTTAATAAGTTTATCATAAAGCTCTATAAAATTAGTCACTTTTCCATCACGAGATAATATAGCAGTACCTAAAGCTACAAAGACCTCTGGATTTTCCGGCACAATTACCTCATCTTCTGATAATTCTAAAGTTTCTATAAATCTTTTGCGAAGCTCTGGTAAAAAGTGAAGTGGACCACCTAAAAACGCCACTTTGCCGCGAATAGGACGACCACACGCAAGGTTAGAAATAGTTTGGTTTACCACAGATTGAAAAACAGATGCAGCTATATCTTCTTTAGTAGCGCCTTGGTTTACTAAAGCTTGAACGTCAGTTTTTGCAAATACACCACATCTTGAAGCTATAGGATATTTTTTTTCATAACTTTTTGCATATTCATTAAGTCCAGAAGCATCAGTTTCTAAAAGTGAAGCCATTTGGTCAATAAAAGACCCAGTACCGCCTGCGCATATTGAGTTCATTCTCTGTTCAATTGAGCCTTTTAAATATGTGATTTTAGAATCTTCACCACCTAGCTCGATAGCTACATCAGTTTCAGGAATAAAACGATTTATAGCCTCAGTAGATGCCACAACTTCTTGGAAAAAATCACTATCTAAAAGTTTATGAACAGAAAGACCACCAGAGCCAGTTATAGCAAAAGTAGTAGAATCATATTTAAATCTATCTTTACATCTGCCAATAATCTCGATAACTGTCTTTTTAATATCTGAATGGTGCCTTGTATATTCTCTATATAAAATATTATCATTATCATCTAGAACCACGACTTTACAAGTAGTAGAGCCGATATCTAGACCAGTGTGTAATTTCATGAAATCACTCCAATTTATATTATATTAAATTATATTTATTCTAATTTTTAACAAATTCTATAATCCTTATTATATCACACATTAACTTATATTAATGTTATATAACATAAATTTTACATCTAGTTAATATAACTTCTCAAACTTATTTTTAAAGTAAAAAACCCGCTACATTTATAGCGGGAATAAAAATATATTTTACATTCCTAACATTTTAGTTAGTTGTGTAGCTCTTTTTTCAATAATTTTATCAGCCATTTGGTTACCGATTTCGATACAATCAGCATAGTCTTTTTCAGATGGTGTACCTTTAGCTTCTGCAGTTGCCTCGATTTTATCATATCCTGAATCTTCGGCGAATTGTTTTAAAGCTTTTAGTGCTCCTCCGCCCCAGCTATAAGAACCAAATACACCAATAGTATGATTTTTCATTTTTTGGTTTCTTAAAGTTTCTACTAAGTTATTCATCAGTGGGAAAATAGAGTTATTATACGTACAAGAACCTAAAATTAGACCTTCATATCTCCAGATATCAGAAACTAGATAAGATAGATGAGTTTTAGAAACGTCATATATTTTCACGTTTTTTACTCCTCTAACAGCTAGTTGACGAGCGATAGTTTCAGCCATTTTTTCAGTATTTCCATACATAGAACCATAGACAATTGCCACACCTTCTTGAGTTTCTTGCTCAGCAAGTTGGTTATATAATTTTACAATTCTGCCAGGATTTTCTCTCCATACTGGACCATGAACTGGACAGATCATCTCGATATCTAAGCCAGAAAGCTTATTTAAAGCCCCTCTAACTTGGGCAGAGAATTTTCCAATAATATTTGTATAATATCTTACAGTATCATCTAGATAAAATTCCCAGTTTATCTCATCATCAAAAATCGCTCCAGATAAAGCTCCAAAAGCTCCAAAAGCATCTTGTGAGAATAAAGTTTTGGTAGATTCTTCATAAGAAACCATTGATTCAGGCCAGTGAACCATTGGAGTTAGATAAAATGTAAGTTCAGTATCGCCAAGATCTAGCTTTTCGCCTTCAGCTACTTCGATAAAATTATTTTCATAATCAAATCCATATTCAGCTAGCTCATAGAAGTTTTCTAAAAATTCCTTAGTTTTTTTATTTCCAACTAGTTTACAGTTAGGATATAAATCTAAAACTGAAGTAATAGAGCCTGAGTGGTCAGGTTCCATATGGTGTATAACTAGATAATCTAGATCTCTACCACCAAGTGCAGAATCTAATTTTTCTACAAAATTTGAAGTTTTATTAATTTTAACTGTGTCTAAAAGTGCAGTTTTTTCACCAGTATATAAGTATGAATTGTAGCTAACACCGTTTTCTAATGGCCACATATTTTCAAAAAGTCTAGTTTCTCTATCATTTACTCCAATATAGTGCCAATTCTCACGGATTTTAACAGATAAGTACTCTCCAGAATAATTTTCAGTCATTTTGTCCTCCTATTTATAGAATTTAATAATTCACATATTTTGATTTTCGACATAACTCAAGCATGAAAACCACATCATTACTAATATTTTATAATATAATTAGAAACATTGCAATTAAATTAGATTTAGTACTCGTCTAAAAAACTTATTTTTTCGCCTTCTTTATCTTTCCACTCGATAATAGCACCCATCTCTACATTAAAAGCTGATTTAAAAATAGATTCTCTGACATTAGTAAAATCGCCTTCTAGACTTTCAATAAGTCTTTTTACAGCAGATCTTTTTCCTGATTTTTTCTCGGAAATTTCGCATGAACAATCTAGCGGTTTAAGTCCTGCATTTTTTGTATATCTAATAATATCATTTTCATTAATGTAATATAAAGGACGAATAAGCTCCATTCCCTCAAAGTTTTGTGCCTTAAGTTTAGGCATCATAGTTTTATAGCTTCCGCCTTGTAGAACATTTAACATAATAGTTTCTATAACATCGTCATAATGGTGGGCTAAAGCTAGTTTATTGCATCCTAATTCTTCAGCTTTACTATATAAATTCCCACGTCTCATTCTTGCACACATGTAGCATGGGTTATTTGCATCTAAAGCTCTTGAAACTTCAAAAACATCTGAATCATAAATATGAGCTGGGATTTCTAAGTATTTTGTAATAAATTCTAATTTTTCTCTATCATACGGATAATATCCAGGGTCCATAGCTATAAACTCTAGATCAAACTCATAAATTGAATGTCTTTGTAACTCCTGCATAAGCTTTGCAAGAATAAGACTATCCTTTCCTCCTGAGATACCAATCGCTATTTTATCCCCTGGACTAATAAGCTCAAATTCTTTTATCGCTTTAATAAATCTCGCCCAGATGGGTTTTCTATAAGTTTTAACAAGACTTCTCTCAATTATATCTAATGGTTTTAGCTCCATCCCAAAGAAAAGCTCGTTATTTTCGTTTAGTTTTTCCATAATTTTCTAAATCTGCAAGGTCCCCATAAAAATAATTTAAATCAATATATTTATGAGCACCAGCTCCTCCATATCCTTCTAAAATACCATGGTCGTCATATTGCCACACCATCCATTGACGCCCATCAAATATCTCTGGCACTTCTGACCCAATTTTTCTATACCATATATCTACATCATCAAAATCACCAAGAATATAGCGATCATATACATAGCTATTACAATAAATAATAGTATTTTTGCCATATGCTTTATAAAACTCATCTATCATATATCTTAAATCACTTTTTACTTTTTCAGTATCAGCTGGATTTTTGGTATATTCGCCATAATATTCTAAATCTATTACAGGTGGCAAATCATGAGAATCAAGTTTTACATTTTTTATAAAATTATCTACCTGTTCTTTAATTGGCACTTCAAATCTAAAAAAATGATATACTCCTACTTTTACATTAGATTTTTTTGCATTTTCATAATTTTCAAAAAATTTTGGATCAACGTGAGTTCCGCCCTCTGTCGCTTTTATAAACGCAAACTTTATCCCCTGATCATAGAGCGCATTAAAATCTACATCGCCTTGATAATAAGAGATGTCCACTCCTTTAGTAAATTCATCGACAGTATAATCTTTTTTAGATCTCTCTTCAGAATTAACTGGTATAAATAAATCATCATTACTGCGCTTTAGAAAAAAAAGTAATAATGAAAATATAGCAATAAAAGCTATAAATAAAGTTAAATTAAATCTATTTTTCTTTTTCTTCGCGCTCTTTTTGGTGTATTTTGCCATATAAATATTTATTTCTCAATTCTGTCAAATTTTTACAGCTATAATCAGTTAACTCTACTATCTCATCTAGATTTTCCTTTAGAGATTGAAAAGTTACTGAAACTGTATTCATGCCCGCTTTTTTAGCACCTTTAATCGCATAAAGTGAATCCTCAAAAACGTAACAGTCCTCAGCTGATACGTCAAAATAATCCATTATGCGATAAAAATATTCGGGGTTGTCTTTGTGAAGTGGGGTTTCGTCTCCTACCACTTCCATATCAAAGATATCTTTTAGATCAAACCTCTCTAATGCCACATTAGCTAGATATCTATCAGTAGATGTAGCTAGAACAAGTTTATCTCCATTTTCTTTAATTTTATCAAATATTATGCGAGCTGAAGGGTCAATTTTAAACTCATTTTTATAATGATATTCTAAAAGTCCGCGTATCTGATCTTCTATTTCTTCTTTTGTATCTTCAATACCATATTCTGATCTAATATACTCAATTCCATCATCAATCTTTAGAGAATTAAGTTTTTCATATAAGTCATCTTTTACTATTTTATTCTTTTTTAATAACCAGTCATTGTAGCATGAATTCCAATAGTCCATCGAATCAATAAACGTACCGTCCATATCAAATATAAAAACTTTCAAAATTTTCCCCCTATTAATTTTTAAATATATATTATATAAAACATATTTTCAAATTTATTTAAAATATTTTATATTTATTTTATCTTACAGTTACCTCGCCTCTATAAATAAATCCATATTTTGAGTCTATAGTAATTATATCGCCATCTTTTAAAATTCTAGTTACATTTCCAGCTCCTACAATAGTCGGAACTCTTAAATCAAGCCCCACCACTACCGCATGAGATGTAAATCCCCCCTCTTCTACAATAACTCCTGAAGAACGTCTCATAAAATCTACTAGCTCGCTATTAGTTGAGCCACAAACTAGAATATCGCCATCCTCAAATTTATCATCTAGCTCTTCTTTTGACGATCCTACTGATACTTTAGAAGTTACGACTTTCTCACCAATTCCCACGCCTTTAGATAACATACTAGCTATAGTCTGAACTTTTATAAGGTTAGTAGATCCTGATGAACCTACTGGGATCCCCGCAGTAATTACGACAAGATCTCCCTCTTCAAGATATCCATGTTCTACTAGAAAATCTAGAGATTTATTCATTAAATCATCTGTAGATTCATAAACTGGAACCACTACAGCCTCTACACCCCATACTAGACTTAGCTGACGTCTAATTCTCTCTGATGTAGTAATAGCAATAATTCTCTTTGATGGTCTAAATTTAGATAAACTTCTCGCAGTTGAACCGCCTAGAGTAGAAGCAATTATAGCAGCAGCCTCTAGTTCATCAGCGATTTTTACAGCAGATTCTCCAATGGTATTTGTAGTAGTATTTTCTAGATAATGATCTTTATCTCCTAAAAAGCTACCAAGATCTAGATGATCTTCCATTTTTAAAGCTATTCTATTCATAGTTTTTACTGCTTCTTCAGGGTATTTTCCAGAGGCAGTTTCGCCAGATAACATTATAGCTGATGTTCCATCAAGTATGGCATTAGCCACATCAGTTACCTCAGCACGTGTAGGACGAGGATTTCTAATCATAGAATCTAGCATTTGTGTAGCTGTAATTACTGGTTTTCCAGCTAAAACACATTTTTTAATTAGCTCTTTTTGCACAAGAGCTATATTTTCAGTCGCTACTTCTACCCCCATATCTCCACGAGCTATCATTAAACCATCAGAAACTTCTAGTATTGAATCAATATTATCAATTCCCTCTTGGTTCTCTATCTTAGGAATGATATGTATAAACTCGCCAGCATTTTGTTCAAGTATTTCACGAATCTCCATAACATCTTCTCTTTTTCTTACGAAAGATGCAGCAATAAAATCTATATCATTTTTTATCCCAAATATAATATCACTTTTATCTTTTTCAGTAATTGCAGGCAGTGAAATTTTTATACCTGGTACGTTAATTCCCTTATTGGATGAAATTTCTCCGCTATTTATTACCTCACAGATTATATCAGTATCGTCTTTTATATCTATTACTTTAAGTTCTACTAGACCATCATCTATTAAAATTGAAGTCCCTTTTTTTACATCTTTTGGAAGTCCAATATGAGACTGACTAGCGATTTCTTTATTTCCTTCTAGTTCTCTTGAAGTAAGAGTAAATTTATCGCCAATTTCTAATACTACTGGTTCAGCCATTTTCCCTAGTCTAATCTCTGGCCCTTTAGTATCTAGCATTATAGCTGTTGGCTTTTTAAGTTTTTCAGAAACTCTTTTTATTCTATCAATTCTCTGTTGGTGCTCATCTTGAGTACCATGTGAGAAGTTAAGTCTAGCTACATTCATGCCAGCTTTCATAAGTTTTTCTAGCATTTCCTCTGAATCTGAAGCAGGACCTATAGTGCAGACGATTTTAGTTCTTTTTTCCATAATTTTCTCCTTTAAAATTAAACAGAAAGTACATTTACAGTATCTAGAATTTGATAATCTAGTTTTTTCGGCATATTTAAAGCTTCTTCAAATTTCATCTCAATAAGTTTTCCATTACACATACCTAAAGCAAAATCTGTATTTCCAGCCATAAGTAGTTCTACTGCTCTCATACCCATAGTTGAGGCCATAATTCTATCCTGAGCGCAAGGACTTCCTCCACGCTGAACATGTCCTAATACAGTAACCTTAGTCTCAATATGTGTCTTTTCTTCAAACTCTTTAGCTATCTTAAAAACATTTCCCGCTCCTTCAGCCACTATTATAAGATTATGTTTTTTACCTCTCATAAGACCTTCACGGGCTTTTTTAGCAATTTTATCTATATCATATTCTCGCTCTGGAATAATTATGCTTTCTCCACCTCCAGCTAGCGCAGAATATAAAGCTAAATCTCCACAATCTCTGCCCATTACCTCAATTACGACTGCTCGCCCATGAGAAGATGACGTATCTCTAAGATTTCCGATAGCTGAAGTTACAGTTTCTAAAGCTGTCCAAAATCCAATTGTAAAATCAGTATAACCAAGATCGTTATCTATAGTACAAGGTATCCCAATAGTGTGGATTCCATTTTCTGCTAATTTTTTAGCCCCTTTAAAAGAACCATCACCACCTAATACTACGACACCATCTATTCCATATACATTTAAAACATTTATAGCTTTTTTTAAGCCTTCTTCAGTTTTAAACTCCTCACTTCTAGCAGTTCCTAAAATCGTTCCACCTTTTTGAATAGTATCTCCAACACTTGAAGCTTCAAGTTTTATAAGATCTCCCTCAATAAGTCCCTTATATCCATTTTTTATTCCATAAATATCAATTTTGTTAAATATTGCCGTACGAGTAACTGCCCTAATTCCAGCGTTCATTCCAGGTGCATCGCCACCGCTAGTTAAAACTGCTAATTTCATAGTTCTCTCCTATTTTAAAATTATATCCGATTTTTCTAACATACCATCTAACGCATATTTAAGCTCATCTATTCTATCTTCATCAAATTTTAGATAGTCATTTTTTATATTTGATTTTTCTTTTTCAAAATAAAATACTACTTCTGAATCTCCTCTAAAATTTTGTAAAATAGAAACTATTTTATTAAATAAATCTAAATTCGATCTAGAATCTAGCTTTAGATATAAAATCTTATTCTTTTTTTCTTTAATTATCTTCTCAAATTCTCTCTCATCTATAGGCTCAATTTTATTAGCTAAAATCTTTGGATCATCATTATCAGAAAGTTGGAGCTGACCCTCTACTTTTATCAGAGAATCTTCTTTTAAATATCTAGAATATTCACTAAATTGTCTAGGAAAAATTGTAACCCCAATAGTATCTGATAAATCCTCAAGTGTGAAATGGGCCATTAAGTCATTTTTTCTAGTAAGTACCTTATTTACATTTACGATCATTCCAGCTAGTATAATCCTCTCTCCATCTCTAAAGCTATATCTTAGATTTTCATCTTGATATTTTATTTCTGAGATAGAATGCTTATTAATTCTAGTAATAAGATCTTTATATTCGCCTAATGGATGGCCAGTAAGATAAATTCCGGTAATTTCTTTTTCCATAGCATATAGCTCTTTTTTAGGAAATTCAGGTATATTAGGGAAATTTATCTCATAAGAAGTCGTATCTTCTTTTAAATAATCAGTAAATAAATTAAACTGACCCTCCACATTACGCTTGGTTTCTGCATTATGGCTAGATAAAATATCTTCAAAAACTGCTAAAGCCTTCGCACGACTTGGGATAATATTATCTAATGATCCAGATTTTATCAGCGCTTCAATCGCCCTTTTATTAAGTGTATTTTCTTTAATATCTGAAACTCTAGTAATAAAATCTTTTAAATTTTTAAATTCGCCTTTTTTACGCGCCTCTACGATTGAATTTATTACACCTTTTCCCATTCCCTTAAGACCTAGTAGACCAAATCGTATTTTTCCATCTTCTACAGAAAATTTCTCAAATGAATAATTTACATCAGGTCGTAAAACTTCTATCCCCAGTCTTTTACACTCATCTAGATACATTACTACCTGAGATGTATTAGAAACTACAGATGAAATTAAAGCCGCCATATATTCAGATGGATAATAATATTTTAAGTAAGCAGTCTGAAAAGCTACTACAGAATATGAAACTGAGTGAGATTTATTAAATGCATAATTTGCAAAATCTATCATTAAATCATAGATTTTATTTGCACTAAACTCATCCACGCCATTTCTTATAGCTCCGGGAATAAGGATATTTCCATCCTCGTCCTCTTCGCCATAGATAAAGACTTTTCGCTCGCGTTCCATCTCTGCCATCTTCTTTTTACTCATAGCTCGTCTTACTAAATCGGCTCGTCCTAAGCTATAACCTGCTATATCTTGCACAATTCTCATAACCTGCTCTTGGTATACTATTGCACCATAAGTAGGTTTTAAAATATCTTCTAAAGATTTATGGATATAACTAATTTTTGAATTATCATGTTTTGATTCAATAAATTTAGGAATTTGATCCATTGGACCAGGTCTAAATAGCGAGTTCGCAGCAACTAGATCTTCAAAAACGTCAGGTTTTAAATCTTTTAAGAACTTTCTCATGCCAGCAGACTCAAATTGAAATATCCCCAAAGTCTCCCCACGAGTAAACATCTCTAAAACTTCAGAATTTTCTAGATCTAGATTATTTAGATCAATCTCAATCCCCTGATTTTCCTTTACTAAATCTACAGTATCCTTAATTACCGTCAGAGTTCTAAGGCCCAAAAAGTCCATCTTTAATAGACCCAGCTCTTCAAGTTCTGTCATGTTATATTGGGTACAGATTATATCTCCATTACGAGTTAAAGGCACATAGTCAGTTACATCACTACCAGTAATTAAAACCCCAGCTGCATGAGTCGAGGTGTGACGAGATAACCCCTCTACATCTAGGGCAATATCTATAATTTTTTTAACTTCATAATCTTCTTCATACGCACGTTTTAATTCCGGTGAAATTTGTAAAGCTCTTTCAAGATTCATACCTAGTGCATCAGGCACCATCTTCGCAATAGAATCAACTTTTCCATAAGGTATATCAAGAGCTCGACCCACATCACGAATAGCTCCCTTAGCGAGCATTTTACCAAACGTCACAATTTGGGCCACTTTTTCAGAGCCATATTTTTCATTTACATAATCTATAACCTCGTCGCGTCTTTCATAGCAAAAATCAATATCAATATCAGGCATAGAAATACGCTCAGGATTTAAAAATCTCTCAAAAAGCAGATCGTGCTTTAAAGGATCAATATCCGTAATAGAAAGAGCATATGAAATAATAGAGCCAGCTGCAGATCCACGCCCTGGACCGACTGGAATATCATGTTCCTTAGCAAAACGCACAAAATCCCATACAATTAAGAAATAATCGACATAGCCCATTTGAGAAATAGTCCGAAACTCATACTCATATCTTTCATTTATTTTAGGACTTATCTCTCCATATTTTTCCCTTAAACCATTTTCAATAAGTTCTCTTAAATAGCTTTCGTTAGTATATCCATCAGGAATATCAAAATGAGGCAGTTTTGTATTATGAAACTCAATCTCTACATTGCATCTATCTGCGATTTTTTGAGTATTTTCTAACGCTTCAGGAGCATATGAAAAAAGCTTAAGCATCTCTTCAGGACTTTTTAGATAAAACTCATTTGATGGAAATTTCATTCGATTTTCTTCATTAACAGTCTTACCAGTCTGAACACATAAAAGCACGTCATGAGAAATAAAATCATCTTTATTAGTATAGTGGGAATCATTAGTACAAACTAGCTCTATCCCCGTTTCTTTAGATAATTTTAACACTCCCTCATTTACGATTTTTTGCTCTTCCATGCCATGATCTTGAAGCTCAAGAAAAAAGTTTCCCTTTCCAAAAATAGACTCAAGTCTTAAAGCTGCATTACGTGCTCCTTCATAATCACGATTTAAAATCTTTCTTTGTACCTCACCAGAGATACACGCACTAGTAGATATAAGCCCGCTAGAATACTTCTCTAAAGTCTCATAATCTACTCTAGGACGATAATAATAACCATCGACATTTCCAATAGATACGATTTTCATTAGATTCTCGTATCCTTTGTTATTTTCTGCAAGCAAAATAAGATGGTAATACTCCCTATTTTTTGGCGTTTTATCAAATCTTGAGCCATTAGTTACATAAACTTCAGCGCCAATAACAGGTTTAATCCCCTCTTCTAAACAAGTTTTATAAAATTCAATTATTCCATACATATTGCCATGGTCTGTAAGAGCCACAGCATTCATCCCAAGTTCTTTAGTTCTCGTAACGAGATCTCTAATTCTCGTAGTTCCATCTAATAAACTATACTCAGAATGTTGATGTAAATTAACAAAATTTGTCATAACCTCTCCTATTATATGTTTGATTATAACATATTAGTTTAAGCTAAAAATTATCTAAGTTTATATTTTTGGTGTCTTCCAGATATTTTAGTAATATTAGAAAACTTATTTTTTATATCAATATTTAAATCAGTAGCTTTTAGTCTATATTTCCAATTATCTCCTAAAGTACTAGGAATATTCATTCGTGAATTTTTATCAGAATTTACAATATCCTGAATCTGAATAATACATAAATCTGAAGGACTCGTCATCGCCCCTCTAATAAACCCAAAGTTATAACCTTCATCTAAAGTCAGATTAAGATAATCTTTTGCAAACGCCATTTCATAATCTAAAGCACGATCTATAAAACCGCTAACCGTCTCATTATCATGAGTCCCAACATAATATACCGAGTTTTTTGGCACATTATGAGGTAGATATTCATTTTCATAATCTCCAGAAAAAGCAAAAACCATAATCTTCATACCTGGAAATCCCGCCTCCGCCACAAACTTCTTTACATCTGAACCTAAATCGCCTAAATCTTCAGCTATCATTTTTAGACCATCTATTTCTTTTTCAAGAGTATCTATAAAATCCATACCAGGACCTAACTTCCACTTCCCAATTTTGGCAGTTTCTAAACCATACTCAACTTCATAATATGAGTGAAGAGCTCTAAAATGATCAAATCTAATCACATCAAAAATCTCAAACGCAAAAGAAACTCTATCAACCCACCATTTATAGTCTGTAGATTTTAAATATTGCCAGTCATAAATTGGGTTTCCCCAAAGCTGACCATTTTCAGAAAAATAATCAGGTGGCACACCAGCTACTACCGTAGGGTTTAAATCCTTATCTAGTTTAAAAACCTCTGGATTGCCCCAAGTATCGGCAGAATCTTCAGCCACATAAATTGGAATATCGCCAATAATTTCAATACCTAAATCTAAGAGATAATCTCTAAGATCATTCCACTGCTTGAAAAATTGGTATTGTAAAAACTTATAAAACTCAATCTCCTCTTCATGAGAATTTTTAAAATCAAAAATCGCCTCATAATCTCTAAATTTAAACTTATTATCCCACTTAGTCCAAGGTAGGTTATTTTGGGTAATTTTAATCGCCATATAAAGCGCATAATCATCTAGCCAAAACTCATTTTCCTCTTTAAATTTATAATAAAGAGCATTTTTTTCAAATCTATCATATGCCTTTTTTAAAGTAATAAATCGTTCATTATATAAAAGTGAATAGTCTATTTCAGTCTCATATCCGCTATAATCTAAAATCTCTAGATCAGAATCATCTAGAAGTCCTTCGTCTTTTAGAATATCTAAATCTATAAAATATGGATTTCCTGCAAAAGTAGAAAAAGATTGATAAGGAGAGTCGCCATAGCTAGTAGGCCCAATAGGTAAAGTCTGCCAATATTTCTGCCCAGTATCTGCTAAAAACTTCCCGAAATCTCGCGCCTCTTTACCCAGAGACCCAATCCCATATTTTCCTGGAAGACTAGAAATATGCATTAAAACTCCAGAACTTCTTTCTAAAAAATTATCCCTCATAAACTACCCCCTATTATATTTATTATATTATTAAAATTTTAATTTATGTATTAAATATAATTTACAAATGA
>JASBZD010000018.1 GCA_029983595.1 Peptoniphilaceae bacterium
TAAGAGATATGAACAAGGGATGATTGAGGCGGCGGAGTATTTTAATGTGGAAAGACAGATTTTTTCTAATAAAGAAATAGAGACTGTAGAGGATAAATTTAATAAATCTGAGTTTGTTAAAAAGACTATAGGTGTTTATTCGGTAGCTGAGCCGTCAGCTTATCTTTTATGTAAAAATATAATATTAGAAAGAGTAAAAGAAAATGGGATTACTCTAGCGATTTCAGTGAAGGAGAATTAATGAAAAAACTATATGTGATTGGTATTGGACCAGGTGGCGAGGGAAGGATGACTTTTGAAGCTATAAAAGCTTTAGAAGAATCTGACGTGATAGTAGGTTATACGCCATATCTTGAATATGTAAAAAAATTTATAGAAGGAAAAGAGACTTTTGATTCTGGAATGAGAAAAGAGATTGAAAGGTGTGAAAAAGCTATTGAATTTTCAGAATCTGGAAAAACTACATCTATTATCTCAACTGGTGATGCTGGGCTATATGCTATGGCTGGCCCTATTTTGGAATTAGTTAAAGAAAAGGGCTCTGATATAGAAGTAGAAGTGGTGCCTGGGGTTACTAGCGTATTTTCTGCTGCAGCAGAGCTTGGTGCTCCTATTATGCACGATCTAGCGATTATATCTTTATCTGATCTACTTACTCCTTGGGATCTTATTTTAAAGAGAGTAAAATTAGCAGCTGAAGGCGATTTTATTATTGGTCTATATAACCCGCGTTCTAAAGGTCGTCCAGAGAATCTAGATAAGGCTTTAGAAGTAATTTTAAAATATAAATCTCCCGACACACCAGTAGGAGTAGTAAAAAACTCAGGTAGAGAAGGAAATGAAAAATGGATTACTACTTTAGGTAAGTTAGAAACTGAAGAAATCGATATGATGACAGTTTTAATTATTGGAAATAAAAGCACTTTTATATTTGATGAAAAAATGGTAACTCCTAGGGGTTATAATATATGATCTGGGTCGTGGGAGGAACAAGTGAATCCCGTTTAGTAGCTGAAGTTTTAGAAAATCATGATTATATTATTACTTATGCTACAAAAGATGGGCTGGAGTTTTCTGATTCTCACGCTACTTTAAAAGAAACTAGCTCATTTGAGTTTGCTAAAGACAATGAGTTTGACCTTATAATAGACGTTACGCACCCTTTTGCAAAAAATATTACTAGCCACGTAAAAGATGCTTCAAATAGGCTAAATATTCCCTATCTTAGATATGAAAGAGAAGTTACGGAATTTCCTGAAGAGGTATTAGAGCTTTCGTCATTTGAAGAATGTTATGAGTATCTAAAAACTATAGATGGGACTGTATTTTTTACAACTGGTTCAAATAATGTAGCTGATTTTGAAAAAGTTAGGGGCAATAATCGTTTCGTTTATAGAATTCTACCTTCAGTTGATTCTTTAAAAAAAGTTAGAGAAACTAAAGTAGAGATGAAAGATATTGTGGCAATGCTTGGTCCTTTTAATGAAGAGGTAAATATGGCGCTATTTAGAGCATTTAATGCTTCATATCTTGTGACAAAGGATTCTGGAAAAGCTGGCGGGACAGATGAAAAAATCACTGCTGCTTTAAAACTTGGGATTAAACCGATAGTTATTGCAAGAAGTGAAGAGGGTACTTCTAGTTTTGAGGAGTTTATTCTAAAGATTAAAGAAGAATTAGAAGAGATAAATTAGTTTAATAAAAATATAAGCTGAATTTTAAAAAGAAAATGGAGGTGTTTCAATTGGAAATAGGTGTTGTGGGGATTAATCACAAATCAGCGCCAATTGAAATTAGAGAAAAATTTAATTTTAGTGAAAGTGATAGGGTTGAGGCTTCATCGATTTTACAAGAAAAAATAAATGAGATAATTATTCTATCTACTTGCAACCGAAGTGAGATTTATTATGCTTGTACATGCGATGATGCAGATTCTATTATTGTAAACTTTTATCGGGAATATTTTAACACTCCTAATGTAGAAGATTATATTTTTATTAAAAAAGGAGAGGAATGTGCTTCTCATCTATTTAAGGTAGCTGGTGGGCTAGATTCTATAGTTATAGGTGAGGATCAGATTTTAAATCAGTTAAAAGATGCTTTACATCTGGCTTTAGATTTAAAATTTTCTCGAAAAGTTTTAAATAGACTTTTTATGTCTGCCCAATCTACTGGGAAGAAAATTCGCTCAAAAGCTAGAATTTCTTCTATTCCTCTATCTACTAGCTATATCGGTGTTTCGATGCTTCGAGATATTATGGGGACTTTTAAGGATAAAAATATCTTAATCGTGGGAGCAGGCGAGATTAGTGAACTTGCGTTAAAATATTTATATGATTCTGACGCCAGTGAAATCTATATTTCTAATCGATCTGATGGAAAACTTGAGGAGATTTTTAAAAATTATCCAAAACTTAAAAAGTTAGAATATAAAGATAGATATAAAAAGCTTTCTGAAATTGATGTTTTAATTTCTGCTACAGCAGCACCACATACAGTTTTTACACTAGATAATATGCCGAAATTAGAACATGATTTATATATTCTAGATTTAGCTTTGCCAAGAGATATTGAGTCGGATATTAAAAATCTAGATAATATTCATCTTTTAGATCTTGATGATCTTTCATTTATCTCTAAAGAAAATGAGAAAAAGCGTTTTGATAGAGTGGATAAAGCTATGGAAATAGTAGAAGAAGAAAAGGATAACTTTTTTAAGTGGTATGATGTATTAGATGTCGATCCTTATATTGGTTCTCTGCACCAAAAAACTGAGGAGATAAAATCGGATTCTTTAAAATTTATAAATAGAAAGTTAGATCTAGATTCTCGTGAAGAAAAGTTGATTGAAAAAATGCTCTCTTATGCTCTAAATCGCCTAACTCATGAGACTATAGAAACTCTAAAGGCTAAGGAATATGAAAATGAGAGCGAAGAATATAAGGAAGTAATTGCTGATATATTTAATTTAGGTGTATAGATGTATTTTCCGATAATGATCGAGTTAGAAAATAGAAAAGTTGCCATTATAGGCGGTGGGAAAGTAGCGTATCGAAAGGCTTTAAAATTTTTAGAATTTAATGGTGATATTACTATTATTAGTCCTGAAATAATCGATGAGTTTAAAGATTTAGATATAAAAATAATTTATGAAGATTATAAAAAAGAGTATATAGATGGATTTGATTTAGTTATAGCAGCTACTAATAATAAAAGACTAAATCTAGAGATTTCTAGAAACTGTGAAGATAAAAAGATTTTATTTAATAACTCTGATTCTATTAGGTCAGATTTTGTGTTGCCCTCAAATATAAATAGCGAGGGTCTTATTGTTTCTACTTCTACTAATGGGAGATTTCCAACTCTATCAAAAATGGTAAGAGAAGATTTTGAAGAAAAATATAAAAAATATGATGACGAGTTTTTAGATAATTTAGAAGTTCTTAGAAAAATAGTTTTAGAAAAAGATAGAGAAAATAGCAAAAAAATATTTAAAAATGCGTTAGAATTAGATAATGAAAAGCTTTTAGATTTAATAAATTCGTATGGAGAAATAAATGAAGATTAAAATTGGTTCACGCGGTAGCAACCTTGCGATGACACAGACAAATTACATAAAAGATATGATTTTAGAAAAATTTCCAGATCTAGAGATTGAAATAGTTAAAATCACTACGACTGGGGATAGAATATGGAATAAAACTATTCAAGAAATTGGCGGAAAAGAGATTTTTGTAAAGGAAATAGAAAAGGCTCTATTAAATGGCGAAATCGATATGGCAGTTCACTCAATGAAAGATATGCCGGGAGACCTTCCGCGAGGATTATGTTTAGGGTTTGTTCCAAAAAGAGAAGATCCACGCGATGTGCTAGTTATGGATGAAAAATCTTTAGAAGAAATTAGAAATATCGGAACAGGAAGCCTAAGACGCAAACTACAAGTAAAAGAAATATTTAAAAAATCTCGAGTTCTCGGAGTTCGCGGAAATGTAGAAACTCGTATGAACCTTGTAGATAATGAAAAAATCGATGGAGTAGTTTTAGCTAAAGCGGGACTTAATAGACTAGGACTAGAGCCAAAGAATACTTATACTTTTTCAGTTGAAGAAATGCTTCCTTCTCCGACTCAGGGGATTTTAGCTATTGAATTTAATGAATCTAATAGAGAATTAATTGAAATGCTAGAAGTCCTAACAGATAGAGAAACTAAGATTCAGGCTCATTATGAAAGAGAATATCTAAAAGCTGTAGGCGGATCATGTAGCGTTCCTGTTGGTGCATATTGCGAAGTAGATGGGGATAATATTAAACTTACTGGCATGCTAGGCGATAAAAAGGGAACTTATTATGTAAAAGATTCTATTTTAGGAAAAGTAGGAGATGATTTAAGTTATACCTTAGCTGAAAATCTTAAAGAAAAGCTTAAAACCACAAAACCTAATGGACGTGTATATCTTGTAGGAGCTGGGCCAGGTGATGAAGGTTTAATTACTGTTAAGGGATTAGAGTGTATTAAAAAAGCTGATGTGGTAGTTTATGACAGATTATCTAGCCCTAATCTATTATCAGAAGCTAAAAATAATGCTAAATTTATTTTTGTAGGGAAAGAACCTAATAACCATGCTAAGACCCAAGATGAAATAAATGAGATTTTATATCAAGAAGCTCTCTCTGGAAATATTGTAACTCGTCTAAAAGGTGGGGATCCTTACGTATTTGGTCGTGGCGGTGAAGAAGGAGAGTATCTATATGATAGAGGTATAGAGTTTGAGGTAGTGCCGGGAATTAGCTCATCTATTGGAGGGCTAGCTTATGGTGGAATTCCTATTACTCAAAGGAATGTCGCTACTTCTTTTCATGTAATAACTGGTCATACTAGAGATGATGAAGAGCTAGATTATGACACTTTTGCAAAGCTAGAGGGTACTTTAGTCTTCTTAATGGGAGTAAAAAATCTAGAAAAAATCGCAAGTGGACTAGTTAATTCTGGAAAATCCAAAGACACTCCAGTAGCGCTCGTTCATTGGGCTACTACTAGTAAACAACGCGTTGTTACTGGAACTTTAGAAAATATAGTTCAGGTAGTAAAGCGAGAAAAAATAACTAACCCTAGCTTAATCGTAATTGGCGAAGTCGTAAATATGAGAGAAAGCCTAGATTTTACGAAGAATATGCCGCTGTTTGGGAAAAATATTGTAATAACTAGAGAAGCAAAACGTGCCAAAGAGACGATTTCTAAATTTAGAGATCTTGGAGCTAATGTAATCTCTTTACCAATGATAAAGACTGAGTTTATTGATTCAGAAGAATTAGATTATGCGATAAATAATATTAAAGAGTTTGAGTATATATTTTTTACTAGTGTAAATGGTGTAAATTTCTTTTTTGACAAATTTTTAGAAAAATCTGATATAAGAAATCTAAATAATATTAAATTTATTGCAATAGGTTCAAAAACTTATAATGCTCTTAAAAGATATGGTATAAAATCAGACTTAATGCCTGAAAAATTTGAAGGTATGGAAGCTGTAAAAGTAATAGAAGAAAATATAAAGCATGGCACAAAAATACTAGTCCCTCGTGCAAAATTAGGGCGTAATGAGATTGTAGATAGCTTAAAAGAAAATTATGATATAAAAGAAGTTAAAATATATGATACTATTTCAGCATTAGATGACTCAAAAGTTATTTATGAAACTCTCTCTGATTTAGAAGAATATTATCTGGTATTTACATCCAGTTCGACTTTTACCAACTTTAAAAATATAGCTGGTGATGAGTTTTTTAAAGACAATGATAGTGCTAAAATTATATCTATTGGACCAATTACGACTAAGACGATAAATGATGAAGGTTTTAGTGTCTATAAAGAAGCTAGAGAATATACGATTGATGGAATAATTGAAATTTTAAAGGAGGAAAACATTGGATTTTAGACGTGGTAGAAGACTTAGAAAAAATAAGCTTATAAGAGATATGGTTAGTGAGACTTCTTTAAGTTTGTCTGACTTTATATATCCACTTTTTGTAGTAGAGGGCGAGAACATTAAAGAAGAAATCTCATCAATGAAAGATCAATATCGTTTCTCAGTTGATGAAGTGGTAAAAGAATGTAGAGAACTATATGATCTAGGTATTAAATCTATCATTTTATTTGGAATTCCTGATAAAAAAGACGCTCATGGAACTGGAGCATATGCTGAAGATGGGATAGTTCAAAAAGCTATACGCGCTATAAAAAAAGAAGTGCCAGAGATATATATTATTGCAGATTTATGTATGTGCGAATATACAGACCATGGACACTGCGGTATTTTAGATGATTGTGGTCACGTTATAAATGATGTCACTTTAGAATATTTAGGTCTAATCGCTGTAAGTCAGGCTAAAGCAGGAGCTGATATGATTGCCCCATCTGATATGATGGATGGACGTATAGAGTTTATTCGTGATGCTTTAGATTTAGCTGGATATGAAGATTTACCAATTATGGCATATTCTGCAAAATATGCGTCTAACTATTATGGACCTTTCAGAGATGCAGCTGACTCTGCTCCATCTTTTGGAGATAGAAAATCTTACCAAATGGATTATAGAAATTCAGATGAGGCAGTTCTAGAAATGGAAGCGGATATACTTGAGGGTGCTGATATAATTATGGTAAAACCAGCATTAGCCTATCTAGATATTATTAGACGAGCAAAAGATAACTTTGATTATCCAATTTGCACCTATAATGTATCTGGAGAGTATTCAATGATTAAAAACGCGATAGAAGAGGGATTAGTAAACGAATCAATAATTGAAGAAACTTTAATATCAATGAAGCGAGCTGGCTCAAAACTTATAATTACTTATTTTGCTAAAGAACTCGCTCTAAAATGGAAAGAGGAAAATAATGGAATTTAATAAATCAAAAAAAGCTTATGAAGAAGCGTGCCGATATATACCTGGTGGAGTAAATAGCCCAGTTCGTGCATTTAACTCAGTAGGGACTTCTCCAGTATTTATAAAATCAGCAAATGGCTCAACAATTATAGATGAAGATGATAATAAATATATCGACTATATATGTTCATGGGGACCAATGATATATGGACATGGAAATGAAAAAATCCTAGAAGGTATAGATGAAGCTATAAAACGTGGAATGAGTTATGGACTTGGCACTTCTATAGAGCTAGAAATGGCGAAACTTATTTCTGAAATATATCCTGCAGCGGAAAAAGTAAGGATGGTAAATTCAGGTACTGAAGCGACTATGAGTGCTATACGTGTCGCTAGAGGCTATACTGGACGTGATAAAATTATAAAATTTGAAGGATGTTATCATGGTCATTCTGACGGACTTCTAGTAAAAACTGGATCTGGTGCCTTAACTTTTAAAATGCCTACTAGCCCTGGAGTGCCAGAAGATATTATTAAAAATACGCTTGTAGCTAGATATAACGACCTAGATTCTGTAAAAAAACTTTTTGAAGAAAATAAAGATGAGATAGCATGCGTTATAGTAGAGCCGATAGCAGGGAATATGGGACTTGTGCCAGGAAAGGCTGAATTTTTAGAAGGTCTTAGAGAAATTACAAAAGAAAATGGAACTGTCCTTATATTTGATGAGGTAATTTCGGGATTTAGAGCGTCAATAGCAGGGGCATCAAAATTATATGAAATTACTCCAGATATGGCTTGTTTTGGGAAAATAATTGGCGGAGGACTGCCAGTAGCAGCTTATGCTGGGAAATCTGAAATAATGGATATGGTTTCACCTGAGGGACCAGTATATCAAGCGGGAACATTATCTGGTAACCCAGTAGGAATGTATGTCGGAAGAAATACGCTAAATCTTTTAAAAGAAGATACGACTTTATATAACAGACTAGAAGAAAAAACTAGAAAACTAGCTGATGGAATAAGAGATAATATTAAAAAGCTAGGTATAAAAGCATCTGTAAACCAACTTGGATCTTTAATGACGTTATTCTTTGGGGAGACTGATGTAGATAGTTATGAAAAAGTAATGAATTGTGATACGAAAACTTATGCAAAATATTTTAATGAAATGCTACACCAAGGTATAATGCTACCTCCAGCACAATATGAATGTATGTTTATATCTGATGCCTTAACTGATGAAGAGATAGAATATACTATAAAAGCTAATTATAAAGCACTAGAAAAACTAGTTTAAAATTAAATCCAACTTATTTTGATAATAGATTCTATTAAAGTAGGTTGGATTTTTTTGTTAAAAAAATAATTTTAATTCCAAGTAAAAAAGTTTGTTTTAAATATTTTTAATGGGTTATATAAGTATTAAGATGATAACAGATATTAATTAGAAATAAAATTTGGAGGAATAATAAATGTTTGAATTAGTAAAATTACCTTTTGAGTACGATGCACTTGAGCCAGTTATAAGCTCTGAAACTATGCACGAGCATCATGACAAACATCACCAAACTTATGTAAATAACCTAAATAACCTTTTAGAAGGTACTGAATTAGAATCTCTTGACTGTCCTAAAAAAGTTTTAGAAAGTCTTGATAAATTACCAGAAGATAAAAAACAAGCTGTAATCAATAACGCTGGTGGAGTTTATAACCACAATCTTTTATGGGAATTCTTCACTCCAGGTGGAGCTAAAGAGCCAGTAGGTGAAGTAGCAGAAAAAATTAACGAAAAATGGGGTTCTTTTGATGAATTTAAAAAAGAATTCGTAGCTGCTGAAAAAGGAAGATTTGGTTCTGGATGGGCATGGTTAGTAGTTGATAATGGTGAATTAAAAATTACTACTACAAAAAACCAAGACAGCCCTGTTCTAGAAGGACAAACTCCAATTTATGGTAATGACCTTTGGGAACATGCTTTTTATATCGATTATAAATCAGATAAAGGTTCATACTATGAAAAAGTATGGGATGTTTTAAATTGGGATAAAATTGAAGAAAAATACCAAGAATCTAAATAGTAGATTAGATTTTTAATAAAAATATCAAATAGGGCTTAGATAATAGGCCCTATTTTAGTAGGTGAAATAATGAAATATACAACTAGCGATAAGGAAATGGAAAAAATTTATAAATCTGATAACCAGATCATTTTAAATCTAAATATTAAAGAGGGGAAAATTATACCTCCACATGATAGCGACTCGAGTGTCGTGGTAGTTATTTATGAAGGAGAAGTAGATTTTACTCTAAATGACGAAACTTTTAATGTCAAACCAGGTGATATAGTGGTGATAAAACCTAAAGAGATTCATTCGATAAAGGCATTAAAAGACAGTAAAATTATGGTTATTAAGTCTGATTTAAAATAATTGAATATAAAGCTTTACTCCATCTAAGTTAATAGATTTAGATGGAGTTTATTTTTTTCTATAAATTCTTTATTTATTAGTATATAATATATTGAAGAATTGAGGAGATTAATGGATACTAAAAAAATAGAAGATGCAGTTTTAATGATTCTTGAAGCTATTGGAGAAGATCCAAGCCGTGAAGGACTAATAGAAACTCCTAAACGAGTGGCTAGGATGTATGAAGAAGTTTTTTCAGGACTTAATAATACTGCTAAAGAAATTTTATCAAAAACTTTTTCTTATGACGGAGAAGATATAGTAATAGTTAAGGATATACCTTTTTATTCAATGTGCGAGCATCACCTTGTGCCATTTTTTGGTAAAGCTCATGTAGCTTATATTCCTAATGGGAAGGTAGCAGGGCTTTCTAAAATTGCAAGGACTGTAGAGCTTTATGCAAAAAAACCACAATTACAAGAAAGACTAACTCAAGAGGTATCTGATGCTATTGTGGACTTTATGGATGCTAAAGGAGCTTTAGTAGTTATTGAAGCTGAACATTTATGTATGAGTATGCGTGGAGTAAAAAAACCAGGTAGTACTACTGTTACATCTGTTTCGCGTGGGATTTTAAATAAAAAAGATTTAAAAAATGAGGCGTATAGACTAATTGGGATATGAGATTTTTATGCAATTGCTTGACTAAAAATCTGGTTTTAATATACTTATAATAGGTAACAAAATCTTATGAAAGGTTCATTAGTATATGTTAGATTACATTAATATAGTAGGTCTGGAAGTATATGCTTATCATGGAGTAGATGAAGAGGGAGTCTTAGGCCAGGTTTATATAATTGATTTAAGAATAGGGACTGATTTACAACCTGCTGGTTTTAAAGATGGATTAGAATATTCGCTTCATTATGGTGAGTTATGTCTTAGAATTTCAAGAGTATTTAAAGCTAGTAATTATGAAACAATGGAAGCATGTGCAGAAGTTATATCTCAGCTTCTATTAACAGAATATGACGAAATCGAAGATGTCATGGTAAAAATTAGAAAAACTAGTAATAGAATAGAAGAGCGTACTAGTGAAATTTCTGTAGAAATTTATAGAAGAAAAACTAGAGTTTATCTAAACTTATTTGCTATGAACGAAAATAGAGAAGAAAATATTATTGATGCTTTAGAAAGAATTGACGAAAGTAATTATTTAAAAGTAGTAAATAAATCTAGCTTATTTGAAAGAGAAAGTACTTCGGGCACTGGATTTTATAAAAATCAGGTAGTAGAAATATTATCTTTATTAAAGCCTATTGAATTAAATAGCTTTATTAAAGATTTGAATGATGAGATCAATGGAAATAATGAAGGATTTTCTGATAACGATCTTTTTATAGATATTCTATTTTATGGAGATGAAATAATTCAGACTGATTCTTTAACTGTGCCTAATCCTTTCATAGAAGATAGATATTCAGTTATAGAAGGGTTAAATGAAATAAGCCCATATTTTATACATCCAGTTTCTAAAAAACAAATTAGACGTATAAAAGATGAAATGGAAATGGAATATAATTTTTATGAAGATTAAAATAGAGCTTTTATCTGCTCTATTTTTTTATAAAGATAAACTTTAGTTTGGGTATAATATTTATAAGTAAAATTTTTGGAGATATTGATGGATATAAAAAAATTTATTAAGTTAGCTATAGAGGCAAGTTATAATGCCTATGCTCCATATTCTAATTTTCAGGTAGGTGCAGCAGTAGAGACTGAAAGTGGCAGAATTTATACAGGTTCAAATATTGAAAATGCCTCTTATTCTGCTACGATTTGTGCTGAGCGAGTAGCTATTTCTAAAGCTATTTCTGAAGGGTATGAAAAGATTAAGACTCTAATAGTTTATGGAAAATATGAAAATGAACAAGAAGCCGGAGATGTATTTCCTTGTGGGATATGCCGGCAGTTTGTAAGCGAGTTTGCATCAGATGATTTGAAGATACTTATTGCATCTAGTGAGGATAATTATAAAATTTTTACTCTTAATGAGCTTATGCCTCATAGTTTTAGTAGTGTAAGTGCATATAAATAAAGAAGTTGGTAAATTATGGAAAAATTATATCATATAGGAATTGATGATTCGCATAAAGCAAAATACGCGATATTGCCAGGTGATCCTGGTAGAGTAGAAAAAATTGCAGAGTTTTTAGAAGAACCAAAAAAAATTGGCCAAAATCGTGAATACACTACCTATGTTGGAAAACTCGATGGCGAGAATATACTAGTTATGTCAACTGGAATGGGTGGTCCGTCCACAGCAATAGGAGTTGAGGAACTTTTTATGACTGGTGTGAGAAATTTTATAAGAATCGGTACTTGTGGCGGAATGAATGAGAAAGTAAAACCTGGAGATCTTATAATTCCTACAGGTAGCATTCGTCTAGAAGGGACATCTGATGAATATGTCCCGAAAGAGTTTCCAGCTGTCCCTGATTTTTCTCTTACGACTTCATTAGTTGAGGCAACAAAATCTAAAAGTTACAGCTATCATACGGGAGTGGTGCAGTGTAAGGACTCTTTTTATGGCCAGCATGATCCACAAAGAATGCCGGTAGGTAAGGAGCTTATGTATAAGTGGGATGCTTATATAAAAGCTAATTGTCTGGCGTCTGAGATGGAATCAGCAGCACTATTTACAGTTACTCAAGTTTTAGGGGCGCGTTCTGCGTGTATTTTAAATACTGTATGGAACCAAGAAAGAGCTAAAATGGGCTATAAAGAAGAAAAAAATCTAGATACTTCTAAAGCTATTGAAGTAGCAGTTGAAGCTATTAGATTAGATATTAAAAATAAAAGGGGAGTTTAATGAAAAAGTTATTAGTTTATAATATGCCAGAAAGAGAATTAAATGGGCTTAATGGCTTAAAAGATAAATATGAATATGAAATTATAATTGCAGATATGGATAATCTAGGACATAAAATATCTGATATAATCGATGGAACTCATGGCGAGCCAGTAAATCATGAAAGGCTAGAGCATGTAGATATTAATTTTTTAATGATACATGGATTTGATAAATCTGAATTAGGTGCTTTTGTCAATGAACTTAATTCTAACGATATTAAATTGCCAAATAAATGTATATCAACACCAATTAATCTAGATTGGGTTTTATATGACCTTCTTTTAGAAAACCAGGAAGAAGCTCTACTAATGCCAATTATCACAAATCTTTTTAAACTTAGAACTGCTATGACAAAGCTTCACGAATCTGGAAATGGTTCTAAAGAGTTAGAAGATGAAATAAACTATTTAAATGAATATATAGCTAGACGCGATTATGAATATGATGAGCTACGAGAAATATTTAATAAAGCAGCAAAAATTTATAATAATCATATAGAAAATTAAAATAAAGCCTTTGTGCAAAGATTTAGAAATCTTAAAACGCACATAGGCTTTTTATATAAATTTATCTTTTAAATTTTGCCAATAAAAATCTTCTTTAAAAACTAGTCTTTTTACATATTTATCAGATAATGTTATCTCGACTTTCTGGAGATTCCAATACTCTTTTTCATAACCATCTATAAGTACAATACAGCCATTAGTATATCTAGAAGTAGGTTTTAGTGTGATCTTTGTATTTCCATCTACTACTAAACTAGATAATAGCGAGCGATATGCAGAGCTATGAATTGGCGCGATAGGCGTAATCTGCATTGATTCTAAAGTGGTATAGACTATTGAACCACCAACAGACATATTATAAGCTGTCGAACCTATTGGGGAAGATACCATCATTCCATCTCCAGCAAAAATCTGAAGATGATGCTCATTGATATATACTTGCATCTGAACGATTTTTGAATTTTTCCCCTTTAAAACTACCTCATTTATTACATGTTCTGTAAATACTTTATTTTTAGTAAAAATCTTAACTCTTATAAGTTTATCTTCTTCAGTATGATATTTTCCCTGTTCATAAAGATCTAAAAAATTGTCTATTCTATTAGGGTCTATCTCCTGAAAAAAACCTAGTGTACCAGTATTTATTCCGACTATGGGAGTTTTAGGAAAATGGTTAAGCTGTACAGTCTTTATAAAAGAGCCATCACCGCCCAAGCTTATAGTAAGCTCAGCATCATGATCAAACTCCTGAGATATTTTATATCCGCGACTTTCTAATTTCTCAAATAGGTCTTTTTTTACTCTTCTCGTTTTATTATTTTTATTACTAACTACATTAATTAACTTTTCTTTCATATTTAATTCCAATCATTTATACTTTTAAAACAAGTTTTAAAAATCATTATTTATTAATATACCCTAAGATGGTGAAAAGTTTCAAGTTTATTTATCATTTATATTTTTGTGATTATTTCTAGTTTTCATATTTTATAATTATTTTCAAGACTTTTAAAAATTTATTATTATCCTATAATTAATTAGACAAGGGGGATATTTATATGCATCAATACAAAGGAAAGTTAATTATTCATACTGGATCTATGTTTTCTGGTAAAACTTCAAGTCTAAAAAAAGACTTAAATCGTTTTAGAATTGCAAATTACAAGGTCGGAGCATATAAGCCAGTAGTAGACACTAGAGGCGGGGATAAAATAACTATTCATGACGAGTCATCTATGGATGCTAAATGTATGGTGGATATAAAAGAAATATCTAAAGATGCTAGAAATAGCGAATATGATGTAATCGGTATAGATGAGATTCAATTTGTGGGCGGAGATAAAGATGTTGTGAGAGAGGAGATTGAATCCCTTTTAAATGACGGTATTACGATAGTAGCCGCTGGTCTCGATATGGATTATAATGCAGAGGCTTTTGAGATAATTAAAGAGCTTTTACCAATAGCTGATTATGTAAATAAACATCATGCAGTATGTACTAAATGCGGCACAGACGCATGGGTATCACATAGAAAAGTCTCAAGATCTGAAAGAGTACTTATAGGTGCAGCTGATGAGTACGAGCCATTATGTAGAAGCTGTTATCAAAAGACAGTCGCAGAAGAAAATGAAGAAGTTAATAAAAACCAAATTAAACTAGAAATTGCGAGGTAATATTTAGTTTTTATAATTCTTATAAAGGGCATATATATTCTAAATAAATAAGTGGAGGATATTATGGAAAAATATACACTATTTTTTAAAGAAGGATGCCCATTTTGTAATAAAGTAAGAAAATTTGGAAAAAAATACAATATTGCATTTGATTTAAGAGATATTAACGAGGGAAATAATCTAGAGGATTTAATAAAGCTTGGTGGAGATGATCAGGTACCAGCTCTACTTTTAGATAATGAGATAATGTACGAATCTGACGATATTATGTGCTATATCGCTGGAAAAGAGAATATCGCACTAGAAGAAGAGGATTTTGAGACTGTAGCTCCAGCTTGCCCAATTTAATATTTGCTCTAAAAAATATATTTGTTATAATATTTGTACAATAGTTAGATCGCTATTTTTATAAGGGAACTTAAGTGAAAATCTTAGACTAGCCCAGTAACCGTGATAAAAAGTCGGGAACCTTAGTGCGATTTAAGCTCTGGGGTGCATATTATTATCTATATTGCGCCTTTTTAGGGCGCTTTTTTAATAGGAGGAAAAATGAAAAAGAATTTAAAAATATTTTTATT
>JASBZD010000019.1 GCA_029983595.1 Peptoniphilaceae bacterium
AAAGGGGAATATTTTGCATTTAATGGAAACCAAATTGGGGTATTATTAATTAATTATATTCTAAATGGACTTAGCGATACTGGAAAACTCCCTAAAAATGGAGCTATAGTAAAATCTATCGTTACTGGAGATATGGCTAAAAAAATAGCTGATGAATTTAACGTTGAGTTTTTTGATGTTTTAACTGGTTTTAAAAATATCGCTGAGCTACCTAATAAATGGGAAAAATCTAAAGAATACGAATTTATTTTTGGATATGAAGAAAGTATTGGGTTTAACTTTGGGGATTTTGTTCGTGATAAAGATGCTGTAATTTCTTCTATGATTATAGCAGAGATGGCAGGATATTATAAAAATAAAGGTACCACTTTAGTAGATGTTTTAAATGATTTATTTGCTAAATATGGATATTATAAAGAAGATCTTATCTCTATCGTAATGGAAGGTGCTTCAGGTCAAGAAAAAATTGAAAGAATTATGACTGAGATTAGAAATAATCCATTTGATGAAATATCATCTATTAATGTATCTGAAATAACTGATTATAAGCTTGATGATACTGGGCTTGAAAAATCAAACGTTTTAAAATATAAATTAGAAGATGGTTCATGGTTTGCGTTACGTCCATCGGGCACTGAACCAAAAATTAAACTTTATATTTATTCAAAATCTAATAGTAAAAAAGATTCTGAAGAAAAAGTTAAAAAAATAAAAGATTATATTCTAGATAGAATAGAGTCTATTGACTAAAAAATTTTTAGATTTTAAGCACTTACTAAATATGTAAGTGCTTTTTAAATACTAAAATCATTATTATATGATAAAATAACATAGATAAAACTTAATTTTTGGAGTACATTTAATGGTATTTACTGGAATAGTATTTTTAGGTATTTTTTTGCCTATACTTTTAATTTTATATTATGCGTCTAATAGGCGCTCTACGAGAAACTACATTTTACTAGTTTTTTCTCTTTTATTTTATTCATGGGGAGAACCGACTTGGGTTTTTGTCATGATTTTAACTGCTATAGTAGATTTTACAAATGCTAAAATTATAAAAATAATTGACGATTTAGAGCTTACTGAAATAAGGAAAGTTCCATTAATTGCTTCTATAGTAATTAATATTGGAATCCTAGTTATTTTTAAATATTCAGGATTTATTTCTAGCCAAATAGCAGGATTAACAGGATTTACTTTGCCTTCATGGCAAAAAGAGATGCCTATAGGGATTTCTTTTTATACATTTCAATCTCTATCATATATTATAGATGTTTATAGAGGTGAGACTAAGATACAAGATAATTTTTTATATTATTTGATGTATGTATCATTATTTCCACAGCTTGTAGCTGGGCCGATAGTTAGATATTCTGATGTAGAAAATGAAATAAATAATAGAAAAGAGTCCCGTGAAAAAATTCATTATGGAGTAGTTAGATTTACAACTGGACTAGGAAAAAAAGTTTTGCTTGCTAATAACGCTGGTGAAATAGCTAATGCATTGTTAAATCATGGGGTTAGAACATCCACTTATATTCCAATGGGAAATGCATGGCTAGGTATATTATTTTTTGCTTTTCAGATATATTTTGATTTTTCTGGTTATTCTGACATGGCGATAGGATTAGGCAAGATATTTGGGTTTAATTATAAAGAAAACTTTAATTATCCATATGAATCTAAATCTATTACTGACTTCTGGCGAAGATGGCATATGTCATTAGGTAGCTTTTTTAGAGATTATGTTTATATTCCACTTGGAGGAAATAGGAAAAATCAAAATCTAAATATATTTATTGTCTGGGCTTTAACAGGGCTTTGGCATGGAGCTAGCTGGAATTTTATTTTATGGGGAATCTATTTTGGAATAATCCTAATTCTTGAAAAAAAATTCTTATTAAAATATCTTGATAGATTTAGGGTAATAAACCATATTTATGCAATTATACTTGTGCTTTTTGGGTGGGTTATATTCTATTCAGTAGATTTTAACTATCTTGTATCTCTAGCTGGTTCGTTTTTAGGACTTAACTCTAAATTCTTTGAGCTAAATCTAGTAGGATATACTGCGTTATTAAATAATTTAATGATTTTTATTTTATTTTTTATAGCTTCTACTAGTTTCCCAGCAAAAATAGGAAAGACTATTAAATCTAATGTAGGAGAGATTTCTGAAATATTCTATGTTTTATGTATTTTTGTCTTATCTGTAATCGTAATGATAGGACAGACTTATAATCCATTTTTATATTTTAGATTTTAGGTGAATTATGAAAAAATTATCTAAGACTTCAGTCATATTTTTTATTTTAATATTAATATGTTTTATTTTATCTATTATGTCTTTTTTTAGCGAAAAAACTATATCAACACGAGAAAATCGTTCATTAGATAAAATTATAAAACTAGATAGAGAAAGCTATTTTAGTGGAGATTACTTTGAAAGCGTGGAGAGTTTTATAACAGACCATATTCCTTATCGTGAAGAGTTTTTAGACTTTAATGAAAATATTAGAGCTTCAACAGGGATAAACACTGAAGTAAAAGCTATCGGCAATAAAACTTCACCATATGAAAAAGATTCTAAGATAGACAGAAAAATATATAAAACTCAGACTAATAATATAGCTGTGTTAAATATTGATAACCAAATGCTTGAGACTTTTGTATTTAATGAGTCACTTATAAATAGATATTCAGTAGCGATAAATAACATCTCAAAAAATATAAAAATTAGAAATAGAAATATAAATATTTTTGCAGAGATAGTACCTAATTATATAGGTATTCTTCATGAAGATTTTTTAGATTATTCAGATCCAGAGGATAAAGCTATAGAGTATATTTATAATAATCTGGGAGACTCTATTATAAAAATAAATCCATTTACTGAGCTAAAAAATAATAGAGAGGACTATCTTTATTATCGTACAGATCACCACTGGGCTAGCAGAGGAGCTTATATCGGAGCAAAAGAATTTATTGAGGCTCTAGGTTATGAGATAGACGATTTATCAGAATTTGACAGATCAATAGTTAGAGATTTTACTGGATTTTTATGGAAAAATAACCCAGTTGATAAGCCCTTAGAAAAACCAGATTATATTGAGATTTTCACAAAAGATAATTTAAATCCTACTATTACCACTTTTTATTATGATAAAGAAGGCGGTCTAAGTTCTTATAAACAACCTATGTTTCAAATTAACGATTTAGAAAATGTTTCGTATGGTACTTTTTTAAATGGAGATTATCCACTTTTATCTGTCCAAAATGAGGATCAGGATAATCAGAGAAATCTATTAATAATTAAGGACTCTTATGCTAATGCTTTCTTACCATGGGTTTATCCTTATTTTCAGAATATGGTAATGGTTGATCCGAGGTATTTTAAAGAGAATATATCTGATTTAATTGAGAATAACTATATAACGGATGTTTTATTTTTAAATTATATTTTAACTCCTACAGATGTCGAGTATATAGATTTTTTAGAAAATATATATCAAGATAATAAGTTAAATGAACTAGAGTAATATAAGTAAATTGCAGAGGGTGATTTTATTAAAATTTTACACATTTCAGATATTCATCTAGAAAGAGAATTCAGTCTAGATAATATAGTAGGAATGGATTTTAGAGATAGAAGAGAAGAGCTTTGGGATACATTTGAAAAAAGCCTTAGATTTTCTTTAGAAAATGACGTAGAGATTATTTTAATTTCTGGAGATTTATATGAAAATGAATCTATAAATAAATCTCATCTTGATAGGCTATCATTTATTTTTAAAAAATATAATGATTTAAGATTTTTTATATCTCTTGGAAACCATGACCATATATCAGAAAAATCAAATTATCTAGATGATATAACTGGTAATAATGTCCATATTTTTAAGTCAAATATTTCTTTTGTAGAATATAAAAATATTAGAGTATATGGTTTTAGCTGGGATAGATTATATTATGATTCTATGCCATTTCTTATCCCGTCTTTAGATAGAAATTATTATAATATATTAAATATTCATGGAATGAATGAAAATATATCTAATTATCTGCCTCTTGATATTGCTACATTAGAAAATTCTGGATTTGATTATATAGCACTAGGTCATATTCATAATAATAAAAAATGCGGAGAAATTTCATATTATCCGGGAGCACTAGAGCCACTAAGCTTTAAATGCGTAGGAGCTCATGGGGGATATTTAATTGATACTGATATGGATAAAATCGATTTTATTGAGCTATCTAAAAGAAAATATAACAATATAAAAATTGATATTTCAGAGATTAATAATAATCGCCATCTTTTTAGCACTATTTTTGAAAATCTTAAAGAGTATAATTCTTATGATATTTTTAGAATATATATTGAGGGAAGAAAATCTAAAAATATAGAATTAGATGAGGTAGTTAGAGCGATAAAAAGAGATTATAAATATATAGATATAATAGATGAGTCTAAACCTATGATAAATTTTGAGAAATTATTAGAGAAAAATAATATTACATCAAAGTATTTTGATTATATTTTTAAAAATTTTAATGATGATATAAACGCTCAAAAAGCATTAGTGGAAATTGGTCTAAATAGTTTTCCTATCGAGGAAAGTTATGAAGATTAAAAAAATTGATTTAATATCTTATGGGAAATTTCAAAATAAAGAAATAAAGTTTTCTAAAAATCTAAATATTATATTAGGCGAGAATGAGTCTGGAAAATCTACTATAAGAAATTTTATATTTGATATGATTTTTGGTGGTACTACGCCAGATAGTAAACGTGCGATTTTTAAAAAAGAACATGAAAATATGATCCCATGGGATTCTTCAAATTTTGAAGGAGCAATGGAGATAAATGAAAATTATAATAATTATTATCTCTATAGAAATTTTAATAAGAATAATTTAGAGTTTCAGATTGTAAATTCAGATAATCATGAAGATTCAAAATCAGATTTTAATGTAGATATTTCTAGAAAAGTAGAGAGAATTGATGAGAATTATTTTGAAATTTCTGAAAAATCATTAAGAGATATTTTTCTTATAACTGATGAAGAAATATTTGGCGATTTAATCACTTATGATTTAAAAGATAGAATTATAAATTATGCTACTTCTCAGTCTGAAAATTATTCTCTAAGAGATATTATAGAAAATATTGAAAATTATTCATATGGAAAAGATATAAAAAAAGAGCGTCAAATAATTATAAATAATCTTCAAAATCTAGAAAATGAGCTAGATTATATAAAAGTACCATATAATTATGAGGACTATTTTTTAGAATCAAAAAATCTAAATGATGAAATAGATAATATAAAAGATGAGATAGAATATTTAGAGGATGATTTATCAGAAAGTCTAAATTCTACTAAAGATTTAGACAATAGGGAACAATATCAAGCTAGATTTTCTGAAAAAAATAAACTAGAAGAATCTCTAGAAAAAATTGAGGAAAAATCAGATCTTTATAAATATTTTAAGTTATTTAGGCTGTTTTATATTTTTCCAATTTTATCTAGCATATATTATAGTACTAGAAAAATCAGACCATTTATCGCATCAATAGTTATATTTTTAATTTTTATAATTCTTGATGGATTATTTTCTAAGATATTAAAGCATAAAAAGAAGAGTCTTAAAAATGAAGAGTCTAAGATATATGCCCATCTTGATAGAGTAAATTATGAACTTATGACTTTATCTAATATAAATAATAACGATATAAATATTGATTCTAGGGAGATTTTAGAAAAAATTAATTTTTTAAAAGATAACTTATCTAATAAATTAGTAGAAAGAGAAAGTCTTTATTCTAAAATAAATATTATTGATAAGGATATGGATAGAATAAAATCTATTAATGAAGAGAAAAAGATTTTAAAATCTAAGTTAGAAGAAATAGAATATATGCGAGAAATGGGTAAAAAAGCAGTAGATATAATAAATGAAATTTCTAAGACTAATTTTGATGAAGTATCTAGAAAAGTTTTAGAAGATTCTAGTAGTTTTTTTGAGTTTCTGACTAATGGAAAGTATAGTGCTATAAATGTAAGAGATGAAAAATTATATGTGTACTCAAATTATCACAAAAAATATATTTTATCTGATAATTTAAGCCGTGGCACAATTAGTCAGATGTATTTATGTTATAAACTTGGGATTATTGTAAATTCTGGAATAGATTTTCCCATAATAATAGATGATGGATTTGTATTTTTTGATATGGTACGCAATAAAAATGCCATAAAACTATTAGAGAGAATTTCTAAAGATTATCAGATACTATATTTTACTAGCAATATTAGGGATCTACATGATCTAGAGAAATCGGATAATACTAAACTTATTAATTTGGAGTAAATAATGATATACGCTATTGGGGATTTGCATTTTGACTATACTAAGGATAAGTCAATGGATGTCTTTGGCGATAATTGGAAAAATCACGAAGAAAAAATTATAAATAGTTGGAAAGAAAAAGTTAATGATGATGATTTAGTTCTTATATTAGGAGACACTTCATGGGGGCTAAAGCTTGAGGAAGGATATGAGGATCTAAAAAGAATAGATATTCTACCAGGAAAAAAGGTGATTATAAAAGGTAACCATGATTATTGGTGGAGTTCTAAAAATAAATTAGAAAATCTAGATTTAAAAACTATTCATTTTTTATTTAACGACTCTGTAATTTATGAAGATTTTTATATTTTTGGGACTCGCGGATGGCTTCCTAAAGATTATTTAGATTTTACAGAAGATGATGAAAAAATTTATGTTAGAGAATTAAATCGATTAAAAAACTCATATAACTCTAAAAAATCAGAGGGGCTTAAAAAAATTGCTCTAATTCACTATCCACCCTTTAATTTTAGTGGGGAGCCTAATGAATTTTTTGAATTTTTGTCAGATAAAAAAGTAGATTTTTGTCTATATGGTCATTTACATGGAGATGGGCATAGTCTAATTAAAGAAGGAATTATAGACGGGATAGATGTAAGATGTGTTTCTAGCGATTATTTAAATTTTAATATTATAAAAATTGCTTAATTAAAATTAAGATGGTAATGTTTTCCTGTAAATTGTGATATAATATATTAAGAATTAGAATTTTTTTAAATTAACTTAGGAGGTTGACCATGGCTAAATATAGATATATCAGAAGATTTAACGAAGTTAATAAATCTGATTTAGCCCTTGTAGGGGGAAAAGGAGCTAACCTAGGTGAGATGACTCAAATGGGTCTAAATGTGCCACCAGGGTTTAGCGTAACTAGTGAAGCATACAACTATTTTATTTCATATACTAATCTTAATGAAACTGTAAAAGTTTTATTAGAGAGATTAGATGTAGATAACCCAGATTCTTTAACAGAAGTTTCAGAAAAACTTAGAAAAAAACTTAATGAAAGTAAGATACCAGAAGATCTAGAAGCTGAAATTAAAGCAGCTTATAAAGAGTTTAACGAAGAAATTGGAGTAAATAATAGCGAGGTAGCAGTTCGCAGTTCTGCTACTGCTGAAGATTTACCTGATGCTTCATTTGCCGGACAACAAGATACTTATCTTCATATTTCTGGAGAAGAAGAGCTTATAAAGCATATCAGAATGTGCTGGGCATCTTTATGGACTGCAAGAGCTATATACTATCGTGAAAAACAAAAATTTGATCACTTTGATGTAGCTTTATCAGTAGTAGTTCAAAAAATGGTAAACTCAGAAAAATCTGGCGTAATGTTTACAGCAAACCCTATTTCTCAAAATGTAGATGAGATGATGATTAACGCTTCATATGGACTTGGGGAATCTGTAGTTTCAGGCATGGTTACACCTGATGAATATATAATTAATAAAAATACAAAAGAAATAATAGAAGAAAACATCTCTGAAAAAAATAAAATGGTTATCAGAAATGAAGATGGCCAAGGTACTAGAGTAGTAGAAGTGGCAGACTATTTAGGAAATGATGCAGTTTGTGCTGAAGCATTAAATAGAAATGAGCTAGAAACTCTAGTAGAATATGGATTAAAAATCGAAAAATTATATAAATCTATCCAAGATATAGAATGGGGAATAGATAGAGATACAAAAGAGCTTTATGTATTACAATCTAGACCTATTACTACCATTAAAGAAGAAAAAGAAGAGCTTGTAGTATTAGCTAAAGGACTAGGTGCATCACCAGGAATGGGAAGAGGTAAAGTCCACGTAATTATGGATCTAAATAACATTAACCAAGTATCAGATGGAGATGTTTTAGTTACTGGAATGACAAACCCTGATATGGTACCTGCTATGAGAAAATGTGCCGCAGTAATTTGTGATGAAGGTGGTAGAACTTGTCATGCAGCTATCGTATCTAGAGAATTAGGTATACCATGTATTGTAGGAGCTAAAAACGCGACTGATGTATTAAAAGATGGCCAATATGTTACTGTAGATTCTACTCGCGGAGTAGTTTATGAAGGTGATGTATTAAATTCTAAACAAGATGAAAAAGATGAGCATCATTCTGGTGGCGTAATGGGAATTACTCCAGAAATAAGAAATCTTCTAGCACCAGTAACTGCTACTAAGATTTACATGAATCTTGGTCAACCTGATTTAATTAAAAAACATAAAGATTTACCAATTGATGGAATAGGTTTAATGAGAACTGAGTTCATATTTACAAATATGATAGGAGCTCACCCAATCCATCTTATAAAAACTGGCCAAGAACAACTTATGATAGATAAATTAGTAGAGGGAATCTATGAAGTAGCATCTACAGTTTATCCAAAACAAGTAACAGTTAGATTATCAGACTTCAGAACTAACGAATATAGAGGCCTAAAAGGTGGAGATGAGGTAGAACCTATTGAAGCTAACCCAATGATAGGCTGGAGGGGAGTAGCAAGATATATTTCTCCAGAATATGAACAAGGATTTAGATTAGAATGTAGAGCTATTAAAAAAGTTCGTGAAGAAAATGGACTTAAAAATATAGTAGCAATGCTTCCATTTGTTAGAACTACGGAAGAGCTAAAACGTGCTAAAGAAATAATGGCAGAAGAAGGGTTAGTTCAAGGAGTAGATTTTAAAATTTGGATAATGGCAGAAGTTCCATCAGTAGTAATGATGGCAGAAGAGTTTGCCAAGCTAGTAGATGGATTCTCAATTGGATCTAATGACCTTACTCAACTAGTAATGGGAGCAGATAGAGATTCTGAAATAATGAATAACATGGGATATTTTGACGAAAGAAATGAAGCAGTTAAGAGAGCTGTAAAAGTAATAATCGATGCAGCTAATAAATATGGAAAAACTGTATCAGTATGTGGTCAAGGGCCATCACAATATCCAGAGTTTGCTGAATTCTTAGTAGAAAATGGAATAACATCAATATCAGTAAACCCAGATACTGTTGAATACACTAGAAGAGTAGTAGCACAAGTAGAACAAAAACTGATTTTAAATAAAGTAAGAAATGATTAGTAAAAATCCCAGATCATAAGTTGGTCTGAGGTTTAAATTAGATATCCTAACCAAATTCACGCTGGTTAGGATATTTTTTATTCTTATATTTTCTATTTTTATCCAGACTAGAATTAAAGTCTGGTTTTTTCTTTTTTGGTCAATTTTTAAAATTTGTTAAAAATTAATACAATCAAGAAAATTAGACAACTTAATATGATTGAACAACGTTCATAAAAAGTATATTATACATAAATATCAAGTGAACAATGTTCATTATGAAAGGAGGCGCTATGGTAAACCAGAATATTAATGATAAAAAAATAGAAATTATGGATGCTGCTATTAAAGTATTTAAAGAAAAAGGATTAGAAAAAACATCTGTTAGAGATATTATGTCTGAATCTGGATATGGATTAGGAACTTTTTATTTATATTATTTAGATAAAAATGATCTCAAAGAAAAAATTGTATTGGATAAATCGATGGAGATAATTATAAATGCTGAAAAAAACTGCTATGGAAATAATCCTGTAGAAAGATATATCACATTTGTAGATTATATAATTGACTATCTAATTAGTAATCCATTTGAATTTGAACTTTTAAGTAAAAATATAACTTGGGCATTATATACAAAAATTGAAAATGATGAAAGATTGAAAGAAGCTGACTCTACATTGCAATTTATACTAAATAAATATGAAAACTTATTTTCTCATACTTTTTCTGAGTCTCAAAAACTTTATATACTTTCTCTTACTCTTGAAATTATGATGTCAACGTGCAAAAGTGCTTTAATGGAAGAAACTATTTTATCTATCGAAGAAATGAAACCAGTTTTATATACGATAATTAGAAAAATGTTTATTAGAAATGGAGAAATTTAGATGAAAAAAATTGCAAGATTTATTTCATATCATCCTAAGCTGGTCTTAATAATAACTACGTTATTGCTAATTCCAGCTTATATAGGATATAAAAATACAGGTGTAAATTATGATATATTATCTTATTTACCAAAAGATCTAGAATCTACTCAAGGTCAAGATATACTTGATAAGGATTTTAAGAATGCTGCAACAGGAATGTTGATTCTAGAAGGAAGTGACCACGATGCAGAATTATTAAAAAATCAGATACTAGAAATTGATGGGGTAGAAGATGTAATTTCCAAATCTTCATTAATTGGAGATACTGTCCCTAGTGAATTTTTACCAGATGAATTAAAAGATGCATTTTATGCTGATGATAGTACACTACTTATGGTAAAATTTTCTGAATCCTCTTCATCTTTTAAAACGATGGAGGCTATAAATAAGATTAAATCCTTGGATTCTAAGCCAAAATATTTAAGTGGTATTTCATCATTAGTTAAAGACACAAAAGATTTAATAGATCATGAAACTCCTATTTATGTAGCGTTAGCAGTTATTTTAGCATTAATTGTACTAAGTTTAGCTAATGAATCTACAATTATCCCATTCTTATTTATGCTAAATATTGGATATGCGATTATGTATAATTTTGGGACTAATTTCTTTTTAGGAGAGATATCTTATATTACTAAAGCCATAGCTGCAGTATTACAGCTTGCCGTAACAACTGACTACTCAATATTTTTATATCATAGATATGTAGAGAAAAAACGTGCTTCAGAGTCTAATAATGAAGCCATGTCTAAAGCTATACAAAGTACAGTAGCTTCAATATTTGCCTCATCATTAACTACATTTGCAGGATTTTTAGTTTTATTACTAATGAAACTTGGACTTGGTAAAGATATAGGCATTGTAATGAGTAAAGGTGTTTTATTAGGGCTTATTTCTACAGTAGTAGTATTACCAACTATGTTATTACTTACTGAAAAATGGGTTAATAAATATAACCACAGAGTTTTACTTCCATCATTTGAAAAAACTGCAAATTTTACAATGAAACATAGAAAAGCATTGTTTATGATTTTTTTACTATTGTTTATTCCATCTGTTTATGGAGCTAATAATACAAAACTTTATTATAACTTAGATAGGTCTTTACCTGATGATTTAGATTCTATAGTAGCTTTAAATAAAATGAAAAAAGATTATAATATGGCATCTACTCATTTTATTGTAGTAAAAGATGATTTAAGCAAACAAAGCGTCAATAAAATGATTGATGAATTAAAAAATGTAGATGGTGTTAATAATGTATTAAGTTTAAATTCAGTTACTGGAGTTACTACACCTAGTTCATTTTTACCAGATAAACTTAAAGATAATTTTTATAAAAATGGATATCAGATGATAATGTTAAATTCTAAATATCAAACAGCTTCAGAAGAAGTTAGTAAGCAAATAGATGAAATTAATTCTATTGTAAAAGCTCATGATGAAGATGGATATCTTACAGGTGAAGCAGTCCTTACAAAAGACTTAACAGTGTTGTCTGATAAAGATTTTAAAATGGTAAATATTGCATCTATTGTAGTAGTTTTTGTAATTATTGCTGTAGTATTTAAATCATTTGCTATTCCTATTATTTTAATTTTAGCAATAGAGTTAGCGATATTTATAAATATGGGAATACCATATTATACAGGCCAAGTTATACCATTTATCACTTCTATAATTATTGGTGTAGTTCAGTTAGGCTCTACTATTGATTATTCAATATTGATGACAGACAGATTTTTATTTGAATATAAAAAGACTAATGATTTAGATAAAGCCTTAAATCTATCAGTAAAAGAAACTTCAAAATCAATAGTAACGTCAGCGCTTTCATTCTTTGCAGCGACAATTGGAGTAGGTATTTATTCTAAAATGGAAATTGTATCTACAATATGTATATTTTTAGCTAGAGGAGCAATTATATCTATGCTAGTAATAATTATATTTTTACCAGCAATTTTAAGTGTTACATTTCCATTTATTAAAAAAACAACTAAAGGTTTAGAATAGGAGAGAAAAATGAATAAAAAATTTACAAAAGCAGTAACTATAGCAACTGTAGGCTCATTACTTGTAAATAATGCAGCTTATGCCTCAACAGTGGCACGAAAAAATGAAACAGTTTATGTAACAAAGGATTCTGGAGAAGTAAAAGATAAAACAGTTTCTGTATGGATTAATGGAGATAATAATTTAAAAATAAAAGATAAATCAGATTTAAAAAACATTAAAAACTTAGAAACTGATGAAAATATATCAGTAGATAATGGATATATTGAATGGAACTCAAAAGATAAAGATATTTACTATCAAGGTAATACAGATAAAGAACTACCAGTAGATATAAATGTAACTTATCTACTAGATGGTAAGAATTTAAAATATGAAGAATTAAAAGGAAAATCTGGACATCTTAAAATTGAAATAGAAGCTAATAATAAAGTTGAAAAAGTTAGTAAAGTTAATGGAAAAAATAAAAAACTATATTCACCTTATGTCGTATTTACAGAAATCACACTGGATGATATCCAAGTTAAAAATATAAAAGCTGATGATGTAAAAATAGTTAAAGATGGCAAAAATAATATAGTAGCCGCTGTATTAATTCCAGGACTAAAAGAAAACTTTAAAGACGTCTTAGATAACGATAAACTAGATAAATTTAAAGATAAACTAGAAATTGAATTAGATATTACAAACTACGAGCCAACAGAAATTTATGCAGTAATAACCAATGAAATATTCCAAGAAGAAGAAAGTTTATCTTCATTTGAAGATTTAAGTAATGGAATAAATGAATTAACTACAAATGCTGATAAACTAGTTGACGCATCATCAAAATTAAAAGAAGGCGGAATGAACTTAAATAATGGTATAAGTAAGCTTTCAGACGGAACAGTAAAATTATCAGAAGGATCTAATAAACTAGCTAGTTCATTCGATGAATTTTCTAACGCATTTAGTTCTATACCAGAAAAAATTGCGCCAATAGAATCGGCTGTAAATGATTTAAATGAAGGAAGCGCTAAGTTAAATAAAGCAATAGAACAATATACAACAGGAGTTAGTAAAATAAACTCAAATATCGGAGCTTTAAATAAAGGAGCAGAAGATTTATCAGATGGCGCATCAAAGCTTGATGACGGATTAGAACAACTTAGCCAAGGCACTAAAACTCTTAAAGAGAAAACATCAGCTATATCTGGTGGTAGTGATATATCAAAATTAACTGAATCACTAGGAACTTTAAAATCTGGAATTGATAATTTTAGCGATAGCGTAACTCCAATGGCAAATAGTTTAGTTCAGTTAAATAATGGTTTAACAAAACTAGAAGACTCATCTAAAGCTTTAAATAATGGTTTATCTAAACTTAATGAGCAAGCTAAAAATGCGCCTAGCGTAGAATCTTCTATTCAAGAACTAGTTTCTCAAGCTAGAGCCATAGAAGGGATAGTAGCTAGTTTAGAAAGTAAAGATTCTGAAGGATTATATAAAGACGAAATTAATTCATTAAAATCAATGGAAAAGTCACTTTATACTCAATCAGAAAATCTTAAAGCTAGTGCAAAAACTACATCTATTTTAGCTGGAGGAATAGGCGAATTAGCACAAGGCTCTAAAAATTTATCTGATGGTATTTCTGTAGCAAGTAATGGAGTAAGTGAACTAAGTTTAAAATTAAATGAATCTAAAGGTAAACTAAATACTGCTTCTAACGAACTTTCAACTGGCTTATCACAAATTAATGATGGAATACAAAATAGTGATATAGCTAAACTTCAAGAATCAATAGTAATGCTAGATAAATCTACTACTAAATTAAAAGAAGGCTCATCAAAACTTAAAGAAGGAACTATTAAAAACCAAGAAGGTGTAAAAAAACTTTCTTCAGCTATGAATGAATTAGATTCAAAATCAGGAGAGTTAAAAGCTGGTTCTAAAAAATTAGCTGGTGGTTTGTCACAATTTAAGGAAAAATCTAAATCTTTATCGGCTCTAGGAAATATTAATGAAACTGCCTTAAATCCAATGAAAAAAGGTATTAATGATATTAATAAAGCAATTATTGAACTTAGAAATGGAGCAACTAAATTAAAAGAAGGCTCAGACACTTATACTTCAAAATACGAAGAGTTTGATAATGGTTTAAGAGAATACAAAACAAAAGGAATAGATAAACTTTCTGATAAAACGAAAGATATTACTGAATTAAAAGATATTCTAGATCATATGTCAGAAATGGCTAAGGAAAATAGCTCAATCAGTGGTAGCACAGAAGAATTTGAAACTAAATCTAGAATAATAGAAAAAATTAGATAATTATAAAAATTAGGTAGTTAAAGTAAATTATTTCACTTTAGCTACCTTTATTTTATTTAAATAATTTTTCAAGAAAACTTTTCTTTTCA
>JASBZD010000020.1 GCA_029983595.1 Peptoniphilaceae bacterium
AACCAATTAAAAAAACTAGCTTATAGATTATTCTAAAAGCTAGCTAAAGTTTAAAAATATATTCTCTCTCCAGTATATGCATCGATTATTACAAATTGTCCATTTTGAAACTCAAACTCATAATATGCTCCATAATCAGTAGATTCTAATATCCATGAGTTTATTTTATCATTTGGTCGACCGAGTAGTGCTTTTTCCATAGCTTCTTCTGGACGGAGTATATAAAATGTCTCTAAAAATGAGGTATGATTATGTGTATCGGCACCATTTAATATTTCTCCAGTATTGGCATCTATTGTAGCTTTTATATCGCCATATTGACCATGACCTAAAATATCATAAACAAACTTTCCATCTAGTGAAACAAGCTCCATTGATAGAATTGTAGCTTTATCATCTCCTGAGTTATTTATAAATATATCTATTGCCTTATCAAAATCAATTTTTACTGTAGATACATCAGCGTCAAAGTCTTTTTTGGATATGTCTTTATTATATGACTGATAACTGCTAGTTCCGTGGTTATGGACCACTGATCCACGTTTTAATATTTTTGGCATATTACATGATGTTAGTAGTATAAGTGATAGTAGTGGAATTATTAATAATTTCTTTTTCATATATCTCCTAATTAGACTTTATTAAACTAAATACTATAGAGTATAAGTTTATTATATAATAAGCAGAAATTTCTTCAATATTTATAAATCCTATTTATCATTATAATTTTTACTTTAAAATAATATATTGACAATTAAAAATAAAAATTATATAATAAATAAAAATACTTTGAAGTGGAATATATACTTTGGTCATTCTTTTAGAGAGGACGCCTATACTGGTGAAAGGGCGCTAGAATAATAAGTATTAGTTCGCCACGGATGTTATGTGCTGAAACTAAAGTAAGTATCATCGGGTGCTACCGTTATATGGCTATTCATTAATTTGATCTGAGTGCATCATTAAGATGAAGAAAGAGTGGTACCGCGGGGTAATTTTAGATATTTCACCTCGTCTCTTTTACTAATATAGTAGAAGAGACGAGGTTTTTTTCTACTTAAATTCAGGAGGAAAAAATGAAAAGAAAGTTGTTATTAGTTATGTCGGTTTTAGCTTTAATCCTTACTTCTTGCGGGACTAAGGATAATGGGACTACTGATGATTCTAAAGTAAAAATTGGAGTAGTTACACCGCAAACTGGGCCGGTATCGATCTATGGAAAGGCTAATGAAAATGGTATTAGACTTGCGACAAAAGAGATTAACGAAAATGGCGGAATTAGCGGTCGTGAGATAGAACTTGTGGTTATGGATGATAAGGGTGAGATTACTGATGCGGTGACTAGTTTTAATCTTCTGATGGAGGAGAATGTAGATGTAGTTATTGGCGCTTTTACTTCTAAACCATCACTTGCTCTAGCAGAAACTGCAAAAAATTATGAAATCCCAGTTATTACACCAGGTGGCACTCAGGAGGATATTACTCTTGGTAAGCCTAATGTTTTTAGACAGACTTTTACTAATAGCTATCAAGGTTCTCTTCTAGCAATTCACGCTAAGGATAATCTAAATGCTAAGACTGCTGCTATTTTAAAAAATAATTCTGACGATTATTCTACCGGTATTGCAAAATCTTTTACCGATAAAGCAAATGAGTTAGGTATTGAGATTGTAGCTGATGAATCTTATAGCATAAATGATAATGATTTTAAGGCTCAGCTTACTTCTATAAAGGCAAAAAATCCAGATGTATTATTGATTCCAGATTATTATGAAAAATTATCGCTTATTATTACACAGACTAAAGAAATTGGGCTAGATTCTGTTTTAGTTGGTCCTGATGGATGGGCGGGGGTGCTTACGGCTTTAGATAAGTCTAGTTATGATGCTATAGAAGGCTCATATTATAACGATCACTTTGCGATTGATGATGATGCTGAAATTGTAAAAAATTTCGTAGAAAATTATAGAACTGAATATAATGAAGATCCGATATCTCCATCTGCTCTAGGTTATGATAGTGTGTATTTAGTTAAACAAGCCATTGAAAATGCTGGTTCACTTGATAAAAAGGTCGTTACAGATTCTATAAAAAATATTGAGTTTACTGGAGTTACTGGTAGTTTTAAGTTTGACGAAAATAATAATCCTGTAAAAAGTTCTTCTATGATAGAAATTACTAATGGCGAGTATAAATTTAGCACTGAAGTAAAACCAAGATAAAGTAAAATCATTCTAATTTTTAATTAATCATTGACAATATTGTCATATCTATATATAATACAAAATTATAAAGGCTATGAAGTGAATAAGTATAAGCAAACTTATCTTATAGAGAGGTGCTGAATTGGTGGAAAGCACTAGATAAACCTTAGAAACTCGTCACGAAGCTATGCGCTGAAATTTCAGTAAGCGTTTTCGGTTAACTTACGTTATAAGTTTAATCATTTTTTGATAAGTGCATCATTTGATGAAGAAGAGTGGTACCGCGGATAGCTAGATATATATTTTGCCTTCGTCTCTTCTACCAATTTAGGTAGAAAGAGGCGAGGGCTTTTTTCTACCAATTATCCAGGGAGGAAATCATGAAAAAAATTGCACTACTATTATCTATTATCAGTATATTTTTAGTTTCTTGCTCAAATAATAATAAAACGACTTCTGATAATGATAATATAAAATTGGGAATTACCATCCCTACGACTGGACAGTATTCTAACTACGGAAATTCTACTTTAAATGGTATGAATTTAGCTATTGAAGAAATTAATAACAATGGCGGAATTGGAGGAAAGAAAATAGAAGTGGAGCTACTAGATGATAAGGGCGAGGTTACAGATGCTGTAACTAGCTATAATAAACTAGTAGGAGATGGTGTGGATGCAGTTATTGGATCTATTACCTCAGCTCCTTCATTAGCAGTGGCAGAGGCTTCTAAAAATGATTTTATTCCAGTTATTACGCCTACAGGTACTGAAGTAAATATCACTAGTGATAAGCCTAACGTTTTTAGAACTTGCTTTACTAACCCATACCAAGGGGAGCTTTTAGCTATTTTTTCAAAAAATAACCTAAATGCAAAGACTGCCTCTATATTAGTAAATACTTCATCTGATTATTCGGTAGGTATTGCTGATAATTTCGAGAAAAAGGCTAAAGAGCTAGGTATAGAAATTCTATCTAGAGAATCTTATGGAAATAACGATACAGATTTTAAAGCTCAGCTTACTACGATATCTAAAGATAATCCAGATGTACTTCTTATTCCTGAGTATTATGAAAAGCTATCTCTTATTACTCCACAGGCTAGAATATCTGGCATTAACTCAACTTTTATTGGTGGAGATGGATGGGATGGTATCTTAAAAACTATGGACAAAAATTCATATGATATAGTAGAAAACTCATATTTTACTAACCATTTCAGTCTAGATGATGAGAGTGAAGAAGTAAAAGATTTTATAGAAAAATATAGAGAGAATTATAATGAAGATCCTACTGCTTTTTCTGCTTTAGGCTATGATACTATTTATATTTTAAAAAATGGGTTTGAAAATGCTAAGAGTGATAAAAATGAAGATAGAGTAGAGTCTATTAGTAATATAGATTTTAAGGGAATTACTGGTAGTTTTAAATTTGATGAAAATAATAATCCTAAGAAAGCAGCATCTATAATAAAAATTGTAGATGGTGAATATAAATTTGATTCAGTTGTGAATCCAGAATAAATTATAGGGAGGAAATTATGGATTTTATAACACAGCTTTTTAACGGACTACAGTTAGGAAGTATTTATGCCTTGGTGGCATTGGGCTATACGATGGTTTATGGGATCGCAAGGCTTATAAATTTTGCTCATGGCGATATCATAATGGTTGGTGGATATACGATTTATCTAGTTATCCAAAATCTATTAATCGCGATGGGTGTGCCATTATGGCTTTCATTTATCCCAGCCGTTTTAGCTTGTACGATTTTAGGAGTAACGGTTGAGAGAATAGCTTATAGACCGCTTAGAAACTCTACACCAGTTTCTTTATTAATAACTACAATTGGGGTGAGTTTATTTTTACAAAACTTATTTGTAAAATTATTTACTTCTAGTGCGAGACCACTACCTGCAATTTTTCCACAAGTTTCTCTAAACTTTGGGGGAATTCATCTATCATTAGCTACGATTATTACTATTTTAGTAACTATTATTTTAACTTATATAATTAACTTTTTTGTAAATAATACTAAAAGAGGTAAGGCAATGGTAGCAGTTAGCGAGGACTATGGTGCGTCTGAGCTTGTAGGTATCGATGTAAATAGCGTTATGACTATGACTTTTGCGATAGGCTCTGCATTAGCAGGTGTTGGGTCTGTATTATATGTAGCGAGTTATCCACAGATTCAACCATTTATGGGTTCAATGCTAGGTATTAAAGCTTTTACAGCTGCAGTATTAGGGGGAATAGGAAATATCCCTGGTGCTGTAATTGGTGGGCTGATTTTAGGGCTTATTGAAGTTTTAACTCGTGCTTATCTATCTAGTAGTTATGCTGATGCGATTGTATTTATGGTTTTAATAGTAGTTTTATTAGTTGCACCTAATGGATTATTTGGAAAATTAGAAAAGGAAAAGGTATAAAAAGATGTCTAGGGAGAAAAAAGTTTCATATATAATTACTACTTTATTAGTTATACTTCTTTATACTATTTTACAGGCTTTAATGAATTTTGGGGTTATCTCAAGATATTGGCAGTCAATTATTACATTAGTTTTAATAAATATTATTATGGCGACTAGCCTTAATCTGACTGTAGGGGTATTAGGTCAGGTAAATCTAGACCATGCTGGTTTTATGGCGATCGGAGCCTATACTGCTGGTATTTTTCTAAAAAGTACTGGCATCTCTGGAATTGCTGGATTTTTTATTAGTATTATTCTAGCGGCGATAGTAGCTGGAATATTTGGATTTTTAATAGGTCAATCGGTTTTAAGACTAGATGGAGACTATCTAGCTATCGTAACTCTAGCTTTTGGAGAAATTATTAGAGTATTTATTGAGAATTTAAATATTACTGGTGGAGCTCAAGGGATGGCTGGTATCCCAACTACGAACTCTTTTTCAATTTTTTATTTTCTAACTGCTATTTCTATAGCTATGATATTTACCTATGCATCTTCTAGACATGGTAGAGCAGTATTATCTATTAGAGATAACGAACTAGCAGCCCAAAGCTGTGGTATAAATGTAACTAAATATAAGACATTTTGTTTTACATTATCTGCAGTTTTTGCAGGTGTAGCTGGAGCGATGTATGCTCAAAATGTGGGCGTTATTGCTGCTAATATTTTTAACTATAATAAGAGCTTTGATTATCTAGTTATGGTTGTATTAGGGGGAATTGGCTCAATTACTGGTGCTACTTTTTCAGCAATTTTCTTAACTATAATTCCAGAACTTTTACGTCCTCTAGCAGAGTGGAGAATGGTAATCTACGCGGTAGTTTTAATATTAATTATGATATTTAAACCGGATGGACTTTTAGGTAGAAGAGAATTCTCGATTAGAAATTTCTTAAATCTTGATAAATATAGAAAAGGAGATATTGAACTTGAAAAATAATATAATATTAGAATGTAAAGATGTCGGTATCTCTTTTGGTGGTATAAAGGCAGTTGACGGTTTTACTATGAGTATGGAAAAGGGAGAGCTTCTAGGGCTTATTGGACCTAATGGGGCAGGTAAAACTACTGTTTTTAATATGTTATCTGGAGTCTATACACCGACACAAGGTGAGATAATTCTTGATGGAAAAGTAGTAAATGGACTTTCACCTGATAAGTTATCTAAAGAGGGGATTGCTAGAACTTTCCAAAATATTAGGCTTTTTGAAAATCTAACGGTTTTAGATAATGTAAAACTAGCCATGAACCAATTTATGGAGTATGGAGTTCTAACTGGGATGTTTAGACTGCCAAAATATTGGAAAGAGGAAAAAGAAGCGACTGATAAGGCTCTTGAGATTCTAAAAATTTTTGAATTAGAGAAATTTTTTAGAGCATACGCTGGTTCTCTTCCTTATGGTGCACAGAGAAAATTAGAGATCGCTAGAGCTATGGCTACCGGACCGAAGGTGCTACTTTTAGATGAGCCAGCTGCTGGAATGAATGATACTGAAACTTATGAATTAATGAACTCGATAAAGACTGTAAGAGATATGCTAAATATTGGCGTATTATTAATTGAGCATGATATGAATTTAGTTTTAGGAATCTGTGAGAGGCTTATAGTTTTAAACTATGGTCAGGTTTTAGCAGAGGGTGATCCGCACGAAGTTATAAAAAATGAAGAAGTAGTAAAAGCTTATCTAGGCTCTTAGGGGGGATTAAAATGAGTTTACTTAAAATAGAAAATATGTGGGTATCTTATGGAAATATCCGTGCCCTAAAAGGGATAAATCTAGTTGTTAATGAAGGCGAGGTAGTTTCTCTAATTGGGGCTAATGGGGCTGGAAAAACTACGACTCTTCAGGCGATTTCTGGACTTTTACCTATTGCAGATGGAAAAGTGTATTTTAAAGATGCTGATATAACTAATGAAAAAAGTTTTAAAAGAACTAGAATGGGAATAGCGCAGGTACCGGAAGGCCGCCGTGTATTTAAAGGTCTAAGTGTTGAGGATAATCTGACTCTAGGTAGTATCTCGACAGATGAGAGTGAAGAGAGCGATAAAGCGGAAATGAAAAAAATCTATGAACTATTTCCGGTTTTAGAAGAGCGTAAAGCCCAAAAAGCTGGAACGCTATCTGGTGGAGAGCAGCAGATGCTAGCTATGGGTAGAGCGCTAATGACTAGACCAGAGGTTTTACTTTTAGATGAGCCATCTATGGGGCTTTCTCCATTATTTGTAGATGTAATATTTGATACGATAAAATATCTAAAATCTGAAGGTCGTACGATTTTATTAGTAGAACAAAATGCCAATCTAGCGCTAGATGTAGCGGATAGAGGATATGTATTAGAGACTGGAAAAATCGTAAAAGAAGGACTAGCTTCTGATTTAAAAACTGATCCAGATGTAAAAGCAGCATATTTAGGAGTATAATATTTAATCCCGATTCTTTAAAGTTTCGGGATTTTTTAGTGTAGACTTATCAAAAAAAGGTTATAATATATTTAAAATTATTAAGAATTTATTTGAGGTAATTATGGCTAAAAAATTATATTGTCCAGAATGTGATAATGAAGTAAAAGAAGGGGAAAACTTCTGCAGTAGATGTGGATATGAGTTTAGAGATGATATAAAATCTGAGGATACTGAAAAATCTAATAAAACTATGGTAGTTTCTATTATATTAGCTGCAGCTGTGATTTTTCTAATTGTGTATTTATTTTTAAATCCTAAAGAGAGTACAGATGCTTATACTAAGTTATATAGTGATGGAAAGCTTTCTAAGGTAGCTGAAGATGGAGATACAATTCTAGAAAAAAAAGATGCTAATGATAAAATCTGGGAAGTAGTAATTGCATCTAATTATAGAACTGGCGAAAAAGAAAAGTCTGAAAAACTTATAAAAGAGTTTATAGATAAGGATATGAAAAATTCAGAAAATACTGTAGTCGTTGCGACTTTAGGTAATCTAGCGTTTGATGAGGGAGATTTTAGTACTGCTATTGAGGCTTATGATAATTCTTTAATAAAACTTTCAGGATTTGATAAAGATTATGCTGCAGAAAGTGCCCAAAAATATATAAGATCCTATATTATTTTAGGAGATTATAATGGCGGTCTAAATAAGATAGATGAGCTTTCTAGGATTTTGGGAGCTGATACTTTTACTAGCGTAAAAAATGAGCTAATGCAGGCAAAATTAAAGCATGAAAATAAAACTGTAGTTTCTAAAAAACCAGAAGAGCCTAAAGCTCCAGTAGAAAAAATAGAGGAAAAACCAGAAGAACCTAAAATTGAAGAAAGAGATGTAAATATTGCTCCTATTAAGGATGCGACTATTATAGTAGATGGGACTGAAGTTTATAAATCTAAAGATTTTATAAAAGATAATGATAAAATATTGGTTCCACTAAAAGAGACTTTAAAAGTTTTAGAATCTGGGCTTGAGCCTGGTATGGAAATTGATATTTTACAGATTTTTATGGTTACTGATAATGGGACTAATAGTGTAAATATCGAAGAATATGCTGATGATCTAAAAGAAGGTGATACTTTTATAATTGGGTTTGTGAAAGACTCTGGAATAGTTTCAGGAGAATTTACTATTGGTTCAGATCAATATGCAGATATTAGTCCAGAAGGTGCCGATTTAGATTTAACTTATGAGATGAATAATAAAGTAGTTTTAGAAGATGGCGAAATCTACATGAGTCCACAGGATATAAATGAGTATATCTATCCAATTATTTATAAAATGGAGAAAAATACTTTAAATATAGAAAGTGACTATAAATAAGATATATAAAGTAGTAGACTTATATTTGGTCTGCTGCTTTTTTATTGAAAACGTTATTTTATGTAGTATAATAATTATAAATGTTGATTTAAAATTCTAGCATAAAATAGGAGGTAAATATGACAGAACTTAGAAGAGAGCACGATTCATTAGGTGAGGTAGATATTGAGAAAAATGCATATTATGGAGCTAATGCCTTAAGAGCAAAGAATAATTTTAATATTACTGGTACGTCAATAGATGAAAAACTTATAGACGCTATGATGGAAGTAAAAAAAGCTTGTGCCATCCAAAATGAAAAAATTGGTCTACTAGAAAAAGATCAAATGCAATCTATTGTTAGGGCTTGTGATGAAGTACTAAATGGAAATTATAAAGATGCTTTTATAGTAGATCAAATCCAAGGTGGTGCTGGAACTAGCTTTAATATGAATGCTAATGAGGTTATAGCTAATATTGCCAATAAGGATTTAGGTGGAGATCTAGGTGTTTATGATAAAGTCCATCCTAATGATCATGTAAATAAAGGTCAGTCTACTAATGACGTAATCCCAACTAGCGGAAAAATTGCACTAATTAGATATTTTAAAGAGTTAAAAGAAGAAAATGAAAAACTTATCGCATCTTTAGAGAAAAAATCAGAAGAATTTAGCGATGTATATAAAATGGGTCGTACTCAGCTTCAAGATGCTGTTCCTATTAGTTTGGGTCAAGAATTTAAGGCATATTCTCATGTTTTAAAACGCGATATGGATAGATTTGATTTAGCTATAGATACTTTAAGTCATGTAAACCTTGGTGGTACTGCTATTGGTACTGGTATAAATGCAGATCCTGAATATGTAAATAATGTAGTAGATGTTTTATCTGAAGTATCAGGTCTAAAACTTATCCAAAATGAAGATTTAATAGATGGAACACAAAATCTAGACGGATTCTTATTTGCATCTTCTATACTTAAAACTTATGCATCAAGCTTATCAAAAATTTCTAATGACCTAAGACTTATGTCATCTGGGCCACAATCTGGAATTGGCGATATAAAACTTCCTGCTATGCAAGCTGGTTCGTCAATTATGCCTGGTAAAGTAAATCCTGTTATTCCAGAAGTAGTAAACCAAGTAGCATTTAATGTTATAGGTAACGATATGACTGTTACTATGGCGGTGGAAGCTGGACAGCTAGAACTAAACGCTTTTGAGCCAGTGATTTTCTATAAATTATTTGAATCTCTAAAAACTCTTAAAAATGCTATAAATACACTTAGAATTAATTGTATTGATAATATAATCGTGGATAAAGATTTTCTAAAACGTAAGGTAGAAGAAAATGTCGGTCTAGTTACTGCGTTAGCTCCACATTTAGGATATGAAAAATCTTCAGATATAGCTCATAAAGCTTTAGATAACAATAGAGGAGTAAGAGAGCTAGTTTTAGAAGAAGGGCTTTTAACAGAAGAAGAATTAGATAGAATACTAGATTTTAAAAAGATGGTAAAACCTGGTATAGCTAAATAGATTTTAAATAAATATTAATTATTTGGGAGAAATTTTATGAAAGATAATGAAATAAAAAAAGATAGACAAAAAATGAGTCCTACTAAGGCGATTTTATTATCTATGCTATTTGGGCTTGTGGTAGGTTTAATACTTCACTATACTCTTCCTGAAGGAAGTTATATAAAAGATAAAGTTTTAATAAATGGGTTATTTTATCTTCTTGGAACTGGCTTTGTAAGATTATTACAAATGCTAGTTGTACCATTAGTATTCTTCTCTATTGCCAGTGGTGTAATGCAGATGAGAGATATTTCTCAATTTGGTAGAGTAGCAGTGCGTACGCTTTTACTATATGCGTTTACAACTGCTGTAGCTGTAGCGATCGCTTTACTAATGGGAAAAGTTTTTAATCCTGGCGTAGGAATGAATCTTTCGACTGCTGAGATAGTATTAGATCCAGAAAAAGTAGCAGAGGCTCCAAGCTTAATAGAAACATTAGTTCAGATTATACCTAAAAACCCGATAGGTGCGATGGCTAATGGAGAAATGCTTCAGATTATATTCTGGTCATTTATGACTGGTGCAGTAATTGGTACAAATCCACTAGAGCTAGATTTATTAGAAAAAATTATATCTCAAGGAAACGATTTTATGATGAAAGTTACTTCTGTAGTAATGAAAGTAGCTCCAATTGGTGTATTTGCTTTAATAGCTCGTACATTTACAGAAATCGGACTTAGCATAGTAGGACCACTTTTAACTTTTATAGTTGCAGTACTTGTGGCGATGATTATATTAGTAGTGATAATTTATATTCCTCTAATATCTATTTCATCTAAAGCTAGCCCAAAACAATTTTTCAAAAAAGTATTCCCAGTTTATACTTTTGCATTTTCATCAGCTAGCTCTAATGCCACAATTCCGCTTACTCTAGCATCTTGTGATTCTATGGGTGTTCCAAGAGAGATTTCTTCATTTACTATACCTCTTGGGGCTACTATAAATATGAATGGTACAGCTATTTATCAAGGTTGTGCGGTAATATTTATCGCTAACGCTTATGGAATTCCACTAACTACCGGAAATCTAATAACAGTAATTTTAACTGCTGTATTAGCTTCTGTTGGTACTGCTGGAGTACCGGGAGCTGGTATGATTATGTTATCAATGGTATTAGCTTCAATCGGTCTACCAGTAGAAGGTGTGGCATTAATTATGAGTATCGAGAGAATTGTAGATATGTTTAGAACTGCATTTAACGTTACTGGTGATGTAGTAGCTACATTCGTAAGTGCAAATAAAGAAGGTCTTGTAGATAGAGAGAGATATCTTTCAGATGAAAAACCTAAAGTAATGGATGATATAAACTAATGGATCATTTTTTAAAAAAACTTATTATAGGTATAACTTTATTATTTTATTACATTTAAGTATATATTTTGGAAACTACATACTTTTTGTTATTTTTTTATAGCATTTTTTATAGTTTCAAAATTTTTAAAAATTAATGTAGAGATAAGTCAAGGGTCTAAATGGTTTCACCTTTTATTAATATTTCCAATAATTTTTATTAATTTATACTTATCGAATAATCAGAATATCTATATCTTACTTTCATTAGTTTCTAATATATTAATCTTAATAATTTATTATTATCATATAAAATACAAATTAAAAAATTAACAAATCTAAATTAAGTTTGTATTTAGCATATAAAAAGAGTCTTGTAAATTTTTGCAAGACTCTTTTAAATTACTCTTGTTCTAATTTATTTAAACTTTTCATAAGATGTTCTAGATCTAAACCATGAACCATAGCTGCTTCTTCTAAAGATTCCATTTGGCTAGAAGGACATCCTACACATCCCATTCCGTGAGCCATTAGAATTCTTATAGTTTCAGGATTTTGTCTAATTACATCTCCTATTAACATTTCTTTTGTAAAAGCCATTTTTATGCCTCCTTATTTTTTATAAATTATACTATAAAATTTATAGATTTAACGTTGTTTTAACAACAATAGCTTAACTAAAATCTCTTTTAGTTAACAATCTTTATTATACCCAAAAAATATTAAATTAATAGCTTTTAATTCCGACAAAAATGGATATATTTATTATAGAACAATTTTGTTAAAAATAATAATAAATATATTTAAGAGGTGAAAAATGAGCGGCGAAAAAAAAGTATATGGAGCAATTTATACTAAAGGTGGAGATAAAGGACAGACTTCACTATATGACGGAGTAAGAGTAGGAAAAGATGATGTACGAGTAGACGCATATGGTACTGTAGATGAAATGGGAGCTTATCTAGGATTTTCTAGAAGTTTTATAGAAGATGAAGATTTAAAACAAGAGATTTTAGATATCCAAAATAAATTATTTGTAGTAAACCATAACCTAGCTACATCAGATCCAGAAAAAATCACTCGTCATATTACAGAAGAAGATATCACAGTTTTAGAAAAGCTAGTAGATAAATATATGGAAAAAGCAGGAGATTTTGAAGGATTTATTATAAATGGCACTAGTCCTGCTTCTGGAGTTTTACACATAGCTAGAACTGTATGCCGTAGAGCTGAAAGAAGGATTATCGCTTTATCTAGAGAAGTAGAAATTGACCCATTAGTAATAAAATTTATAAATAGATTATCAGATGTTATCTATTCATTTGCAAAATATTCTGAATCTCAGATTATAGATGTTGAATGGGATAAAAAATTAGAATTTAGAGGTTAAACCTAATCCGGTTTTATAGCCGGATTTTTTTATTGTAAAATTATTTCTTATTTTAGAATAATATTTATTTTTTTGTCTATAAAAAGTAATCTTATTATTTAACAAACAAAGAAAATTAATTTCAATCTTTAAATAATATAAATATATATAGATTTATATAAGTTTTAATATTAAATATTTTAATTTTACCTATTGACATTTAGAATAGTAGGACTAAAATGAGTACGTAACAAAATTTGACAAAGGGGGAGCTTGTCATCAATAAAAAAGTTATTTATACATTTATTGCACTTATAGTTATATTTTTTGGACTAAGCCTTGTGGTTAATCCGCCTCCACAAACAGAGACGATTTCAGAAGTAATGCAAGATGCAGTACTTCATAACCATAATAAGGTTGAAGTTCTGGGTTTAAAAGTAAATCCGGCAGTCATATCGGCATATTCTGTTACTGCTATTTTATTAGTTTTAGGAGTTTTTATTAGATTTTTAGTAATTCCTAAATTTAAAATAGTGCCAGGTTCGTTTCAGATTATACTTGAATCTATTGTAGGATATTTTAATAATCTAGCTAAAACATCTAGTCCAGTAAGAAATAAATTTTTAGGAGCATATATTTTTGCTGCTGGAATATATATATTCTGTTCTACGATTTTTGAGCTATTTGGAGTTCCGGTTCTTACAACTACTGGAGCGACAGTATCACTACCGGCGCCGCTATCTGACTTAAATAATGCTATTATGCTAGGTGTTTTATCTTATTTAATAATAGTTAGTGGAGCAATAGCAGAGAATGGACCTAAGGGAATTTTAAAAGGCCTTAAAGAATTTTCGCTTCCATTATCAATGAGTTTTAGGCTTTTTGGAGCATTATTATCTGGTCTTTTAGTAAATGAGTTAATTTATCACTATATGTTTTTAAGCTATGTTTTACCAGTTATTGTAGCGGTTTTATTTACGCTTTTACATGCGGTAATTCAGGCTTATGTACTAACGATGCTTACTTCATTATTTTATGGTGAAGTTACAAATAAAGAATAAGAATTATAAATTTTAGGAGAGAAAAATGAAAAAAAATAAAATTATCGCTTTAATATTAACATTTGTTATGGTTTTAGGTACTTTTACACCAGTTCTTGCAACTTCTGAAACTACACCTGCTACAGAAAATAAAGTAGCTATTTCTGAAGAAGGACAAATTAAAAGTAACAAAGCTATTGGTGCGTCTGTAGCTATTGGTATTGCTGCTGGACTTGCAGCTATTGGTATGGGTATTGCGATTGGTAAAGCGGCTGAAGGTATTTCACGTCAACCAGAAGCAGAAGGTAAAATAAGAAACTCTTTAATGCTTGGTCTAGTTTTTATTGAAACTGCCATTATTTATGCACTTATCGTAGCAATACTAGTTATATTTGTACTATAGGTGATCCGATATGGAAGGACCTATTTTAGGAATAGATTTTCTACAGATAATTCTTCATCTATTTAACTTTTTTATTCTGGCATTAGGTTTATATCTTTTAATCTATAAACCAGTTTTAAAATTTATGGATAAAAGAAAATCTTATTTTGAAAATCTAGATAAAGATGCAAAAAATTTAAAAAATGAAGCTATAGAATATAAAAACGAGTATGATAGTAAGATAAAAAATATAGAAGAAGAGATTTCCAAAATGAAATCTAAATCGGTTTTATCTGCCCAAAAGCAGGCTGAAGACATTATTAAAGATGCTAAAAGTCAAGGCGATCAGATTATTAAAGATGCAAAACTTACTGCAGAATCAGAAAAGAAAAAAATAATCTCTGAGTCTAATAAAGCTATAGAAGATATGCTTTTAGATAAGACGAAAGATGAATTAATTAATTATGAGGGAAATATAGATTCATTTATTGATGCCTTTGGAGATGATAAAAATGGAAAAAATTAAAGCTATATTTAACTCAAAAGATAAACCTACTGAAGAAGAGATTTCTAAATTAAAAGAGTTTTTTATGAAAAAAGAAAATCTAGATTTAGAGATAGAGTGGCAAGAAGAT
>JASBZD010000021.1 GCA_029983595.1 Peptoniphilaceae bacterium
AATGTAAATAGAGTAGTAAACTGCGAGACAGCTAATATCAATAAACAGATAAAAGCATCGATTGGACATATTGATGATATTAATTATCTTATTGAGATTGGAAAATTTGACGATTTATCAGAAGATTTAAAGGAAATCGCTAGTTTAAGACTAGAGTATGAAGATTTTAGTTTAAGTGAAATAGCAGAAATAACAGATGGAAAATATAATAGATCAGCAATAAATTATAGATTAAATAAAATTTCTAAAGAGGCAGAAAATTTAAGAGGTATGTCAGATGAAAGAAATAACAGTAAAATTATTAAATGAGGATGGATTACATGGTAGAGCTGCTGCTAACTTCGTAAAAGAAGCTAGCAAGTTTCAGTCAGATGTAAAACTAGTCCTCGATGAAGTTACAGTAAATGGAAAAAGTATTATAGGTATTATGTCATTAGGGGTATTTGGTGGCGAAGAAATAACTCTAAAGACAGAAGGAGAAGACGAAGAAGAAGCTATTAATACTTTAAAAAAACTGGTTACTAATAAATTTGAAGATTAAAAATAACACTTATAGTATAAATAGAATATCTATATATGAAGATAATTATTATCTTGAATTTTTTTATGCTTTTTTATATTAAATATTTTGGGAAGTAGTAGGATTACTTCCTTTTTTAATCTTCAAAAATATTTAAAATTTTTCTGGACATGATACTTTTAATATGATAAACTAAATATTTGCATAATAGATATTTAGAGTGGGATACTTTGCTCTAATTACGTGAAGACAGTTACTTAAAGTATAGTAAGAAGTGAGGTCATTAATTGGTACATCCTGTAAAATACGGAAAAAGAGAGAGAATGAGCTATTCTAGAATTAGGGAGGTTATTGAACCGCCTAATCTTATAGAAGTTCAGACTAAATCATTTAAGTGGTTTTTGAATGAAGGTTTAAGTGAAGTATTACAAGACGTATCTCCTATAGAGGATTATACTGGAGATATTGTTATGGAGTTTGTGGATCACAAAATAGGTACTGATTTAAAGTACTCTGAAGAAGAGGCTAAGGATCATGATGCTAACTATTCTGCTCCGCTTTCTGTTAAGGTGCGTTTATTTAATAAACAGACTATGGAAATTAAAGAGCAAGAAGTTTTTATGGGTGATATGCCTATGATGACCCAGACTGGTACTTTTATTATAAATGGTGCTGAGAGAGTTGTAGTTAATCAGCTTGTTAGAAGTCCAGGCGTATATTATAAAGAAGAAAGAGATAAAACTGGTAAACCTCTTTATTCTTCTACTTTAATTCCTAACCGTGGAGCTTGGATAGAATATGAAACTGATTCTAAAGATGTTATTCATACTAGAATAGATAGAAATAGAAAATTACCTATTACTGTTTTAATTAAGGCTTTAGGCATAGAGTCTAGATCTCAAATTCTAGAGATGTTTGGCGAAAGTGAACAGCTTTTAACTACTTTAGAAAAAGATACTACTGAAACTAGAGAAGAGGCTATAATTGAGATTTATAAAAAATTAAGACCTGGTGAGCCTCCTACTTTAGATAGTGCAACATCTTTACTTTATAATATGTTTTTTGAACATAAAAGATATGATCTAGCTAGTGTAGGTAGATATAAATTTAACAAGAAATTATCTCTAGCTAACCGTATAGCGGGATTTGCTGCCGGAGAAAATATTATCAATAAAGAAACTGGTGAACTTTTAGCTACTTCTGGAGAAGTTATAACTAAAGAAATGGCTAGAGCTATTGAATCTTCAGGTATAAATGAGGTAATTATTCTTAACGATGATAATGAAGAAGTTAGAATTATTGGTAATAACTTTGTATTCACAGAAGATTTAGATTTAGATATAGATTTTGAAAAATATGGAATTAAAGAAAAAATTTACTATCCATTATTAAAAGAAATCATGTCTGAAGTAGAAGATGAGGATCTAGAGTCTGAAATTGAAAAACGTGCTAAAGAATTAAGTCCAAAACATATTTTAGTAGATGATATTATAGCATCTATCTCATACCAAATGGGCTTAATTAAAGAAGTGGGTTTTGTAGATGATATAGATCATTTAGGAAATCGTAGAATCAGATCAGTTGGAGAGCTTTTACAAAACCAATATAGAATAGGTTTTTCTAGAATGGAAAGAGCTATCCGTGAAAAGATGACTACACAAGATATGGAATCTTCTACTCCTCAGTCTTTAATTAATATTAGACCGCTTACTGCAGCGGTTAAAGAGTTCTTTGGTAGTTCTCAGCTTTCACAATTTATGGATCAGACTAACCCACTAGCTGAGCTTACTCATAAGAGAAGAATGTCAGCTTTAGGGCCTGGTGGTCTTTCTCGTGATCGTGCGGGAATGGAGGTTAGAGACGTTCATAACCCTCACTATGGTAGAATGTGTCCTATTGAGACTCCAGAAGGACCTAACATCGGTCTTATAACTTCATTAGCTACTTTTGCAAAAATCAACGATTTTGGATTTATAGAGTCACCATATCGTAAAGTGATTAAAGGCGAAGGTAGAGTTACTGAAGATATTGATTATATTACAGCTGATATAGAAGATAGATATATTATTGCTCAGTCTAATGAAGCTTTAAACGATGATGGTACTTTCGTAAATGAGAGAGTTGTAGCTCGTGGACCAGGCGGGGAAGTAGATGTTTATCGTGCTAGTGATGTAGATTACATGGACGTATCTCCTCGTCAGATCGTATCTGTAGGTACTGGTATGATTCCTTTCTTAGAAAATGATGATGCTAACCGTGCACTAATGGGTGCTAACATGCAGCGTCAAGCAGTACCTCTAATCAGAACTGAAGCTCCAATAATCGCTACAGGTATCGAGTATAGAGCTGCAAAAGACTCTGGAGTTGTAATAGTTTCAGACGTAGCTGGAGAAGTTTCTAAAATTTCTGCTCGCGAAATAGAAATTAAAGATAATATAGGAGAAATCCATAAATTTAAACTTAAAAAATTCAGACGTGCCAATGCTGGTACTACTATTAACCAACGTCCAATAGTAAAACTTGGTGATGCTATAGAAGAAGGCCAAATTATAGCTGATGGTCCTTCTACTGAAATGGGTGAAATGGCTCTTGGTAAAAATATCCGAATCGCATTTATGAACTGGGATGGATATAACTACGAGGATGCTATGTTAGTTAGTGAACAGCTAGTTAAAGAAGATAAACTTACTTCTGTTCATATTGAAGAATATGAATCTGAAGCTCGTGATACTAAGCTTGGAGCTGAAGAAATCTCTCGCGATATCCCTAATGTAGGCGATGAAATGCTTAAAGACCTAGACGAAAGAGGAATTATTCGTATTGGGGCCGAAGTAAGAGCTGGAGATATCTTAGTAGGAAAAGTAACTCCAAAAGGAGAAACTGAACTAAGTCCAGAAGAAAGACTTTTACGTGCTATTTTTGGTGAAAAAGCTCGTGAAGTAAGAGATACATCTCTAAGAGTCCCTCATGGTGAAGAGGGTATTGTAATAGATGTTAAAAACTTTACTCGTGAAAATGGAGATGAATTAAACCCTGGTGTAAATGAAATTGTAAGAGTTTATGTCGCTACTAAACGTAAGATAAGAGTAGGGGATAAAATGTGTGGTCGTCATGGTAACAAAGGGGTTATTTCTAGAATTTTACCTCAGGAAGATATGCCATATTTACCAGATGGATCACCAGTAGAAATTGTACTAAACCCACTAGGTGTACCTTCACGTATGAACCTTGGTCAGGTTTTAGAAGTCCATCTAGGTCTTGCTGCTAAAAAATTAGGATGGCATGTAGCTACTCCAGTATTTGACGGGGCTAATGAAGCTGATATAGAAGAAGCTTTAAAACTAGCGGATCTTCCTACAGATGGAAAAATTCAGCTTAGAGATGGTAGAACTGGTGAAGAGTTTGATCATCCTGTTACAGTAGGATATATGTATATGCTAAAACTTCACCACTTAGTTGACGAAAAAATTCACGCTCGTTCTACAGGTCCATATTCTTTAGTTACTCAACAACCACTAGGTGGTAAAGCACAGTTTGGGGGCCAAAGATTTGGTGAGATGGAAGTTTGGGCGTTAGAAGCATATGGTGCATCTAGCACTTTACAAGAGATGCTTACTATAAAATCTGATGATATTGTAGGTCGTGTTAAAACTTATGAGTCTATTGTTAAAGGCGAAAATGTGCCAGAGCCAGGAATTCCTGAATCTTTTAAAGTTTTAATTAAAGAGTTACAATCTCTAGCACTTGATATAAAAGTAAAAGATTTAGATGGAAAAGTTATGGATCTAGATTTAGATGAAGACGAGAATATTAAAAGAATAGATGATTCTCAAGATAAATATGAAGATGATACTATGACAGCATCAGATGAAAATATAATAGCAGGAATAAGAAGAATCGATAAGGATGAGATCCCTGAAGGATTTACTGACGACGTCGAGTTTGACGAATACGAAGACTAATTTCCTTGAAGTTTGAGAAAGGGGCTTAATTTTGACAGATACACAAGTTATTGATTCAATTGAGATAGGTTTAGCATCATCAGATATGATCAGAGGCTGGTCATATGGTGAGGTAAAAAAACCTGAAACTATTAACTATAGAACTTTAAAACCTGAAAAAGAAGGATTATTTTGCGAGAAGATTTTTGGTCCAGTAAAGGACTGGGAATGTAACTGCGGAAAATATAAAAGAGTAAGATATAAAGGCGTAGTATGTGAAAAATGTGGTGTTGAAGTAACTAAATCTAAGGTGCGTCGTGAAAGAATGGGACATTTAGAGCTAGCTACTCCAGTTTCTCATATTTGGTATTTTAAAGGTATTCCATCTAGAATAGGTCTTGTATTAGATATGAGCCCAAAAGATCTAGAAAAAGTACTATATTACGCAACTTATATCGTAACTGAAAATTATGACGAAGCTACAGGTCTAGAAATAAAACAACTTTTAGAAGAAAGAGAATATAGAGATCTAAAGGCTGAGTTTGGCGATAAGTTTGAGGCTTCTATGGGAGCTGAAGCTATTAAATATTTACTAGAAAAAGTAAATCTAGAGGAAGAATCTCAAAATTTACGTGATGAGCTAGAAGATGCTAAAGGCCAAAAACGCCGCCGTATAACTAGAAGGCTTGAGATTATTGAAGCTTTTTTACAATCTAATAATAGACCTGAGTGGATGATTTTAGATGTAATTCCAGTTATTCCACCAGATTTAAGACCTATGGTTCAGCTTGATGGTGGACGTTTTGCGACTTCTGACTTAAATGATTTATATCGTAGAGTAATAAATAGAAATAATAGACTTAAAAAGCTTCTAGATATTGGTGCGCCTGATATTATCGTAAGAAATGAAAAGCGTATGCTACAAGAGGCTGTAGATGCTCTAATCGATAATGGAAGACGTGGTAGAGCTGTAACTGGAGCTGGTAATAGAGCATTAAAATCACTTTCTGAAATGCTGAAAGGTAAACAAGGTCGTTTTAGACAAAACCTTTTAGGTAAGAGAGTAGACTACTCTGGACGTTCTGTAATCGTAGTAGGTCCAGATTTAAAATTCCATCAATGTGGTCTACCTAAAACTATGGCGTTAGAATTATTTAAGCCATATGTTATGAGAGAGCTAGTAGAACGAGATTATGTTCATAATATAAAATCAGCTAAGAGAATGGTAGAGCGTCAAAATCCACAAGTTTGGGATATATTAGAAGAAGTAATTAAAGACCATCCAGTTTTACTAAATAGAGCGCCTACTCTTCACAGACTAGGTATTCAGGCGTTTGAACCAGTTTTAGTAGATGGAAAAGCTATTAAGCTTCATCCTCTAGTTTGTACTGCTTATAATGCTGACTTTGACGGGGACCAAATGGCTGTCCATTTACCACTTTCTGTTGAGGCTCAAGCCGAAGCTAGACTTTTAATGTTATCTCCTAACAACGTTTTAGGTCTAAAAGATGGTAAACCAATAGTTACTCCTACTCAGGATATGATCCTTGGAGTATATTATCTAACTATGAATACAGAAGAACCTAAAAAAGGTGACGGAAAAGTTTTTGCTGATATAGATGAGATGTATCATGCACTAGATTCTAAAATAGTAGAATTACATTCACGTGTAAAAGTTAGAGTTTATGACAAAGATGACAACTCTTCACATCTTGTTGAATCGACTGTAGGTAGATTTATTATTAACCAATATATCCATCAAGATCTAGGATTTGTAGATAGGGATAAAGATAAATATGGTCTAGAAATAGATAAAACTATTAAAAAAGGTCTTCTTGGTGATATTATAGAAAAAACTTTTGATGTTCATGGAAATATCGAGACTGTAAAATTTGTCGATAATATTAAAAAGTTAGGTTTTAAATATTCTACTAAAGGTGCTATGACTATTTCATATGGAGATATTCATATCCCTGAAAATAAACATACGATTTTAGATGAGGCTCAAGCTGAAGTAAATAAATATGAAAAAGCTTATAGAAAAGGTCTTATTTCTAACGATGAAAGATATGAAAAAGTTATCGATATCTGGGGTAAAGCTAATGATACTTTATCTGATGAGGTAATGAGTAACTTTGAGGAAGATAATAATATATTTATTATGGCTGACTCTGGTGCCAGAGGGTCTAAAAACCAGATTTCTCAGCTAGCAGGTATGCGTGGACTTATGGCTTCTCCTACTGGGGAAATTATCGAAGTACCAATTGTATCTAACTTTAGAGAAGGCCTTACTGTACTTGAGTTCTTTATGTCTACTCACGGATCTAGAAAAGGTCTTGCAGATACTGCCTTAAGAACTGCCGATTCAGGATATCTTACTCGTAGATTAGTAGACGTAGCTCAAGAGGTTATCGTAAGAGAAGAGGACTGTGGTACTGATGAGTACTCAGAAATTAAAGCGTTTAGCGATGGTAAAGAGCTTATTGAAAATCTAGAAGATAGAATTACTGGTAGATATACTTTTGAAGAAATTAAAAATCCTGAAACTGGTGAAGTTATAGTTGGTGCAAATGAAGTTATTACTAATAGATTAGCTAAACAAATAGTTGATGCTGGAATAGAGACTTTAAAAATACGTACTACATTAGGATGTAATACTAAAGGTGGAGTTTGTGCTCATTGCTATGGTCTTTCATTAGCTAGTGGAGACGAGGTAGGTATTGGTGAGTCTGTAGGTATTATTGCTGCTCAATCTATTGGGGAGCCAGGTACACAGCTTACAATGCGTACATTCCATACTGGTGGGGTTGCCAGTGCTGCCGATATTACTCAAGGTCTTCCAAGGGTTGAGGAGCTTTTTGAAGCTAGAAAACCTAAGGGGCTTGCTGTAATATCTGAAATAGATGGTACAGTTTCTATAAATATTGAAAATAGAAAACGTGAAGTTATTATTACATCTGATGAGGGCGAAGAACAAAAATATAATATAGTTTATGGTGCTATTATTAAGGTAAAAGAAGGCCAAAGAGTAGAGGCCGGAGATGAGCTTACTTCAGGGTCAGTTTATCCACAGGATCTACTCCGTATAAAAGGCGTTAAGGGTGTACAAAACTATATTATTAAAGAAGTTCAAAGAGTTTACCGTCTTCAAGGGGTAGATATTAATGATAAACATATCGAGATTATTGTTCGTCAAATGTTATCTAATATTAAGATAGACGATAGTGGAGATACAGATCTTTTACCTGGTTCTTTTGTAAAAGTAGTAAACTTCAAAGAAGCTAATAAAAAAGCTCGTGAAGAAGGAAAAACAGAAGCCACTGGAACTCCAGCATTAATGGGTATTACTAAAGCTTCTCTAGAGACTGAATCATTCTTATCTGCAGCGTCTTTCCAAGAGACTACTAAAGTCCTTACCGATGCAGCGATAAAAGGTAAAGTCGATACTCTATCAGGTCTAAAAGAAAATGTTATCATTGGTCAGCTTATTCCAGCTGGTACTGGTGTAAGATCTAATAGAAGAATAAAACTTAAAGATTCTGAAACTGGCGAGATTTTAGAAAGTGTAAGACTAACTGAAGAACCTGTTGAAGAAGCTAATGTTTAAGAATATTGCTAAGGTGTGTCCCTAAAAGGATGCACCTTTTTTTAATATATGTTAAAATTTAATATTATAGTTTGATAGCTAAAAGGAAGGTGAAATTATGGAAAAGTGGCTAATTAAAAGTTCAAAAAGCAATATATATGAACTTGGTAAAACTCAAAATGAAAAGATAATATACAGAATAATTGCTAATCGTGGAATAAATACAGAAGAAGAACTAGCTACTTTTTTAGATCCTGATTTATCAAAAATGTATCCAGCAGAGTTAATGAAGGATATGGTAAAAGCTACTGAGATACTTCTTGAAGCTATAGATAACGAATCTAGAATCCGCATAGTAGGCGATTATGACGTAGATGGAATAATGTCTACTTATATTTTATATAGATTTATAAAAGGCGAAAATTTTAATACTGATTATAAAATTCCTCATAGAATAGATGATGGATATGGCATTAATAAAAATATAGTAGATGATGCGATAAAAGATGGAATAAATCTTATTATTACTGTAGATAATGGAATTTCTGCGATTGAACCTATTTTATATGCTAATGAAAATGGGATAAAAGTTATTGTATTAGATCATCATGAGCCCAAAATAGATATTGAAACAGATACAGAAACTCTACCTAACGCTGATGCGATAGTCGATCATAAATGTAGAGAATGTGGATATCCATTTAAAGGACTTTGTGGTGCTGCTATAGCGTATAAATTTATTGAACTTACAGCAGAAGTTTTAGGTTATGACGAATCTGAGATTATAAGAGAATATCTAGAGTTTGCAGCGATTGCGACAATATGTGATGTAATGGATTTGGTTGATGAAAATAGAATTATTGTAGCTAATGGACTAAAACTTTTAAATAATACTTCAAATCTAGGTTTAAAAACACTTATTAATGAATCAGGATTAGCTGATAAAAAACTAGATCCATATCATATTGGATTTATAATTGGACCTACTTTTAACGCATCAGGCAGGCTAGATAGTGCTTATAAAGGGGTAGAACTATTACTTACAGATAATTTTTCGAATGCTCAAAATCTAGCTAGAGAATTAAGAGTTTTAAATCAACAGAGAACTGAGATGACTATTGAAGGTTTAAAACTTTATTTAAAAGATATTGAAGCTAATAGATATAACGAGGATAAAGTAATTGTATCTTTCCAAAGCGGGGTACATGAATCTATTGCCGGAATTATAGCTGGACGAGTAAAAGAAAAATATAATAGACCTACTATTATCCTAACTGAATCTAAAAAAGGAGCTAAAGGCTCAGGTCGTAGTATTGAAGAATATAATATGGTCGAAGGTGTGTCTTTAGAAAAAGATTTACTAAATAGCTTTGGCGGTCATAAAATGGCATGTGGCGTAAGTCTAGATATTGATAAAATAAAAGATTTTAGAGATGGACTAAATAATAAAGCTAATCTAGTAGATGAAGATTTTCAGAAAAAAGTTATGATAGATTTAGTTTTGCCGATTAATTATATAAATACTCAATTTATAGAAGAGTTAGATATAATAGGTCCATTTGGCAATAAAAACCCAAGGCCAGTATTTGGCGATAGAGATGTAACGCTTTCTAATTTTAAGATTCTAGGTAAAAACCAAAACGTGCTTAGAATGACAATTTCAAAAGATGGTTTTTCTATCGAAGGTATTATATTCGATATAGAAAAAATAAATGAAGAACTAGCAAGAAATAATATGTCTTTATCTTCAGTTATAGCATCTAATGGAGTCTTAAATGCTGATATAGTCTATCAGGCGACTATTAATGAGTGGAATGGGAATGTTACTGCTAAATTAAATATTACTAGTGTAAAAATTTCAAGGTGATTTTATGGAAGAGAGAATAAATTTAATAGATGCGGATAGGGAGCAGATGAAGAAATCTCTAGAAGAAAGAGTTTTATCTAATAACCCTGAAAGCGATATAGAAAAAATTTTAAAAGCATTTGATCTGGCATATGATGCTCATATTGAACAAAAGAGAAATTCTGGTGAACCATATATAATGCATCCTTTTGAAGTTGCGAAAATTTTATCAGATCTTAATATGGACTCTTCTACTATAATTTCTGGACTTTTACACGATGTAATAGAAGATACTGAATATTCATATGAAGATATTTCTGAGATGTTTGGCGAAGAAGTGGCTCATATAGTAGATGGGGTTACAAAACTTACTAATCTTAATTTTAGATCTAAAGAAGAAAAACAGGCTGAAAATACGCGAAAAATGGTAATGGCTATGTCTAATGATATTCGTGTAATTATTGTAAAATTAGCCGATAGACTTCATAATATGCGTACACTTGAGTATATGACAGAAGCTAAGAAAAAAGAAAAAGCTACTGAAGTAATAGAAATCTATGCTCCTCTAGCCGGACGACTTGGGATTTTTAAGCTAAAATGGGAGCTTGAGGATCTTGCGTTAAGATATCTAGATGAAGAAGAATATCATAATCTAGCATCAATGGTGCGAAAAAGACGTAAGGAACGCGAATATATTATAGATGAGATTATAAAGCATTTATATGAATATCTAGAAAAAGTCAATATAAAGGCAGAAATCAGTGGTAGGCCAAAAAATTTATATTCAATTTATAAAAAGATGAATCACAAAGGACTATTATTTGAGCAGATTTATGACCTTTCAGCCGTTAGAATTATTGTAAATACTGTAGCAGACTGTTATGGGGCTTTAGGTGTAGTGCATAATCACTATAAGCCTATTCCAGGGCGTTTTAAAGATTATATTGCAGTGCCAAAATCTAATATGTACCAGTCTCTTCACACTACTGTAATTGATGATAAAGGTGAGACTTTTGAAGTACAAATTCGTACACATGAGATGCATGAAATAGCGGAATATGGTATAGCTGCCCATTGGAAATATAAACAGTCTGGTGGGTCTAATATAAATACTGAGACTCATGATAATATGACCTGGATTCGACAGATGATCGAATGGCAAGATGAGGAGTCTAATCCTGAACAATATATGGAAGGGTTAAAAGTAGACTTTTTCTCAGATGAAGTTTTTGTATTTACACCTACTGGAGAAGTTATAAGTCTTTCAGAAGGCTCTACTCCTATCGACTTTGCTTATACAGTCCATACTCAAGTAGGGCATACTTGTACTGGAGCTAAAGTAAATGGGAAAATGGTGCCAATTGATTATAAGCTTCAAAATGGTGATATTGTGGAGATTATAACAGACAAAAATAAGGGCCCAAGTTTAGACTGGCTTGGAATTGTAAAATCTCCAAAAGCCAAAAATAAGATTAAACAATATTTTAAATCTAAAGATCGTGAGAAAAATATAGATCTAGGTAAAGAAATGATTACCTATGATATAAATAAGGCCAGACTTAACCCAAAAGATGTATTAAAAAAAGAGTGGCTTGAAGATATGGCATCGAAATATGCTGCTAAATCTGTAGATGATTTATTTTCGCTAGTTGGGTTTGGCGATCTTACTAGTAAACAAATTTCTGGAAAGCTTATTACTTGGTATCGCGAGATGCAAAAAGAAAAGCTTGTAGAATATAAAGAAGCCATAAAACCTAAAAAGAAATCTGATAAAAATGCAATTTCTATAGAGGGAGTAGATGGACTAAAACTTAAAATCGCTGGTTGTTGTAACCCAGTACCTGGCGATGATATAGTGGGATTTGTTACTCGTGGTCGCGGAATTACGGTTCATAGGGCAGACTGTCATAATATAACTGAGGCCAATGAAACTGAGAGGATTTTAAGAGCTAGCTGGGAAAATGATGAAGATAATTATTATAATGCTTCAATTTTAATAAAGGGACTTGCACGCACTGGATTTATCGCTGATGTTACTACTAAAGTAGCTAACTCTGGCGTCAAAATAAATGGAATAGATGCAAGAGTAAATGATGAACAGGTAACTGAACTTAATGCCACTTTAGAGATTAAAAATAAACAAGAGTTAAATAAAATTTTAGATAGTTTAAAAAATATAGAAGGAATTATAGACGTAAGAAGAATAAGTGGATAATGGGGGGATTATGAGAGCAGTAGTTCAAAGAGTAAATAGCGCAAAAGTAGAGATTGATGGAAAAATAGTAGGAGAAATAAATAAAGGTCTTTTAGTATTTTTAGGTATATCAAAAGATGATATAGAAGAAGACTTAGATTATATCTATAAAAAAGTAACTGGTCTTAGAATTTTTGAAGATGAAAATGAAAATATGAACCTTGAACTTAACGATGTGGATGGTGAATTGTTAATCGTTTCACAATTTACTCTTTATGCAGATGCAAGAAAAGGTAAGCGTCCATCTTTTATAGAGGCGGGTAGACCAGAGATGAGTAAGCCGATTTATAGAGAGTTTATTAGACGTGCAGAATCTGACGGCTATAAAGTATCTACTGGTGAGTTTGGTGCTGATATGCAGGTTAGTCTAGTAAATGATGGGCCTGTGACTATCTTATTAGATTCAAAGAAGGGATTTTAGATGGAATATATTAAACTAGTTTTAGGTTCTCAGATGAATTCATATCTGATATTTAGTAAAACATCTAGCGAATGCGCTATAATCGATCCAGGATTTGAGGCCTCTAGAATTAAAGATGAGATAGAATCTAGAAATTTAGATTTAAAATATATTCTTCTTACTCATGGCCATGCTGATCATATTGGTGCTGTTTTGGATCTAAAAAATTATTTTCCAAACTCAGAAGTTCTAATCCATTTTGCTGATAAAGAAATGGTAGAAAATGCTGAGTTAAACTTAAGTACTATTATCCAAGGAAGGGAAATATCTTTTAGTCCAGATAAGACGATAGAAGATTCAGATATAATAAATCTTTCTGATTTTAAAATTGAAGTAATTCATCTTCCTGGTCATTCAAAGGGTGGAGTAGGATTTAAAATTGATAAAGATATATTTGTTGGAGATTCAATTTTTGAGGGGAGCATTGGCAGAACTGATTTTTATGGCGGGGATATATCTACCTTACTTAGCTCACTTATGAATAAAATAGTCGTGCTAGATGAAGATACAAAATTACACCCTGGACATGGCTCTTCAACCACTGTAGGCATTGAAAAATGTACTAACCCATTTTTATTATGATAGAATTTAAAAATTTAGAATATCAAAAAGAATATAAAGAATTAGCACAATTTTTTCTAGATGATGGAGATTATACTTTTATAAAAAATGAAGATAGATTAGAATTTTATTCTCAGAATTATCATGATGAGATACTAATTTCTGAGAATTTTAATAATGAAAAATCTAATTTAAAAGAATCGATATATAAATTATTAGAAAATTATACAAAAATGAAACTTCCTTGGGGGATACTCGTAGGGGTAAATCCTATAAAAAAATTTAGAAAAATACTTAATAAAAATAATGACAAGTCTTTTGATATTTTATCTAATAAATATTTAATAGATAAATCTAAGATAGATCTAGGACTAGAAGTTAAAAAAACTCAAGATCCTATATTTGAAAATATTAAAGATAAAACTAGTATATATATTGATATTCCATTTTGTGCTACAAGATGCTCTTATTGTGCTTATCCTACTTATAGGCTTGATGATAATTTAATTACAGATTATATAAAAGCTTTAGAAAAAGAGGTTCAAGAAAGTTTAAATAGAGGGCTTGAAATTTCATCAATTTACATAGGTGGCGGAACTCCTTCTTCAATAGGATGGAGAAATTTAGAAAAAGTTATAAAGTTAGTTGAATCTTATAATAGTGAAAAAACTGAATTTACTGTGGAGATTGGTAGGCCTGATACTATTGATAAAAATATTTTAGATGTTTTAAAATACTATTTTGTAGATAGAATTTCAATAAATCCTCAGACTATGAATGATAAAACTTTAAAATCTATTTCACGCGCTCATACTTCAGAGGATATAAAACGTGCATTTTTTATGGCTAGAGAAATGGAATTTAATAATATAAATATGGATCTAATAATGGAGCTTCCAGGTGAGATAAGTGAGGATTTTAAACACTCATTATTTGAAATATCTAAGTTAGATCCAGAATCTTTGACTATCCATGCTTTATCACTTAAAAAGTCATCGGAAATTAGATTAAATGGCGTGGATAAAAAGTTTGGTGATAATTTTTCTAAAATACGTGATGAATTTATAAATCTAACAGATTATGTTCCTTATTATCTCTATAGACAAAAAAATATAAATCCATTTCTAGAAAATATTGGATATTCAAAACCTGGATATGAGTCAATTTATAATATAGCAATGATGGAAGATATAAATAATATCATCGGGTTTGGGATAAGTTCTACCACGAAAATATTACAAAAAAATGGTCTAAAAAAACATATGAATCATAGAAATATAAAAGATTATATAGAAAATATAGATAAAGATATAAAAGATAAATTAATACTAATGGAGGAGTTATATTGAAATTAAAAGATTTAGTAAAAAATATAGAAATTATAGAGACTAAAGGCGATATAGATTATAATTTAGAAATTTCAGACATATCATATAACTCAAAAAACTCTACTAAAGATTCAGCTTTTGTAGCGGTAATAGGTCAAAAAACTGATGGACATAAATATATTAAAAATGCCATAGAAAATGGTGCATCTATTGCTTTTGTGGAATATTTTAC
>JASBZD010000022.1 GCA_029983595.1 Peptoniphilaceae bacterium
TTTCCAATACCTACTCCATCGCAAATTATTATCATATTATTTTTATTCATTTTTATCTCCATAATTTACGATTCTAGCAAAATCTTCAGGCACTAAACTTGCACCACCTACTAATGCTCCATCTATATTTTCCATTTGCATAAGTTCATCTATATTATTAGGTTTTACTGAACCGCCATATAAAATTCTAGTAGAATCTGCACTATCTCCTAGAATATCCTCTAATTCATTACGAATAAATTTACATATTTCTTCCGCATCCTCACTAGAGGCAGTTTCTCCAGTACCTATAGCCCAAATCGGCTCATAAGCTACAACAATCTCTTCATCTTCTCTAAGCTCTAAACTTTTTAAAGATTCATATAGTTGAGATTTTATTAAATCCAAATGCATTCCATTATCTCGATCTTCTTTTTTCTCTCCAACACAAAGGATTGGAGTGATATTATATTCTAATGCTTTTTTAACCTTTTTATTACAAATCTCATCTGTTTCATTAAAATATTCACGTCTTTCTGAATGTCCGATAATAACATAAGAAACGTCTACTGATTTAAGCATTGACGCAGAAATCTCACCAGTATAAGCTCCATTTTCTTCATAATATAGATTTTGAGCACCTATTTTTATTGAAGAATTAGATAAACTATTTTTTAGTCTATCTAGACCTATAAATGGTGGGCAAATTACTACTTCTCCTTTAGGATTAAGATTTATTTTTAAAAACTCATTTAAAAAATCGCTAGTTTCAGCCGTGCCGTTGTTCATTTTCCAGTTCGCGACTACTAAAGATTTTCTCATTACTCTCTATCCTCTATACAAGCTATTCCTGGTAATTCTTTGCCTTCAAGTAACTCTAAAGAAGCTCCACCACCAGTTGAAATATGTGTGATTTTATCAGCTTTTCCAGATTTTTCTACAGCAGCAGCAGAATCTCCACCACCAATTATAGTAGTTGCATCTAGATCAGCTAAAATATCAGCTATGGCAAATGTACCTTTAGATAATGCTTCAACTTCGAATACTCCAGCAGGTCCATTCCATACTACTGTTTTAGCATCTGATAAAGCTTCTTTAATTTTCTCGATAGTTTCTTCACCAATATCTAGAGCCATTTTATCTTCTGGAATCTCATCTGTTGAGACTGTCTTAATTTCTACATCATCTTTTATTTCATAAGCTACCACTAGATCCACTGGAAGGATAAGTTCAACATTTGCATCTTTTGCTTTATTTATTAAATCTTTTGCTAAATCTAATTTATCATCTTCTACAAGTGAAGTACCCACACCTTTTCCTTCAGCTTTTAAAAATGTATTAGCCATTGCGCCAACAATAATTATTTTATCTACTTTAGTTAAAAGATTTTCTATTACTCCAATTTTATCAGATACTTTAGCACCACCTAAAATAGCTACAAATGGTCTTTCTGGATTTTCAATTGAGTTAGCCATAACTTCTATTTCTTTTTCTACTAGAAGTCCAACGGCAGAAGGTAAAATTTCAGATACTCCAACATTAGAAGCATGAGCTCTATGAGCAGTACCAAATGCATCATTTACATATAAATCAGCAAGTGAAGCTAGTTTTTTAGAAAAATCTTTATCATTTTTTTCTTCCCCTTCTAAAAATCTAGTGTTTTGTAAAAGTACAATTTCTCCATCTTTTATAGATGCAACTTCTTTAATAGTTTTATCCGACACTACTTTATCATCATCTAAAAATCTTACTTCTTTATCAAGCATCTCAGAAAGTTTTGTAGCTACTGGCTCTAAACTATATTCATGATTAGCTTTTCCCTTAGGTCTGCCAAGGTGGCTCATTAAAATTACTGCTGCGCCTTCATTAGTTAAATATTCTATAGTAGGAAGTGATTCTCTAATTCTAGTCTCGTCAGTAATTTCTCCATCCTTTAATGGCACGTTAAAATCACATCTTACTAAAACTTTTTTTCCTTTATAATCAAAATCTTTTATACTCTTTTTGTTCATGTAAAACCTCCATATTAAAAAACACCGGCGCAAAAAGCACCAGTGTAGTTATATTACATCTTTTCAGCTATAAAACTAGCTAAATCTAGCACTCTTTGTGAATAACCCCATTCGTTATCATACCATGATACTAATTTAACCATATTGTCTATTTTCATAGTAGAGATAGCATCAAAAATTGAGGATTCTTCTGCACCAATAATATCAGATGAAACTAATGGTTCTTCAGAATATCTTAAAACACCTTTAAGCTCATTTTCAGAAGCTTTTTTGAATGCTTCGTTTATTTCTTCTACTTCTACATCTTTCTTAAGATCTAAAGTTACGTCAACTAGTGAACCAGTAATAACCGGAACTCTAACTGCATATCCAGTAAGTTTTCCTTCTACAGCTGGAATAACTTGTCCTACAGCTTTTGCAGCACCAGTAGTAGTAGGAATAACATTTGTCGCAGCAGCTCTAGCTCTTCTTAAATCTTTATGTTTATTATCCATTAAATTTTGGTCATTTGTATAAGCATGAATAGTAGTCATAAGACCTTTTTCAATGCCAAAGTTATCTTCTATAACTTTAATAAGTGGTGCAAGACAGTTAGTAGTACATGAAGCGTTAGAAATAATATTATCATTTTCTGGATCATAAGTTTCATGGTTTACACCCATAACGATCATTTTATCTACTTTACCTGGAGCAGTTAAAACTACCTTTTTAGCACCACCTTCAATATGTGCAGATAAGCTTTCTGTATCTTTAAAAGCACCAGTAGAATCTATAACTAACTCTACTCCTAAATCTTTCCAAGGGATTTCTTTAGGATCTCTTTTATTTGTAAATTTAATTTCTTTTCCATTTATTTTTAGCCCTTCACTATATGCTTCAACTTCTCCGTCAAATTTTCCATAAGCTGAGTCATATTTAAAAAGATGAGCTAAAGTTTCCATATCTCCAGAAGCATTAATAGCAACTAATTCAAGATTCTCTCTAGAAGTTTCAAATAAACCTCTTACTACATCTCTACCAATTCTTCCAAATCCGTTAACTCCTACTTTAATAGCCATTTAAAAATCCTCCTTAAGATTTGATTATTCTTATTATCATTATATCAAATTTTACAATGAATGTTTTGTTCTTAATTTATATTTTACATTTTATTTATAAATAGACTTTATAAATTTCTGTTGAAATCTCATCTATTTCTATTTTTTCTGATACTCTAGCCTCATCAAGATAAAGTCCATTTTTATTAAATATTTTTTCAAACATTAAATTGTGTAATTTAAGATTTTTATTTAACTTCTTATTAAATAACTCTAATATCTCCACTGTATCTATAGAAACTTTACTTCTCTCAGCATTATGAAAAAATAAATATAAATTATCACTATAATATATACCATACCCAATAGTAGCATAAAAGCTAAAATCTAAGAAAAATAAGTTCTTTCTAATATATTTATCATCATCAATCGAGAAAAATCTAAGTTTTTTGCGAAGCTCAATTAAATCTTTAAAAAATAAGAAAATATCTTTATTTTTTGATTTCTCATCCCAATCGATCATAGCGAGGCTTGTCGGACCATTATAAGTATTAGAAACTCCATTTTTAGATCTTAAAAACTCATTACCTGAATGAATAAATGGAATTCCAAAAGATGTAAATAATATAGAGTTTGCTAATTTATAAACATCTTTCTTTTCTTTAGAACTAGTATTTTTTAAGCTTTTATTTATTTTATCCCATAAAATCAGATCATCATGCGAATTAGCATAATTGATACTCTCTGATGGATATTTACAAAATCCTTTATGAAGCCAGTCATAATCTATAGAACCAGTTATTCCTATTTCGGTCGCGATTTTTAAATTATAATCTCCCATCGAAAAACCAAGACTATAATCATTGTTAAAACCTTTTATAGCATTTCTAAAATCATCATTAAAACAAGAAAATCCTTTGCCTTTTTGAGTTCCCTTTAAGGTCATCTCACTAGATTTAAGAGTAGTGCGACCTCCAGCCCATGGCTCACCATAAATTAAAATCTCAGGATCTATACTTTTTGCAAAACTTACTAATTCATAAGTCGTCTCTTTATCAAATAAAGCTAATAAATCAAATCTAAAACCATCAATTTTATATTCATTGATAAAATATTCTATAGAATCTTTTAAAAATTTTCTATAAATTAGCTTTTTAGAATCAAAATCATTTCCAACGCCTGAGCCATTAGTTAAACTACCATCTTTAAAGCGTCTTAGATAATAATTAGGATAAAGCATCTCAAAGTTTGACATATCTCCACGATATATATGATTATATACTACGTCTATTACTACTTTTATCCCATTTTCATGAAGTTTCATAATCATTTTTTTTATCTCTAAAACCCTAGAAAAAGGATCGTCTGGATCTACTGAATATGAGCCTTCTGGGACATTATATAATTCTGGATCATATCCCCAGTTATAATTTTCATCTTCAAAAAATACATCAGTATTTTCATCTACCGTTAAAAAATCATATATCGGCATAAAATGAACATGAGTTATCCCAAGTTCTTTTATATGATCTAGAGAAGTTTTTTCATCTTGACATTTTCTATCTTCTTCTACTATACCTAAAAACTTTCCGCGATTTTTTACATCTGAATTTTTATTAAAAGAAAAATCCCTTACATGTAACTCATAAATTATAGCTTCAGATTTTTTAGTCTTTGGTATATGATGTTCCCTAAATCCATCAGGATCCGTAATTTTTAAATCAATAATTGCAGATCTTTTAGAATTTAAAGATGATGAGATAGAATAAGGATCTGTTATTTCTTGTTTATTATTAATAGAATAAGTGTAAAACTTTCCATTTAGATCCCCTTCTATTTTTACCTCAAATATATTCTCATCGGTTTTTATCATTTTATATTCAGTATAATAAATAGTTTTAGAATCATCATAAAGTCTTAAACTTAAATCTTTATGCGAGCTGAAAACTCTAAAAGTTGATGCTTCTTTAGAGTAATCAAGTCCCATTTTTAAATCTTTTATATTTTTATCTAGCATTATTTTTAAAATTTATTATTTATAAGCCTATTATAATAGTCAATATATTCGTCACATGAATAGTTCCAGCTAAAATCAGTAGTCATAGCATTTTTAATAAGCTTATTAAATTCTTCTTTGTTATTATAATAAAGTGAAACTGCATCTTTTATAGTAAATAATAGCTCATGAGCATTTATATTACTAAATCCAAACCCAGTTCCCTCACCAGTAAATTTATTATATGCTTCTACAGTATCTACAAGTCCTCCAGTTTGTCTAACTATTGGTAAAGTACCATATCTCATAGCTATTAGCTGAGAAATACCGCAAGGTTCAGCAATAGATGGCATTAGATATAAGTCCGCACCGGAGTAGACTTTGTGAGAATGTTCTTCGTCAAAATAGATTCTAGCAGCCATTTTAGATCTGAAAATTCTCTCATAAAATTTAAGCATCTCTTCATATTTATAATCGCCAGTACCTAGTACAATAAATTGAACGTCCATCTGAAGAACTTCACCTAAAACATATTCTAATAAATCTATCCCTTTTAGCTCTACAAGTCTAGAAACTAGCCCTATAACTGCGACATCATCTCTTTCTGGAAGACCACAAATTTTCTGGATTACACGTTTATTTTTCTTTTTATTTTCTAAATTATTTACAGAATAGTTATAATCTATCATTTTGTCTGTTTCTGGGTTATATTTTTCATAATCTATCCCATTAACAATTCCTACTAATTTATTAGAATGTTTTCTAATAATTCCATCTAATCCTTCTCCAAAATATGGATAAGTTATTTCATTAGAGTACGTTTTTGAAACAGTAGTTACTAGATCAGAATAAACTATTCCAGCTTTCATCATATTTATCGCTTCATAGAATTTTATACCATCTTCATGGATATACTCATCTGTAAAACCTAATAATGGGCGCATTCCATTTAAGTCAAACACACCTTGGTATTTTATATTGTGAATTGTGTAAACAGATTTTATACCAGAATAAAAGCTATCACCTTTAGCATACTCTTTAATATAAATTGGGACTAACCCAGTATGCCAGTCGTTAGCGTGGACAATATCAGCTTTTAGATTTAGAAATTTTAGAGCCTGAACACATGCTCGAGAAAAATATACAAATCTCTCACCATCATCTATTTCTCCATAGATTCCATTTCTATTAAAATAATATTCATTGTCTATAAAAAAATAATCGACTCCGTCTATAATATATTTAAAAACTCCTACATGTTGGCGTCTCCAGTCTAAATCTACAAAAAATGCACCAACATATTCCATTTTTTCTCTATATTCTGGTTTAATTTTTCCATAAAGTGGGATAAAAACTGAAACATCATTTCCCTTTTGTGCTAATGCTTTAGGAAGTGAGCCTAAAACATCTGCTAATCCCCCAGTTTTTATAAATGGAACAGATTCAGATCCCATAAATACGATATTCATTATTGATTCCCTTCTATAATTCCCGCTTTATCAACTATATAAGGATTTACACGAGTTCCCATTAGATTAACATTTTCGCCAATAGAACTATATTTATCTAGGATTGTGTTAACTAGTATTGAACCTTTTCTAACTACACTTTTTTGCATAATAATTGAATTTCTGACTACTACGCCTTTTTCAATAACTACGCCCCTAAATATAATAGAGTTTTCTACATCACCTCTAATTTCACAACCATTAGCGATAAGTGAGTTTTTTACCTGAACATCTCTTTCATATAAAGTAGGTGGCTCATCTTTAGTTTTAGTTTTAACTTTTCCATAAGAATTAAAAGTCTTATCAAATTTTTCTTTTTCTAGAAGTTCCATATTAGCTTTATAATATGACTGAATATCGTTGATAATTTTTACGTTATCCTCTATTTCATAGCCTTTAACTTTATATTTGTCTTTATTTTTAATAATTGCAGCTTTTAAACTTTGAGAATCACCAGTTTCTACCGCATCATTTATAATATCAATTAAAACATCTTTTTTTATTAGAACTGCGTTAGTAGACATATTAAAATCTACATCCATGCCTAGATTTAGACCAATATCTGTAAGGTTTCCTTCTTCGTCAAGGTGTAATTTATCTGTATTAATAAACTCACCAATCTGGTCATGTTTTCTAACATAAAAATACATTATATCTGTATCAGTTTCTATAAAATGATCATATGCAGGTTTCATATCAGCCATAAACATTACATTTCCCTGACATAAAAACGCAATCTGTTCTTTAAGTGATTTAAAATAATCTATAGAAGAATATAAATTAGCTATATCTCCTAGCCTTTCAATAGACGAATGTTGTTTTATTGGTGGGAATAAAGTAAGTCCATTAAATCTAGAATTAAGCCCCCAAGGACTCCCATCAGATATATGATCCATTGTTGATCTAATTTTTTCCCCAGTAAATAAAGCTACATTTCTAATATTATTAGCAACCATATTAGATAATATAATATCTACTACTCTATAACGACCGCCGTAAGGGAGCATATAAACTGGTCTATTTCTACATAATGATCCAAAGTTAGATTCTACTTCTCTGTGATTAATTATTCCAAAACATTTTTCCATAATATACCTCTCTATTCAGCTAAATCTTCATCTTTAGAAATTAGATGAATTTTTTCTGCCGTTTCGTCGCCTATTTCTCTATCCTCTTCGATAACTACAGCAGACATGATTATTGAATTTACTACTTTTGCACCTTTTTTTATGACAGCATCAGAAAGTATAACAGAATCTTTAACGTGTGCTCCTTCTTCTATATAGACATTAGAAAATAAAACACTATGCTCTACATTTCCTTTTATAACGCACGCTTCTGAAGCCATTGACTCACTTACCTTCGCAGTATCTGCAATATATTGAGGTGGTAAGTTTAAGTTATTTGTATAAATTCTCCATGATCTGTCAAATAAATCAAGTTGGTTTTTAGGGTCAAGAAGATCTAGATTAGATTCCCAAAAACTTCTTACAGTTCCCACATCTTTCCAATATCCCGCAAAATCAAATGCATAAAGATCTTTCCCATCATTTAGCATTTTTGGAACGATATTTTTCCCAAAGTCATGGTCTGAATTTTCATCATTCTCATCATTGATTAGGTATTCTCTTAGTAGATCCCATTTGAAAATATAGATCCCCATAGAAGCTTGGTTATTCTTAGGATTTTCTGGTTTTTCTTCAAACTCTATAATCTTATTTTCAGAATCTGTATTTAAAATACCAAATCTAAAAGCCTCTTCCATCGGAACTGTTATAGCCGCTATAGTTACATCAGCATTTTTCTCTTTATGGAAATCTAGCATCTTCATATAGTTCATTTTATAGATATGATCTCCAGATAGGATTAGAACATATTCAGGATCCATAATATCTATAGTATCGATATTTTCATAAATTGCATTAGCAGTCCCTGTAAACCATCTTCCACCAACTTCTGATTCATAAGGAGATAAAATTTTAAGCCCCCCATCAGACTTATCAAAATCCCAAGCAGAACCTATTCCTAAATGTGAGTTTAAATCAAAAGGTTTATATTGAGTTAAAATTGCAATATCTAAAATCCCCGAGTTTGTGGCATTAGATAATGCAAAATCAATAATTTTATATTTACCGCCATAAGGCACTGCTGGTTTAGCGTTGTCTTTGGTTAGTAATTTTAACCTACTACCCTGCCCACCTGCTAAAAGTAGAGCAACTATTTCTTTTTTTGCCATGACTTATCCTCCTTCTTATTTGCTATATTTTAAGAACATACCAGAAAGTGGTGGAATTTCAACTCTTATACCATATTCTCTTCCATGAAATTTCTCATCTTTTGCAGTATAAGTTTTTACTCTTTCAGTATTACCACCATATCTTTTTCTATCTGAACTCATTAGAGTTTTATAACGGCCTTTATAATCTACTCCTACAGGATAATCATATCTAGGTATTGGAGTAAAGTTAAATATACAGGTTACTTTTTCACCCTTTTTATCAACTCTATCAAAAATTAAAATACTCTCGTTAGCATTTTCATGCTCAACCCATTCTAGTCCTTCAGAGTCATGATCTAGCTCATATAATTCACTATGTTTTTTGTAAAAATCATTAAGCTCTTTTACGAAAGTATGCATTTCTCCATGTTTTTCAAAATCTAATAAAAACCAGTCTAACTCTATCCATTCATTCCACTCAATAAATTGGCCAAACTCCGCACCCATAAATGTAAGTTTTTTACCAGGATGAGCAATCATATATGATAATAGTAATCTCAGTGAAGCAAATTTATCAAAATAATTTCCCGGCATTTTATCTAATAGAGATTTTTTGCCATGAACTACCTCATCATGACTTAGTGGTAGGATATAATTTTCTGCATGATTATAAGTAAATGAAAATCTTAAATCATTGTGAAGACTAGTTCTATAAATTGGATCTGCTTCAAAATATTTTAAAATATCGTGCATCCATCCCATATTCCATTTATAGTCAAACCCTAACCCACCTTCATCGATGGGTTTAGTAATACCTGGCCAAGCAGTAGATTCTTCCGCAATCATCACGCATTTTGGATATTTTTCATGAACTACTTCATTAAGCTCTTTTAAAAATGCGATAGAATCCTCGTTAGTAGCTAGTTCTCCAGTATCAAACCCAAATCCAATATATAAAATATAAGCTACGGCATCTACTCTAAGTCCATCTATATGATACATTTCTAGCCAGTACATAGCTGAGCTTATTAAAAATGATCTTACTTCTGGTTTTGTATAGTCAAAGTTAATCGTACCCCAAGATGCATTTTCAGCCTTAAAAGCATCTACAGACTCATAAAGATAAGTTCCATCAAATCTAGCTAACCCATGATCATCTTTTGCAAAATGGACAGGTACCCAGTCTAGAATTACCCCAATATTTTCTTTATGTAAATTATCAATAAGATTCATAAATTGGTGAGGAGTACCAAATCTAGAAGTAGGAGCAAAAAGACCAGTCTGTTGATATCCCCATGACCCATCATAAGGATGCTCCATTATTGGCATAAATTCAACATGAGTATAACCCATCTGTTTTACGTATGAAACTAGTTCAGTAGAAAGTTTTTCATAAGAATATTGTGAACCATCTTCATTTTTTCTCCAAGAAAGTAAGTTAAGCTCATAGATATTCATTGGAGATTCAGTTACTTCTAGTTTATTTTTTTTGTCTCGAAACTTTTTATCATTCCATTTATAACCTTTAATATCAAAAATTTTAGACGCTGTTTTTGGTCTTACTTCTGCATGAAAAGCAAATGGATCAGCTTTATATCGCCATTCTCCATCTTCAGCTATAATCTTATATTTATAAGCGTCATATTCTTCTACATCTTCTACAACTATCTGCCAAATTCCACTATCTCTAAATCTCTGCATTGGTAGATTTTCTTCATTCCAATTATTAAAATCTCCAATTAAATATACTTCTTTTGCCCTAGGTGCCCAAACTGTAAAAGAATATCCATTTTTCTCTTTATGAGATCCTAAAAATTTATAAGACTCATAGTTTTTTCCTTCATGAAATAAATAAACTTCTAAAGATATATCCCTGTCGTAATGGTAGTTCATTTTTTACTCCTTTATTACTCCTTTTTAAGTATATATTCCTTACCTAACATAAAATCTTCCCTAGTTGTAATATACCCCTTTTGTTCCATAAAATCTAAGTTAGATATTAGTTTTTCTGCGCTATATCTATATCCTTCATCTTCTAGTTCTTTAATTACATCATTTATTCTATTATTATTAATTGGCAGATATTTTTTTATAATATTAAAAAAATCCTCGTCATCTTGTTTTCTTACTCTTATTAGCTCATCAAATGGATTTTCTAAATCAGGCTTTATCGTATCAGCCATTCTAATTCTAGAAAAAATTGTTCTCCCAACTGAAGCGACTGACGCAAACATATCGCCAGTTTTAAGATATGGAAGTCTTTTAGCATCTTCAGAAGAAATATCAGTTTCCTCTTTTATAGTCTGTATATCTGTCGCCCTTACAGTTCTAAATATAAACTTTGAATTAAGCTGAGCAGTGACAGTCTCATCTAGAAGAGTCGGTCTTTGTGTAGCAAGTACTAAAAATACACCATATTTTCGCCCTTCTTGAGCTATTTCTCTAATAATCTGTTTAGAAGGTCTATTTATACTCTTAGGAGAAAACTCATGCGCCTCATCAGTAATAATTAAAAATGGTGGAAAATACTCCTCATCTCTATCTTTATAATTTCTTCTTAAAGAGTAAAGTTTATTTAAAATATATGATGAATAAATCTGTAAAATTCTCTGTGAACCTCTTATAACGCATGTTTTACCTTGCTTAAGAGCGGTCAATATTTCATCAGAATTTTTTAAAAATACTCCTTCATTTTTTAATGAATATAATCTCCAATTTATACCTATTAAACTTTTTTCGTTTACTTGATTTGAGTACTGTTCATATAAGTCTATTAAAGTTTCGTAATGAGATTTTTCTTCTCCTACACTATCTTCATATAATTCTTTAAGTCTATCCACGCCTTTATATTTTCGCATTTCAATAAGATTAGATAGTAAAATTTCAAATGATTCAATATCTACACCTTTTTTTCCAAAATGGTTATATAATAAATCTACACTTGAGTCCATCGCATCAGTAAGTTCAGACGTAGCATTAAGAAGCTTTTTTAGTTCTCTACTATTAAGCTCCTTAAAATCAATCCCCATATCTTCGCCTACTTTATAGATATTATAATTTTCTTCATAAGAGATATTATCAGCTGGAATATCAGGATTTAAGTTAAATTCCATCTCATAATGAGGGTCAAAAATTATGGTTGGAATTTCTTTTTTCATTATTTCTTCAATAAGTACTCTAATTCCATAGCTTTTACCAGAACCAGAACCGCCAAAAATACCGATATGAGGGTATTGGTTCATTTCTATAATATTATATAAAAATGGAACTTCTTCCTGGATTTTTATTTCTTCCTCGAATTTATAATATAAATTCTTTAATCCATTTTCCATTCCATTATAAATATTATCTGTATTTTTAATTGAGCCAATTACTAAGGAATTATCAAGGTTTCCATGAATAAGATATTTTTTTATTTCATCAAATTCTGGCTCTCTAACTTTTGAACCAGTCTCTACAGGGAAATTTGCCTCATGTAAAAGTCTACCCTTAGCAATATAAATAGTTTCGTCATCTACAATATAACCGATTTGACGAAGTGATTCTAATACATTAGAATCTACAAAATCCCCTTCCATATTAAGTGGCATAAACCTATTAAAAGTATTAGATTCTACAACTTCAAAAACTAAATCGCCTTGAAATTCATCTTTTACTATTAGATATTCACTAATTCTAAATCTCTTATTTTTTGAGCCTATAAAAAACTCCGTTGAGCTAGTCAGTCCTAAAACTTTTATATCGTCCATCTATATTCTTCTTAGGCTCCTTTCTGAAGTAAAAAATCTTTCAATAATATCCCTATCAATATTTGCCAAAATTAAACTATCTGTAATCTTATTATCTAATTTTACTTCTTTATCCACAATATCTATAATCATTGGCACTCCACGTGAAGATTTTAAAGTAAAATTAAAGCATAAATCTGAAATATCTTTTAAATATTTCTCATCACGTTCCAACATCTCGATAGATGTAACTCCTGGGTAGTCAGAAGTTCTTAAAAAAAGTGAGGTTATATTATTCTCTATCTTTTTATTAAAATCTTTTTTTAGAATATATCCCTCACCATATTCTAAAACTCCAAATAATAAATCTTTATCCATTATAGAATAGTCATCTTTACCAGATATAAGATTATAAATAGAATTAGTTTTAGCCTCTTTTATATATCCTGCTAGAATAATATTTTTCTCTCCAGTAATTTCTACTAATTTGTTATATTTTTCTTCTGATTCATTAGCATATCTAATTAGATTTCCATCCATTAATAAAAATTTAATATCATAATTTTCACAAGTTTCTATAGCTACATCAAGCTCAATCTCAACTAGGTTCTTTTTACTCATTAACAATTCTATTTTTTGATCTTCTATACCTAATGACTCTTCATTATAATCTTCATCCAATATTGGAGAATATGTTTTTACTCTAAATATATTTTCGTTGATTACACTTATTTTAGATAACCCTTGAAAAATATAAATATAATTAGGGCTAGTTCCACCATATTTATTATATGAGCCATCTACACATGCCATAGGAGAAAATTTTAAGATTTCTTCTTCATTTAGTTTTCTAAAGCTAATAAATTCTCCAAAAGACTCCATATTTTTTCTAAGTTCATTATTGGATGGTAAATTATAACTTAATATTTTTTCATTTAATTTATTATTTAGTTTTTTTAAATCTTCTATTAACTCTTTATTTATCTTATCCATAAAACTCTATATCTCTAAACTAGCTTTATATACTTCGTTTTTATTAAGGTCATATTCTTTAGAAATAGTTTTTACTGCATCTTTTTTAGTAGCTCCATTTTCTATTTCATTTTTTAAGAGCTCTTTAATATCAATTTCTACTTCTTCCTCTTTTTTACCAGAGACTACTATGACAAACTCACCCTTTTTAGTAATTAGATCAGGATTTTTTACAAATTCTGATAAATCTCCTCTTAAAGTCTCTTCATAAATCTTAGTAAGTTCACGAGATATAGAAATTTTTCTATCTCCAAAAACTTCATATAGATCTCTTAAAAAATCATCAATTCTATGAGGTGATTCGTAAAATACTAGAGGATCTGGATAATTCTTTAAATCTTCAAGCTCTTTTAGTCTTCTAGATTGTTTCTGGTCTAAAAATCCTATAAATGTAAATCTATTTTCTAATAATCCAGATAAAACTACAGCTACTATAGAAGCTGAAGCACCTGGCAATACACTAACCTTAAAGTCTGAATCTATAGCGGCTTTTACTATTTCAGAGCCTGGATCAGAAATACCTGGCATTCCAGCATCTGAAATAAAAGCAAAAGTTTTGCCATTTTCTAGTTCGTCTAAAATCCTAGGAATTTGTTTACTATAATTAAATTTATGAAAACTAATAAGTGGCTTATTAATTTCATATCTATCTAATAAAATTTTACTAGTTCTTGTATCTTCACATGCTATAATATCTACATTTTTAAGCACTTCTAAAGTCCTTAAAGTTATATCGCTTAAATTCCCAATTGGAGTAGGAAGTAGATATATTCCTTCTAATTTTTCCATATATATATTATACATTAAATAAGTAAATATAATGTAAGTTAAATTTTACAAAAAAATAGTTTAGAAATCGCTTGACGAAATTACTAAACTATCATTTATCTTCATCAATACGATTTGACAAAGAACAAAAAAATCCGACCCAAAAACTTGAGCCGGATTCTTATAAGTACAAATTATTAGCAAGGTTGTGGTGCGTCTACTGGACAAACGTCAGC
>JASBZD010000023.1 GCA_029983595.1 Peptoniphilaceae bacterium
TCTCCTAGAGGTCTAAAAGTATCCATATAAAAATCAAAAATTGTGCCAAGATTTATATAAAATGAATCAGAAATAGACGCAAGTGCTAGAGCCTCGTCTTCTTGGTATACCATAGCTGCAGATCCACCTACTGCTAGCTGAGAGTTAGCCACAAGATTTACAGTTACAGTATTCGTAATCGAAGGAGCCATAGGTTTTTTTTCTCTAACATCTAAAACTGCTTTTTTAATATTCTCTCTTAAAACTTCACTTTCCATTCTTTCCTCACTTTTTATAAAACAAAAAAATACCTACATAAAAATGCGGGTATTAAAAGGAAAGATTGCTCCCTACGATAGTATTAACTAACAGGTTCAAAGGGTCAGGTTTAAGCCTTCTCAACTTTTAAAGTTCCCCCGCACTAAATATATAATTTTAATAATTTAATCTTATCACTTATGGATAAATTGTCAAACTAATATATTAATGATCTATATCATCAAACATAATAGCCTTACGTTTTCTAAGTGAGATAGATCTATTTTTATCAGAATAAATATAAAATATCACGCCAAGTAATAGCCATAGAACTAGAATATACATACTCTGACGACCAATAAATCCAGGACTATTAGGTATCATCGATAATACTATAAGTCCAAAAGATATAATCATAGATAATTTAATAATAAATTTATTCTCTCCTGCTTTCATAGGTTTATCAAGATTAGGCTCTATATTTCTAAGAACAAGAGCAGAATAACAAGTAATAAACCAGCCTATAACGAATGATAGAGATCCTACATTAGTAAGTGGATCGATTACTGAAGTACCAAAAAATGGCCCTACAAGCGTCACAAAAGTAGAAAATAATATTCCCACAATCGGCACACCATTATCGTTTGTATTTCCAAAAACTTTAGGAATAAGTTCTACTTTTCCCATACTCTGTAAAAGTTTAGAAGTAGCAATAAACATCCCATTATAAGTAGATAATAGGCCAGCTAAAGCCCCTATCATTGTCAGATAATATAAAAATCTGCCTAATGCACCTGCATATAATTTTTTAAATAAAAAAGCAAGTGGAGGCGAGTCTAGTTTTGCAAACTCTGTCCAAGGCATTGCACCTGCAGAAGCTAAGACGATTATCACATAAAATAAACCAGCTGCCGCAATAGTAAAAACTATTACTTTTGAAATCTGATGGGAATCTATTGAATCATCAGCATCTTCGACAGCTTGAGGTATAGTATCAAAGCCCGCCATAAAAAATGGCACAATTACTAGCATAGAAATTAATCCACCTATAAAACTGTTGTGATCAGAGTTTATGGCACTATAATATATTGGTTGTAAATTATTTAAGTTAAAATTTAAAAATCCAAAAATAACTAAAATTAAAGCTATGATTAAAATTGCACTAGTTAAAAAAGTTTGAAGTTTTCCAGAAATATCTGCCCCTCTAAAATTAAAAAATGCAAATATTAAAGTAATTAAAATACCACAAACTAACTGAGGAAGATATACATCATATCCTAAAATAGAATATATTGGATCGCCCGAAACTAAAATAGGAAATAAAATCCCCAAAATATGACCAATATATATCATCTCCCATGGAAGTAACACAGAGTAGGATAACGCATTAAGCCACCCACCTAAAAATGAAAGCTTCGAACCTTTTGATCTTAGCCCAAAAGCCATAGTACCGCCTGATACCCTTAAAGCCCCTGTAAGCTCAGCAAAACATAGCCCAATAGGAATTACCATTAAAGTACCTATAATAAAAGCTAAAATCGTGCCTATTACTCCCCCAGAAGTCTGAAACCAGTTATTTAATGAAACTGTCCACCCAACTCCTATCATCGAACCAAACCCGAGCATAAAAAGATCGACTAATCTCATCCCCGAGTTGTTATTATTATTTTCCATAAATTATCGCCACCTTAATCGGAGCCATTTAACTCCTTATTTTTATCAATAAGCTCTTTTACTTTACTAAACTCTACTACGCTTTCTCCTAGTTCTCTAAGATCTTGTTCTTCTAAAACCTCTCCAATGTTTAGCAAAGATGTAATAGCTTTAGTCTCTACACCTAGGTATTGACCCATTTTTTCCCATTTACTAAGACCTAAAGATAAGTCTTCCATAAAATATCTACTTCTCACTGAAGTAGGCCCAATAATATCTCTAAAAACTGGAGAATTATTAAATGAGAATAATATTTTTTCATCTTCAGTATTAAAATCTATTCCATGTTCTACAAAATAGCCCGTATCAAATCTAGACTCATACTCACCTTTTAACTCATATCCTAAAACTTTAGCTATATCTCGTCTTTCCTTAGCTACTTTTCTCATAACTCTAAGCGTATTTTCTGTAATACCCTCGTGATATAGATAGAATTCTCCTTCTGAATAGTCAATTCTTCCAGCATTTAAGATACATCCAGCACAGTGAGTTTCTGGATTTGCGTTTAAAAGCATATTATGAACTAAGTCGTCCGATTCTTTAAGTTGAGGTAAATATTCTCGAAGAACCTCTAATATCTCTTTATCATATTTTTTATCAATACTTGAGCAAAATACCTCTTTTACTCTAAGACTTAACGCTATCTCAGAAGTGTCACGGTTAAATCTAGTGGCATAGCTCATATTATTAGTTTCCATAATATATTTTTGTTTATCGCCTTTTACTTTTTCATATATTATAGGAGCAAAACAAGCAGCATTGTTAAAAAATACAATTGTATCTTCATCAGTATATGGTGCTAGTTTCTTAGCAAAAGTCTCCACCGCATAACCAGGCATAATATACATTATTACACGCGCGTCTTCGCAAGCTTTTTTAGGATCTGTAGTCCATGGTATTTTTACTTTTGATCTTTTACCAGTCTCTTCATCAGCTAAAATAAGCTCATGGTTAAAAACCAGCATTCTATCTTTTTTTTCTTTTAAATTATATAATAAAACATCATGACCTTTTAAAATTAAATCCGCTGCAGCAGTAACTGCACCATTCCCGTCAGAAACTATAGTAATTTTTTTAGAATCCATTATTACCTCCCCAAAATATCCCTACTATATATTTATAACCAAAATTTCATAAAACCTAGCAGAATTATATATAAATATAATAAATTATTAGTTATTAGATAGCCAAAGTCTATATAAAAGTAGTTGTTTTTATTAGAAAATCAATAAAAAACGACAAGAAACTAGTCTTGCCGCAAGTTTTACGAAACTTTATATTTTGTCCCAGTTTTAATTTCGCCTTTTTCACATCTATTTCCCCAAGAGTCAATTAACATATCATCTCGGTAAACACATATAATCTCGCAGTTATTAGGACATTTTCCACATATTACCTCCCTAGTGACAAACTCCACATCTTCTATATCAAATGAAAACTCATTTCTCTTAGTAGATTCCTTAGCTAAAATAGCTGAGCCAATAGCCCCCATTAAATGGCCATTTTTATCTACATGCACTTCTTCGCCTAGCGCATCCTTAAAAGCCTTAACGACTCCTTCATTTTTTGATACTCCACCTTGAAAAACTATTGGAGCGACTATTTTTTTACCCTTACCAACGTTATTAATATAGTTTGCTACTACAGAATTACATAATCCGGCGACTATATCAGTTTTTGAATGCCCCATCTGAAGTTTATGAACTAGGTCGGACTCAGCAAATACAGTACATCTAGCTGCAATAGAAGCAGGATTTTTTGATTCTAGTGCAATTTTTCCCATTTCCTCTACCGGTATACCAAGCCTGTGGGACTGACTTGATAAAAATGCACCAGTTCCAGCAGCACAAAGCGTATTCATAGCGTAATCTACTGCGATACCATTTTCTACTAAAATTATTTTAGAGTCCTGTCCGCCGATTTCTAATATCGTCCTTACATCAGGATGAGTAGAAGTTGTACCAATTGCGTGGGCAGTTATTTCATTTTTTACTACGGTTGCATTAACTATAGAACCCACCAGTTTTCTAGCAGATCCCGTAGTTCCAGTTCCTACAATTTTATATTTAGTTTTATCAAAATTCTTTTCTAAAATACGAACTAACTTTTTTGTTGCTTCAATGGGATTTCCCTCAGTCCATATATATTCATCCGCTAATATATTTTCATTTTCATCTATAATTACACCTTTAGTAGAAATCGAACCTACATCAATTCCTAAAAATGCATTTTCCATTAATAAATCACCTTTCTTTTAGCACTCATCATATCAAAAAACGCCTCAATTCTCGTATTAAGCCCCACATCACTAGTCTGCGCATCATATGTTAGAGTAATAAATGGGACTTTATAATCAGCACATACATTTCTCATTACTGGCACAATATCTATCTCAGGGGTACAATTAGCACTTTTTATATGCACAATCCCATCTACTCCACTTTCGCAGTATTTTTTAGTAGCCCAAATATTTGCTGTCGAAGTAGGCCCCATTTCATAAGTAGCATATTCTTCAATATATTTTTTTAAAGCTTTTTTATCATAATTAAATAATCGATTAGTTATATTTAGATATCTATGGACTTCTACACCCATTTTTGTTAATTTTTCTTCAAGATTTCTATTAGAAAATGGATCCATAGCAGTATAAAACTCGCCCACCACCCCTACTTTTATTGGATTTTGTGGTATTTTTACATCTAGATTTCTAAACCCTTCCTTAGCCTTAGAATATGCTGATTTTATCTCTTGTCTATTTTCGCATAATGATAAATCAAATATAAATGTATCATATATCTTTTTAGCATCGCCACCAGTATTTTCAAATCCTGCTTTTTTATAATATTCCGCAGTAATATCGTCAATATACTCAAGCATAGTCTTAGCATTTATTAGTTCTGCCCCAAGCTTTACAAGATTTACATCTGGATTAAGAGCCTTTACAGCTTTTATAAAATCTTTTTTCTTACCAGTATTATATTCTTGAAAATTTATTATCTCAAAATCATATCCTAAATCTTTGATAATCTGCTCTTGAAGCTCCCCAAAATATCCTAGTCTGCATAAACCATAAGAGGTAATTAAAGTATTGGCTCCAGATTCTAAAGCCTCAATCATTCCCCCTAGCATAGTTTTAAAAGGAGTGCACACAAACTCAGGAGAATATTTCTCCCCAAGTTTTTCAGTCCTAGAAGTAGTCTCGGGTGGCACTACATATTGTAGACCAAATCCCTGCTCTACAGTATATTTAAAAACTACATGATAATCTGCATATCTAGGAAAACTTACTACTCTTTCTTTAGAATCCATAATTTATAGCCTTCCTTCTTTAAATCTTATAATATCTAAAAAACTCTCTAGTCTTGTCTCGACTCCGGCAAATCCAGATTGGCCATCTAAAACTAGATTTAAAATAGGTATATCCTTAACTTTTCTATTAATTATTTCATTGACCATAGAATCTAGATTACATGGAAAAGCTGTAACTATCACTATTCCATCAATTTTATCCTTATAAATCTCGATACTTCCTAAAAGCTCGCGACTTTCTATCCATTTACATGTAGGTGAAATTTCCTCGGATTTTCTTAGAGCAAGTTTTCTATCAACTATCGAGCCTATAATTGGAACGACGCCAAGATTTTCTAGCCCCTTAGTTATTGGAACACCAAGATATGGATCTTCTATAATATATCTATGAGATATAATAAGAATTTTTTCTCCATCTTTTTTAAAAAGTTCTCTTTGATTTTTCTTAAGCTCTTCAAATTTTTTATCCGATTCTTTTTTAGCTAATTTATATGCGCGAAGTGCCTCGACTTTAGGAAATCCTAATTGTTTACCTAAATCTAAAAAGGCCTCCTTTTCTTTTATGCCATCTTTTACATCTATAGATAGACTTATAAATTTTTGTCCTGAATCTTTAAAAGTATTTTCTACTAAATCAGAAAGAGCATAATATCTTGTGCACATATCTTCATATAGGCCAAAATTAGCTATCCTAGGAACAAATATATAATCACATTTGCCAACGAGATTTTTTACATGTCCCATAAATATTTTCATAGAAAGACATGTATCATCAGTGGCATAAAAAGTCCCCTCATCTAGAGTTTTTTTAGTGCTATTATCACTAATTATTAAATCAATTCCTAATATTTCAAAATATGTAATCCACAGATCAGAAAATCTATTGTAATTTAGTCCCTGTGGGATACCTACTGTGATTTTCTCTTTTTTCTTTAATAATTCCAAATTTATCATCCTTTAATTATATCTATAATATTATATGTTAAATATTAAGATTTTATTAATTACATTTTCTATTATATCACAGATGGTATAAATAATAATTCTAAATATATAATGAATTAAAATTTATACGAAATGTTTACGATTTCTCTGTTTAATAGTTAAAGTTTAATGTATAATATTAACATAAAGAAAAAAGGAGGAGTATATGGACTTTTATAAAAAGCGTTTCTTAAATCAAAAGATGATGCAGACTGTTTTAAAGGCGCTAATTTTAGTTTTATTAGTAGCTATTTACTTTAACGGCCTAAGAGTTCTAGTTTTAGCTTTCGTAAATATATTATTTGCGTACATAACAGAGTATCTTTTTGAGAAAAAAATTAATAAGAAAACAAAAGTTTCAGAAGCTTTAATAGTAACAGCACTTTTATATACTATGACTTTACCAGTGTCTATTCCTTTTTGGATAAGTATCGTAGGTATAGTTTTTGGTATATTCTTTGGGAAAATGGTTTTTGGTGGGTTTGGTAAAAACGTATTTAACCCAGCTCTAGTAGGTAGATGTTTTATTTATATAAACTTCCCTGAACCGATGACTATAGTATGGAATGAACTTCCATCTGGTTTCCCTGGTGGTTTTACAAAATGGATGATGCCTGTAATAGATGATGTATCAACCGCTACACCAATGCTAGCTTACAGAAATGCACTAGTTGAGCATTCATATCTAGATTTATTATTAGGAAATGTTTCTGGTAGTATTGGGGAAGCTTGTAAAATCCTTATTATAATTTGTGCTATTTATTTAATAGTAAAAAAGGTAGCTTCTTGGGAAATTATGGCAGGTTGTATTCTAGGATTTACTGCTATGACATTAATTTTTAATGCACAAGGAATCGAAGGAATTCCTAATCCATTATATGGAATGCTTAGTGGTGGATTCTTATTTGGATCTGTATTTATGGCAACTGACCCGATTTCAGCTGCTAAAACTACACCAGGAAAATGGTGCTATTCTATTATTATAGGCGTAGTTACAGCAATTATACGTGGATTTGCGCTATTTAGTGGAGGCTATATGTTTGCAGTACTTATTGGAAATGTATTTGCTCCAATAATTGACTATTCTTTTAATCAAAGAAAGAAAAAGAAAAAAGCTGATAAGGAGGTAGCTACAGCATGAAAAAAGAATCCAATGTTTATCCTGTAATTTTTATGACAGTAGTTACTGCGATTACAGTTCTTATATTAGCTTTCGTAAACCAATCTACAATGGCTACTAGAATAGATAATAAAAATCTAGAAGAGCGTAGAAAAATCCTTTATGTATTTGATAAATATGACGAAAATCAAACTTCAGATGAAGAAGTAAATCAGATTTTTGAAAATGAAGTAAAAACTCAGACTGACTCTAAAGGTCGTGAAATCTATATTTTAGAAGAAAATGGAGAAGCTAAGGCATATGCTATTCCATTTGATGGACCTGGTCTTTGGGGTGAAATTATAGGATATATTGGTCTAAACTCAGATTTAGAGCATATAACTGGAGTAGAATTTTTTAAACAATCTGAAACTCCAGGTCTAGGAGGAAGAATTTCTGAAGCCCCATATAAAGAGCAATATAGGGGAGTAGAAATTTTAAAAGATAACTCTCCATATATTATAAATAAACCAGCTCCAGGCGGAAATATTGACGCTATAGCTGGGGCTACTCAGACTTCTACTTTCGTTCAAAATATGATTAACGAAGGAATAGACTTTTTCTTACAGGAAGGAGGGGCTAAATAATGGCAAGTAATAATAAAGCTAGAAAAAAAATTGTATTGCAACAGATAATAACTGAAAACCCTGTAATTATGCAGGTTATTGGTATATGTTCTGCCCTTGCTGTAACTAATAGAATGTTAAACTCCCTTATTATGGGGCTTGCTCTAACATTTACTACAGCTCTATCTTCTTTTACTATTTCTATTTTAAGAGAAAAAACTCCAGCTCATATAAGAATGATGGTTCAAGTATTAATAATTTCATTTTATGTAATACTTGTAGATATTTTCTTACAAGCTTATATGCCAGAGATGAGTAAAGCGTTAGGACCATATGTAGGGTTAATTATTACTAACTGTATCATAATGGGTAGAGCTGAGGCTTTTGCGATAAATAACAAGCCTCTAGACTCATTAATTGACGGTGCAGCTGCAGGTATTGGTTATACCTTAATTTTATTAGCTATCGCACTATTTAGAGAAATTCTAGGATTTGGCTCAATATTTGGGTTTAGAATTATGCCAGAATCTTTCACTACATGGACTTTAATGATTATGCCGCCAGGAGCATTCTTTATTCTTTCTCTATTTATGTGGTGGAGAAAATCAAAATTACCAGATGAGGAGGCTAAAAAATAATGGGAATACATCCACTAGTTATATTTTTCGCATCAATTTTTACATCTAACATGATTTTTTCTAACTTCTTAGGAATGTGTTCTTATATTGCAGTTTCTAAAGAAGTAGAGACAGCTACAGGTCTAGGAATAGCAGTAACATTCGTACTAACTATTACTACAATCTTAAACTATTTTGTATATCAGTATCTTCTTATTCCATTTGGACTAGAATATCTTAGATTTATAGTATTTATCCTAGTAATCGCAGCATTTGTTCAGCTTCTTGAAATGGTATTAGAAAAATATTTTGAAAGCCTATATTATGCTTTAGGTATATTCTTACCACTTATTACTGTAAACTGTGCAATCCTTGGGGTTTCGTTATTTATGGTAATTAGAAATTATAACTTTATTCAGTCTGCCTTCTTCGGACTAGGTTCTGGATTAGGTTGGGCATTAGCTATAATTTCTATGGCAGGAATTAGATCTAGAATTAATGAAGACGCACTACCTAAAGGACTAGGCGGCTCAGCTATTACACTTATAATAACTGGTATAATGGCTATGGCGTTTATGGGATTTTCGGGAATAGTTTCTATTTCTTAAGAAAGGAGATTTTATGTCAACAATATTACAAACAGTACTTATAATCTCCATTATTTCAGCAGTTTTAGCAATTATTCTAACATTTGCTGATAGAAAAATCGCAGATTATGGTCAAGTAAGTTTAATGATAAATGAAGAAGAACCTATCACAATAGAAGGTGGAGAAAATCTTTTAACATCACTACGTAACCAAAAGATTTTTATCCCTTCAGCATGTGGTGGAAAAGGTTCATGTGGATATTGTAAAGTAAGAGTAGTAGAAGGTGGTGGCCCAGTTTTAGCTACTGAATTACCTCACCTATCAGAAGAAGATAAAAAGACAAATGTCAGATTATCATGTCAGATAAAAGTAAAACAAGATATCCATATAGAGATACCTGAAGAGTTATTTAATGTAAGAGAATACGATGCAGTAGTAGAAAGAATTACAGACGTATCTCCAAGAGTAAAACGCGTTAGATTTAAACTACCTGAAGGAGAGCATATCGACTTTAAACCAGGTCAATATATCCAGATTAAAGCTCCATTATATGAAGGCTCTGAAGCAGATGAGGAAGTATTTAGAGCATACTCTATCGCTTCATCAGCGAGGGATAAAGGGGCAGTTGAGCTATTCGTAGGATTTACTGGAGGTATCGCCACTACTTATGTGCATAAGCACTTAAAAGAAGGAGATATAGTAAATCTTAATGGACCATATGGAGATTTCTACTATAAAGATGACGATATGGGACCAATGCTAATGATCGCAACAGGTACTGGTATGGCACCAATTCTATCTATCCTATATCATATGAGAGATAATGATATCAAACGTCAGGCAAGATTCTTCTTTGGTTCAAAGACTCCAGAAGACTTATTTATTCTAGATGAGCTAGCAGAACTAGAAGATGAGCTTTATGACTTTAAATTTATGCCTACTCTATCAAGAGTCGATGAATCAATGGGTTGGACTGGTGATACTGGACGTGTAAATGATTCAATAATGAAATATGTTCCAGACGGCGAAGGAGCTAAATATACAGCATATCTATGCGGAGCTGATAGAATGATAGACTCAGCAGTAGAAGCACTTACATCCAAAGGAATGCCAGAAGATCAAATATATTATGATAAATTCTAATATAAATTTTAGGCAAGCTTAGATGAACAAAACCCTAAAATGATATGTACCCTCTTTACTGGACAACAGTAAGGAGGGTTTTTTCATGCCAAAATATAAAAAGAATTTATAATCTAAGTATAAAAAAATCACCAACCAATTTTTATTAGTCAGTGATCTTATTATAAACTTATTGATTATCTCATTAATTCTCTTATAAATTTTACTAAAGTATAAACAAATCCTATACTTCCCGCTGCTGCTATAGCATAACTTAAAAAGTTATTTATTAAAACTGAGCGATCTGTAGGGACATTATTCTCATCAGTTTCTACCGATGCTAAGTCAGTTTTTTCTGCTACTGCTCCTTCTGCTAGTGCTTTTTCTCTTGCTTCCATTTCAGCTTTTTCTAAGGCAGTCTCTTCAGCTATTCTCTCACAATTTATAATTAAACGATTTGGACGAGGTGGTCTAAATGGCTCACAAGTCATTAGAGTTAATAAATCTCTATCTTTATCTGCTTCTAACTTTTCCCAGTCATATGGTCCAATTACGCCCTGACCAATTACCTCATATGTCAGAGTTTTATCACCACGTTTTACATATAATCTATCGCCATTTTTTAATTTATGAAGATATAAATATCTTACATCCCCCCACCATCCACGGTGTCCAGCTATTACAGATCGGTTTCCTATTCCCCCAATTGGAATAGCTGTCCCATCAACTTGTGCTACACCATCAGCCATATGTTTTTGACTAGCCCCAAGATAGATAGGATCGTTACGGTTAAGTTTAGGGATAGAAAGATATGCAAATACCTCATCAGAATCCCTAATAAAATCATAATCAACCTCAAATTCAGTAGCCGTAAATGGGTCTATCATTGCAGTTTCAGAGTTTCTTAGAACATCATTATATCTAGCCGCTTCCTCATCTTGCATCGAAACTTCAAGCTCAGGCTTATTTTTCATTTCTTCAAAAAACTTTTTGCTTTCATAGCTAGAATTTATCAAATTATAAGATCTTCTAATAAAAGGTATAGTTATAAAAAGAAGTCCTAAAAGAATAATAATATATCCTATTCTTCTTTTTTTTCTATTTTCTGTCTGTGAAGTCGTCTTCAATAGACTCAACCTCCTTGTGTAAAAATTTATTCTTTCTTCTTTCATTATAATATGCAAAAAATACTAATAATAAAATCGGAAGAATAATTATAGTACGTCTCATAAAGTCAGGATTAGCAGCTCTTGCGTTAGCCACACCATCATCGATAGCTTGTTGGTATGGGATTCTATATCCTCTAACTAAAAGTCTTTGTGAATTAATCATATATGGATGGCAAGTAAGAAGCGTTGCATAATCGCCACCCTCAATAACTAAAACAGGATCAAAATCAGTAGGCTCAACTACAAGTATCTGATCGACTTTATAAGCTATAGTCTGCCCAAGGTTATGGATATAAAATACATCTCCCTCAACAAGTTTATCAAGATTTCTAAAAAGTAAAGCATTAGGTAAACCTCTATGAGCTGTAATAACAGTATGAGTACTCTCTCCCCCTACTGGAAGTGATGTCCCCTCAAGATGTCCACATCCTTTTTGTAGGACAGACTCTCTAGTACCTGCATAGATAGGAAGATCCTGCCCTATCTTTGGAATCTCAACATGCCCAATCATCTCTTCTATTTCTAGCATTCTAGCATATTCAGCAATCCCCTCTTCTTCAAGCTCAGTATATGGGTCAGCAAGCTTTGATGGGTCTAGAGTTTGGTTATAGGCATTAGCTAATGTCAGACGTCTTTCCACCTCTTCTGGATTTAACTCTGATGCTTTTTTCTTAAATTCGACAACTTCTTCATCAGCTTTAATTTCATAATATTTTTGGGAAATAACTGGATATATAGCTATTAAAAACCCAACTAAGAAAATTAGCGCAAAAGGAAGATTTTTCTTTAGAGATTTAGTATTTAGCTTTAGTTTATTCATCTTTTCTAGTCTCGCTATCTACTGGTGTCTCTTTAAGTTTTTTCTTTATTTCATCTTGAGTAATTTTAATTTCATTAAGTTGACGTTCAATTTTTCTATTATCTCGTCTAAGTTTTAAAATTCTACTTAATAATATTAGAATTAGAATAATCGCCACAAAGAACATAATTCTAAATCTATAATTTAGTTTATTATCTCTAATTAAAGGCTCTTCTACTGCTGCCACATAAGGTACTCTATGCCCTCTAACTAAAAGTCTATGAGTATTAATCATAACAGGAGTACAAGTAAGTAAAGTAGCATAATCATGGCCTGGATCTACTAGAAGATCATTAAAATTAGATGGGTCTACTACTAAAATCTGATTTACCTGATAAGCCATAGTTCCCTCTATATTATGGATATAAAACTTATCGCCTATCTCCATTCTAGTAAGATCAGTAAATAATCTAGCCTCAGGTAATCCAGTATGGGCAGTTAAAACAGTATGGGTAGAATTTCCTCCTACTGGAAGAGACGTCCCCTCTAGATGCCCTACACCTTTTTGTAATACTTCATCAGAAGTACCAGCATATATTGGTAAATCTTGGTCAATTTTAGGAATCTCAACGTGCCCAATCATCTCATGAACCTCAAGCATTCTAGCATATTCAGCTATACCCGCTTGTCGTTCTTCTTCAGAATATGGATCTTCTATATATTCGCCTTGTCCAACTAAAGTCTCATTAAAAGCACGAGCAAGCCCTATTCTTTGAGATATTTCTTCTTCTGAAAGCTCATCTTTACCAGATTTGAAGACCTCTACCTGCTCGCCGGCATCTATTCGGTAGTAAAGTCTACTGATTAAAGGATACATTAAAACCACAATACCTAGAAGGAAGATAATCCTCCAAAACCATTGAGATTTTTTAACTTTTTTCTTCTTTTTCTCTTTTTTTATAGATTCTTCGTTATTTGTTATATCTTCTTTTTTTTGAGAATCGTCTGTAAAAATATCCTCATATATTTCAGAGCTAGGAGCTTTTAAATTTTCTGATTCATTATTTTCAGTCTTTTTCAAATTATTCCCCTATCATAAAAATAGGTCTCATAACGAGACCCATTAAAATTCTTAGTTATATTTTACCATTTTTGTACCCTTAATTACTAAAACTAAACCAAACGCAACAGCAAAGTAGATAGCTGTATCACCAGTCTTTGGAAGTGGTCCCCTAGTTCTAGGTGGGTTTTGTCTTGGTGGGCTAGGAGGAGTTTCAGCAGGTGGGTTTTCACGTGGAGGAGAAGGTGGATTCTCTCTAGGTGGCGTTGGAGGAGTCTTACTAGGTGGAGAAGGTGGATTTTCTCTCGGCGGAGTAGGTGGTTTTTCCGGCTCTTCTTTATTTTCAATTATAAGAGCTTTAGAAGTACCACTATTTTCAGTAACTGTAAAGTTATGAGCCTGAGTAGATAATCTATATCCATCTGGAGCAAATACCTCCATTAAAGTATAGTTGCCAAAAGGAAGTCCTTCTACTTTAAAATTCCCCTTAGCATCTGATGTAACTGTATAAACTCTACCATCTTTAATAAAATCGCTAAGACGTCCATCATCGCCACGTTTCATGACTTTAAAACGAGCACCTTGAAGTCTTATAGAATCATTATTTGAATCAACTTTTATAAAGTTATATCCACCATCATTAGGGTTCTTATAGTTTTTTACAGTTATTTCACCATTTCTATCTATTTGACGTTCTGTATCATCAAGCTGATAGCCATTTAAGGCTCTAACTTCTTTAAAATAATATTTTTTAGAACCTATATCTGGTAAACCTTTAATTATAATTTCACCATTAGAATTTGTTCTAAGTGATGGTGCGACATCGGTAGTCTTTTTAGTATCGTTATATTCAAAAACACCATTACTACCATCTAAATATGGATATTCAATATTTCCATATTGATTTTTATAATAAAAAGTAAAAGTAACTCCAGATAATCTAT
>JASBZD010000024.1 GCA_029983595.1 Peptoniphilaceae bacterium
TATGCTTATTTACTTTTCTATGCTCTTATAAATATCTTCTAACTCATTTTTTTCTATAGTATAGGAAGTATTACAGAATTGACAAACTACTTCAGCTTTTTCATCTTCATCTATTATAGTGCGCAGCTCTTCTTTCCCTATTGTGGCTAGCATCTCTTCTATTCTCTCTTTTGAGCAATTACAATTCCATCTTATTTCTTTTCTTTCAAGAATTTCTAATTCAAAATCCTCAAGTAAGAATTTAAATATATCTTCAAAATCCTCATATTGGTTCATCATTTCTGTTACTGATGGCTTACCAACTATAGATTTTTCAAGTTTTAATATATCTTCATTATTAGCATCTGGTAATAGCGAAATTATATATCCACCAGAGTTTATAATAGATAAATCAGTATCTACTAATACTCCTAGACCTACTGCTGAATTTACCTGTTCAGATGAGAGATAATAATTAGCGATATCTTCTGCTATCTCACCTGATATAATTTCAGACTGACCAATATATGGCTCTTTCAACCCTAGATCCATTATCGTCTGAATATAACCAGTGTTTCCTACTATACCTGATACATCAAGTTTCCCCTTTTCATTTGTAGGAAGATCTGCTGATGGGTTTTGAATATATCCTTTTATATCGCCATCTTTATTTACAGTAACCAATATTTCGCCAGCTGGACCATTACCCATTACTTGTAGAGTAAGTTTATCAGTAGGATTTTTAAGCTGCGTACTCATTAGTTCCGCCGCACTTAAAGTTCTGCCAAGAGCGGCTGATGCTGTAGCCGATGTGTCGTGTAAATTTCTAGCTTCATTTACTATATCTGTAGTTTTTACTCCGGCAAATTTAAATTTACCATTTTTTTCTATTCCTCTAATTAAATAATCTGTCATTTTTACTCCTTTATCGCAACGAATGTAACTCTCATCGTTTTATCATCTATTTTTTTATCGCTATAATCATCAAAAGTTTCTATATTTATAAAACCTACTTCAGATAATATTTTACTAATTTCTTCTACTGAATATGCTTTTTCAAAATGATCTTCATCATATCTTTCATATAGTCCATTTTCTAACTCTCTAAAAAATGTCATCTTATAGTTGTTAATTCTAGAATTATCGTCATATTCACCTTGCCAGATATATAAAGTATCTTCTATTTCATCTGTAAAAATATTATTTCCTATAAATTCTTTAATTTTATATTCAGAATTAATATCAAAAATTAATATCGAGCCTTCTTCCATATGGCTATAAATATTTTTTATAGATTTTTTAAGTTCTTCTATATCTGTAATATAGTTAAATACATCTAAAACAGAAATAACTATATCAAACTTTCTAGCTATTTCTAGATTTGTTATATCTGAATTTATAAATCTTATATTTCGATTAAAGCTAAATTTTTCCCTCGCAATTAAAATCATCTCTTCTGATTTTTCTACTGCTATAATATTATACCCATCTAATAAAGATGTAATATTTCCAGTACCAGAGCCTATCTCCATTAGATTTATACCATTTATATTATTTTCTTTTATCTTTTTATTTATAAATTCTACTATCTTTTTATAGTCAATATCGTAAATCAACTTATCATAGTCAGCTGCAAAATTTTCGTAATTCATATTTTCTCACTTAAATAATTATATTTTGTTTTGGTATAATATATAAATGGAGGTAATTATGGAAGACAATTCAAAAATTGCTAAGGAAAAATTACTTATTTTATATATTATAAAAAAATCTAATTCTATAATATCATATGAAATACTAGAAAACATAATTTTGGATTATGAAATAATTAATTACTTTGATTTTAATCAATATTATAGCGAACTTAAAGACACTAGATTTTTAGAGATAGAAGAAAATAGTATAAAACTTACTGATTTTGCTATAGATGTTCTAGAAATGATGGAAAATCTAATAGATATAGATAAAAAAGAAGAAGTAGATAGACTATTTTCTACTGAATTTCCTGATGAATATAAAGAATTTCAGGTTAAAAAATTTGATGATAAATATATAGTAAATTTAAAAGTTTCAAAAGATTTAGATGAGGATTTTTTAGTTACAGTCTACATAGATAATAAAAAAGATTTGGAAAAACTTCAAGATCTCTGGCTAAATAAAAATAAATCGCTTTATATTCAGATAAAAAATATCTTGGAACTAAAATAGGGAGTCGCTAATCATTTGCAGACTCCCATTTTTTATTCTAATACATTATTCTTGGGTTACCTGGTAATTTAGATTTTTCTTCTTTTATAATATCTCTATACCATTCTGGATAATCTTTTTTATCTTCCATTACCATTTCTTGCCATTTTTCATCAGTTAAACATTCTTTATCAGTAAACTCGTAGTAAGTAAATACTCCACCACGTCCCATATAAAGTTTATCACCTACTGGATAAACTACATAAATTTCAGCTGGTTTACCACTAGCTATAGAGAAAATTTCTCCTTCTGGTATATTAACAGTATTTTCTACAACGCTCATTAAATCAGCTACAACTGGCATACGTCTATCTGCTGGATTTTCAATTTCATACCAGCCTTTTAGGCCAAATTCAGACTCATCTTCTACAAAGTTGAGCATTGCTCTTTCCATCTCGCCACCAATATAAGCTAGACGTAAGTTTTCTTTTTTAGTTAAAATTTCGTTATTTAACTCTTTAACTGACATATCGCGAAGAAAGTCTACTAATTCTTTAAAATTACTTAGTTTTTCTTCAAATTCGCCATCTATCATTTGTCTATCTTTTAGATTTAACTGTGTATATTCTATTAACCATGATAATTTATCATATAATTCTACATTTGGTTCAACATAAGATACCCAATCTGGTTCTTCGAATCCTCCCATTTCAGCCATTACAGCTTTACCATATAGAAGAGTATCGTGTTTTAATTCAGCATATGAGCCTAGTGCAGAAACTAAATCTTTTTTCATCCAATCTTCATTTTGCATAAATATAGGATATCCTTCGCCATATTCTTTATTATAAGATGACAACATCCATAACCAACCACGATAAAGATTTTTTTGCCAGTCCTTATCAGTCATGCTTTCTATATATTTTTGATTTTCTTCTATTCTAGTATTATATTCTTTAAAATGTGAATTATAAGGATCATTTTTTTGAATCTCAGTAGCTTTTTTATTATTAAAAGAACTCATTAAATCTAGTCCAGAGTAGATTGGTCTAGTAGAAGGTCTATTTACATCTACTACATTTTGCATAAGCACATTATCAAGCACAGCTCTTTGTGGAATTAGTCTAAATGATTTTCCTTTATAACTAGCTATTTGCGGCTCTTTAAGTTTATCAAGTTCTAAATATACATTTGCTAGGTAATCCTCATTATTTAAATTATTTATATCTAAATCTTTTCCATATACTCCATATAAAATTCTAGAATATTCACGGATAGATAAATCATCTGCAGTTTCTACTAAAAAGTCTATTGGAGAAACTAGATTTTCCCATGTTTTTAGAGTTTCCGGATCGCTATATATACTATAAGTCAGTAGTAGAGATTGTAAAATATCATTTTTTTGGAAAGCTTCATCTTGTTTTACAAAAAATCCTACTTGGCCATAGTACATAGTATTTTTAAAATATTTTTCTAACTCTTCGCTTCTAGTGTAATGTCCACGAGGTTTAAGCTGTGAATAGTCTACTGGTCTATCAGTAATCATAGAGTCAGCCGAAGCTTCATTCTCGATATTTTTAAGCTCTTCGAGATATAAATTATTAGCTTCTTCCGGTAGATTTTCTGGCTCTTCTCCAGATAGCTTCACACCAGTAGCAAGCATCGCAATATTTTTAAGTTGTAAATTTTTAGTTTCTTCATCTTCTAACTCATTATAGATTTTTATATTTGAGTCTAGTAGCTTTTTATTAAAATCAGCAAGTTTTGGATATAATTCTTTTTCTTCTAGATTTCTTAAAAAGTTGGTATAGAAAATATGGAACATATGAGTTACAGAATCGGTAGTTATAAAACTTGGGATCCCCTCATATTCATTAGCTTCATAAATCTGATGGATCTGGTCATATTTATATTCCATTCCCTCATATCCCTCTTGGTTACCAGTTTTTGTAATAACAAATCCATTTTTTACAAGTGATTCTTGTTGAGGATTAGTAAAATCACCAAAATATTCTATATTAGTTATATTAGATAAATCTGATTCTATCTTATATTCTGGTACCTTTGGAGAAACTTCTGTCTTTTTAAACTCTAACTCTACATTTTTAGTCTCTAATTCATCTAAAAATTTAGTATCAGCTAGAGAATATTCTTTCATCTCTTCACTTTGGGTAGCTACTTCCTTTTCATTATTTTCTTCTACTTTTGAAGATTCCTCATTTTTTGCACATGAAGAAAATAGTAAAGTAAAAGCTAGCATTGTAGCTATTAATTTTAAATTTCTTCCCATAATATATTACCTCCATATAAATATAATTTATTATGCTTTCCATCCAGAATTATTTCTCCATCTTTAGAACCGAGTTTTGGTAAAATATCGAGTTTTTTACTCTGATAATATATTTCAAACCTAAATGTATTTATATATTTATAAGCATTTATATCATATTTACCAGATATATCGCGTTCAATAGAAATAAGTTCATCAATCCCATCATTATCAATATCAAAAGCATTAAATTCTTCTAAGGGGTTTGATAATCTGCTTACTCTCATTTTAGGCCTTAATTTTTCATTCTCAAAATCTATATTATAAAAAAATGGTCTAGGAGAAATATTTTCATCAAAAGGCGTCTTTTTATTTACTCCAATAAGTACCTCTACATCGCCTCCATCTATATTACAAAACTCTATACTAAAAGGACTTACTTTAGAAAAATCTAAAATAAAATTTTTATCACGATTACTTAATTCTAAAATTTCACCATTTTTATCTGATACAATTCTCGCTTCATAATCTAGATACTTATCAGAATCAATAATATCCTGATTATTAGGGCTACAAGATGATAGAAAAATTAATAATATGAAAACGTATATCATAATATTAGTATATCCCAATTATACTAAAATAAAGTTACATTTTAGTTAAGAAATTATCTTTAATTTTATATATTGCAAAACCCCTCCATCCTAATTTTGGATTTTGGGGTTCAGTTCATTTCTCTAGTCCTAAATTTTAAAATAATTTAGAACCTTTTAATTCTTCTTTTGCATGTATTAGTTTAGTAATTAACTCATTATATGGAGTCTTGATATTATATCTTTTACCCTTTTCTACTACAGCACCATTAATAAAATCAATTTCAGTATTTCTATTATTTATAATTAAATCCTGATACATAGATGGATAGTGGTCTTTAGTGTGTACGCTAGTTTTATAGATATAATCTAACATCTCTTTTTTATCTAATTCTACACCATCTGCTTTTGCAACTTCTATAAACTCACTTATTAACTCATCTACTATTTCAGCATGAGAGTCTAGAGAGAAAAACTCTCCCACTTTACATTCCAAAAGTGTAGAGAAAGAGTTTAATGTGCCATTTACCATTAATTTTCTCCAAATAGCTTTCATTACATCTTCATTATAAGTTACATTTAAATTTGCTTCATTTAAAATATTGGCTATTTTTCTTCCTTCTTCTTCATTACCGCCGATATTTTGCATATCTATAGTTCCTATATTAGTTACATTAATATCTCCAGAATTATCTCTTCCTGCTGACCATACTGTAACTCCCATGTTGATTTGAGATAAATCTACATATTTAACTAAAATATCTTCATGTCCTATACCATTTAATAGACATAATATTTGAGTATTTTTATCTACTAAGTGGGATACACCCTTAGCCATATCTTCTAACCCAACAGACTTAGTTAAAAAAATTATTAAGTCAGCTTTTTCTGTCGCTTCTGAAGGCTTCATAGCTCTTACATCCATAGAACCTTCTATTTTTCCAGTTAATTTCATACCATTATTATTTAGATTTTCTATATTTTTATCCCAGTTATCTAAAAATATTACTTCATTATCTGTATATTTTGATATGTAATAGCCAAATGTGCACCCCATAGCACCACTACCCGCAATATATACTAACATTTTCTGCTCCTTTTAATTATTTTCTACTTTATATAAATTAAAATTCTTACATAGTCATAAAAAATAACGGCAAACTTATTATTGTATGCCGTTATTAAAATATTTATCTTAATATAAATATTTATTAAAAATATTCATGTGTATCATTGTTTTCATAAGAAGTATGAAGTAATTTGTGAGCTTTTTCTCCACCTGGCTCTCCAAGATATTCATCATATAATTTAATAGCTTCTGGATTTTCATATGATCTACGGATATGTTTATTTCTATCTTCTGTATGAATAGATTCCATTCTCTTCTTAATTACATTGATATCTCCATGGTGATGAGGCTGACCTCCACCATTTATACATCCTCCAGGGCATGCCATTATCTCAATAATATCATAATGAGCCTCGCCCTTTTTAACTCTATTAAGTAGCTTTCTAGCATTTCCTAAACCACTAGAAACTGCTGCTCTAAGTTCATAATCTCCTACTTTGATTTCAGATTCTTTTATACCGGTTAAGTCTTTTAGTTCTTTAAACTCTACTTGATGTAAATCTTTTCCAGTAATTATATTATAAGCAGTACGTAAAGCAGACTCTAAAACCCCACCAGTAGAACCAAAGTTTACACCAGCACCAGTAGACTCACCCATTAGTCTATCAAAATCAGAAGACTCTAGATTTTTAAAGTCTAATGACATATCTCTAATCATACTAGCTAATTCACGAGTAGTAACAACATAATCTACATCACTATATCCCTCTTGAGAAACTAGCTCTGGGCGTTTAGATTCGTATTTTTTAGCAACACAAGGCATTACTGATACGACAACTATATCTTTAGGATCTTTTCCAATTTTTTCAGCAAAATAAGTTTTAGCTAAAGCCCCAAACATCTCATGAGGAGACATACAAGTAGATGGAATATCTAACATATCTGGGAAGTTAATTTCAATAAAGTTTACCCAGCTAGGACAGCATGAAGTAAGTATAGGAAGAGTTCCGCCATTTTGAAGTCTATGAACTAGCTCATGTGCCTCTTCTATAGATGTAATATCAGCCGCAAAATCAGTATCAAATACATAATCAAACCCTAGGTTTCTTAAAGCTGTTACCATCTTTCCAGTAACAATACTTCCAGCTTCCATTCCAAACTCTTCACCTAAAGCTACTCTTACTGCAGGAGCTGTTTGAACTATAACAGTTTTTTCATTATCTGATAAAGCATTATAAACTTCATTAATTTCGTTTACTTCAGTTAAGGCACCAGTAGGGCATACTGATAGACATTGTCCACAGAAAGTACAGTTAGTTTTATACATTGGTTGCATAAAGTTAGTACCAACTACTGTATCGAATCCTCTACCTACGTCAGTTAGTGTACCTACAGTTTGGACTTGATTACACATAGTTTCGCATCTTTTACATAATATACATTTATTAGGATCTCTTATGATAGATAATGAAGAGTTATCTATTGGGAAATTTATACGATTTCCTTTAAATCTTATATTTTTAATATTATTATCTGCTGCTAGAGTCTGTAACTCACAGTCACCATTTCTATCGCATACTAGACAGTCTTTAGGGTGGTTAGAAAGTAATAGCTCAATATTTACTTTTCTAGATTTTACTACTTTTAAAGTGTCAGTTCTAATTTCCATACCTTCACGCACAAGCGTATTACAAGCTGGAACTAGTCCATTGCCCCATTGAACAAGACATACTCTACAGTTAGCATCTTTATTTACATAGTTTAGTTCGTGTAAGTTTAAATGGCAAAGCGTAGGAATTTCAATATTTATTTCCCTAGCTGCCTCTAAAATAGTAGAGCCTTCAGGAACTCTTACATCAATATCATTTATTTTTAAGTTAATCATTAAATACCTCTTAAATTTTCACTACTGCATTTACAGGACAAACTTCTAAACAAGAATTACATTTTATACAGATTTTTTGGTCTATTGTATGTAGTTCGCGTTTTTCTCCAGTAATAGCATCTACTGGACAAGATTTTTTACATTTTCCACAACCAATACATTTATCAGTAATAAAGTATTCTAATAAATCTTTACATACACGTGCTCTACATTTGTTGTCTCTAATATGTTCTATATATTCATCTCCAAAGTATTGAAGTGAGCTTTTTACTGGGTTAGTAGCTTCTTTACCTAGACCACAAAGAGAAGTATCAGCTATAACATCACATAATTCTTTTAAAAGATCTATTTCTTCCATATTAGACTCGCCTAAAGTAATTCTATCAAGAATCTCTAAAACTCTCATATTACCCACACGGCATGGAGTACATTTTCCACAAGACTCATCTACAGTAAATTTCATAAAGAACTTAGCAATATCAACCATACAGTCATTTTCATCCATTACTACCATACCACCAGAACCCATAATACTTCCGATTTGAGATAGAGAATAAAAATCTACTTGTGTGTCGAAAAGTCCTGGAGGTATACAACCGCCAGAAGGACCACCAGTTTGGACAGCTTTTATATCAGCTCCATCTGGAGTACCGCCACCGATATCATATACAATTTCGTTAATAGTAAGCCCCATCGGAACTTCTATAAGTCCAGCATTTTTCACTTTACCAACTAGTGCAAAAACTTTAGTCCCAGGAGAATCTACAGTCCCAAATGATTTAAACCAATCTGCACCTTTATCGATAATTTGAGCCACGTTTGCTAAACTTTCTACGTTATTAATAATAGTAGGTTTTTGGAATAATCCACGTTCACTAGTTCTATAAACTTTCGCCTGAGGCATCCCACGATTTCCTTCTACAGATTGTAAAAGTGCAGTACCTTCACCACAAACGAACGCTCCAGCTCCAAGTCTTATTTGTAAATCAAAATCAAACCCAGAACCTAGTATATCTTTACCTAATAAGTTGTATTTCTTTGCTTCTTCTATAGCATGAGCTAGAGCTTTTACAGCGTTAGGATACTCTGCACGCACATATACATATCCATGGTGAGCTCCAATAGCTTTACCAGCAATAGTCATACCTTCTATTACAGAGTGTGGATCATATTCTAATATAGAACGGTCCATATATGCACCTGGATCGCCCTCGTCTGCGTTACAAACTACGTATTTTTCATCTCCAGGCACTCTTCTAGCTGACTCCCATTTCTTACCAGTTGGGAATCCTGCTCCACCACGTCCTCTTAGATGAGAGTCAATCATTACATCGATGATTTCTTTTGGTTCCATATGATTAAGTGCTTTATCTAGAGAAAAATATCCTCCACGAGCTATGTATTCATCGATTGATTTAGGGTCTATAACTCCATAGTTACGAAGAACTATTCTTTCTTGTTTGCCATTTACTTCGTCTATGTATTTAATATCATCATTTTCTACTACAAAATTTTCGTCATTTTTAACTCTTTCTAATAAACCTGGAAGAGTTTTTTCTTTTATACTATTAAGCTTCTCTAAGTTCATCTAATTTACCCTCTTTAGCATCTTCAATAATTTTATCTATATCGTCTAATGATACGTGAGTATACATATGATCATTTACTGAAACGATAGGAGCATTAGCGCAGTCTCCTAAACATCTAGTTTCAATAAGAGAAAATTCTAAGTCTTCTGTAGTGCCACCCATTTCCACATCAAGTTTTTTAGAAAACTCTTTTAGTAAATCTTCAGCTCCCTTTACATAGCAAGCCGTACCATTACATACAGAAATAGAATATTTACCTCTAGGCACTAAACTAAATCTTGAATAAAAAGTTACAACTCCATAAATTTTCGAATATGGAACTTGTAATTTTAGCGCGATTTTAGGAAACGCCTCTTTTGGAATATATCCATAGTAATCTTGGACCTTATGTAATACTTCGATAAGAGAAGATGAACTATCCCTATCTTTTAAAAATTCATCAATCATTTCGAAAGATTGACAGTCAGTTGACATAAGTAAATACCTCCTAAATTTTGTTAAATAATAAACCGATAGATTTATTATATTGTATTGGCAAAATTTTATCAATGGTATAATCGTTATCAATTAAAAAAGACGGCTATAATACCGTCTATTAGTTAATTTAAAGTATAAATTATTTTTCTAATTTAGAAATCTGTTCTTTTAAATTTTCTAACATAATCTCATATGTTTTTTTCTTTTCTCTTTCTTCCTCTACTAGCTTTTCAGGAGCATTATCCACAAATCCTTTATTAGATAGTTTTGATTCAGCTAGTTTTATCTCTGGTAAAACTTTTTCTACCTCTTTATTTAGTCTTTCTAGCTCTTTTTCTCTATCCACAAGCTCTGACATAGGTAAAAATATTTCAGATTTTCCTACTACTAAAGCAGTATAATCATCTGGATTTATATCAGCTTTATCTGTAAATTTAATAGACTCTGAAAAACCTAGAGTATTAAATAAAACTTCATTATTTAAAAATGCATTTTTTAAATCTTCATCAGAAGTACTAAATAAAGTATTAGTTTTCTTTTTATTAGGTACATTTAGCTCAGATCTTATATTTCTAATAGATCTTACAGCCTCTTTAATAAACTCAATTTCTTTAAACTCATTACTAAATTCTAATTCATCTTTAAAATGTGGCCAATCAGCTATAATTAAAGCGTCAGAATCTTTAGTAGGTAAAAATCCATAAATCTCCTCAGTTATAAAAGGCATAATAGGATGAAGAAGTTTTAAAATTTTATCTAATAAATATAAAGCAATATTTATAGCATCATTTTTTACACTCTTATCATCTGAATAGAACCTAGGTTTTATCATTTCTAGATACCAGTCACAATATTCATTCCAGATAAATTCATAGATCTCTTCACTATAAAGACCAATTTCATAATTATCTAAAAACCCATTTATCTTATCTATAGTTTCGTTTAGATAATTTAAAATCCACTTATCTTCAGCCTTTAGATCTATATCAGAAATCTCTCTAAATTTAAAATCATCATCTACATTCATTAAAACTAGTCTAGATGCGTTCCATAATTTATTAGCAAAATTACGAGATGCCTCAACTTTTGAATCATAATATCTTAAATCATTTCCCGGGCTATTTCCATTAACTAGGAAAAATCTTAGAGCATCAGCCCCATACTCATCTATTACATCAAGTGGGTCTACTCCATTATCTAGAGATTTACTCATTTTTCTGCCTTGAGAATCTCTAACTATACCAGTAAGTAGCACAGTCTTAAATGGAACTTCTCCAGTCTGCTCAATTGCAGAAAATACCATTCTTATAACCCAGAAAAATATAATATCATACCCAGTAACTAAAACATCAGTAGGATAAAAATAATCTAATTCTTCAGTATTATTAGGCCATCCTAAAGTAGAAAAAGGCCATAAAGCCGAGCTAAACCAAGTATCTAGAGTGTCTTCATCTTGAGTATATTTTATTTTATCAGTATCTTCAGGGCGAGTACGAGAAACTACATATTCGTCAGTTCCATTAATATAATAAACTGGTAATCTATGCCCCCACCAAAGCTGACGAGAAATGTTCCAATCTCTGATATTTTCTAGCCACTGTACATATATTTTATTAAATCTCTCTGGCACAAACTCAGGTTTATTATTTTTATAATACTCTTTTAGAGTCGCATCAGCCATTTCCTGCATCTTAACAAACCATTGTTTAGAAATAATCGGCTCGATTACAGTATTACAACGAGAACAATGACTTATAGCGTTATCTCTCTCTTCTTCTTTTACAAATAACCCAAGTTCATCAAAATCTTTTATAATCTCTTTTCTAGCTTCATATCTATCTAGCCCATTATATTTTCCAGATTTTTCATTTAAAGTAGCATCGTCATTCATAATCTTCAACTGTCCAAGATTATGGCGACTACCTACTTCATAGTCGTTAGGATCATGAGATGGAGTAATTTTTACCGCCCCAGTACCAAAGTCCATATCCACATATTCATCAGCAATAATAGGTATTTCACGATTTAAAACTGGAAGAATTACAGTTTTTCCTACATAATCTTTATATCTATCATCCTCAGGATTTACCGCAACTGCTAAATCCCCAGGGATAGTTTCAGGTCTAGTAGTAGAAATCGTAATAAATTTATCATCTTCGCCTTTTATCGGATATTTAAAAGACCATATTTTAGACTTAGTATCCACATGATCGCACTCAGCATCTGAAATACTAGTCTTGCAATCTGGGCACCAATTTATAATTCTATCACCGCGATAGATATATCCTTTTTCATATAATCTATTAAAAACTTCTACTACAGCATTTGATAAATCATCATCTAATGTAAAAGCTTCACGCTCCCAGTCACAAGAAAATCCCATCTTTTTAAGCTGATTTTTGATATTTCCGCCATAAGTATTAGTCCAGTCCCACGCCTCTTCTAAAAACTTTTCACGGCCCAACTCTTCTTTAGTGTGACCTTCACTTCTAATTTTATTTACTACTCTAGATTCTGTTGAGATACTAGCATGATCAGTGCCAGGAAGCCATAATGCACTATATCCGTCCATTCTCTTCCATCTAGTTAAGATATCTTGTAACACATACATAGCATGGCCTAGATGTAGATTTCCTGTAACATTTGGAGGTGGCATCATAATAGTAAAAGGTTTTTTATTCTTATCTACTTCAGCATGAAAATAGCCATTCTCCATCCAAAAATCATATAATTTATCTTCAAAATCCTTAGGATTATAATTTTTATTTAAATTTTCCATAGTTCTCCCTTATTTTTTAACAAAACCTATTTTTTCATATACTTCAGAAAGTTTTTTAGAAGCTATTTCATTAGCTTTATCCGCCCCATCTTTATAAATTCTCTCTAGCTCTCCCTTATCCGAGATAATCTCTTTATAATTTTCTTGTATAGGTCTTAGAGCCTCAACAACTATCTGAGCTAAATCTCCCTTAAACGCTCCATATCCTTTTCCAGAATATTCGCTAACTATTTCTTCTGGAGATTTTAAAGTAATAGCCGAATAAATATTAATAAGATTTTTAAGTCCAAGCTGTTCATTATTATAATCAATATTTCCTAATGAGTCAGTCACTGCACTTTTAATCTTTTTCTCAATTCTCTTAGGCTCGTCAAGAATAAAAATTGAAGCCTTATCATCTTCATCTGATTTACTCATCTTTGATGTAGGGTCTTGAAGCGACATAATTCTCGCACCAGATTTAGTTTTTAGCATTTCTGGCATTATAAAGGTCTCTCCATAAATACCATTAAATTTCTCGACTAAATCACGAGTAAACTCAATATGTTGACGCTGGTCATCACCAACTGGCACATATTTTGCATCATATAAGACTATATCTCCCGCCATTAAAATAGGATAATTTAATAGACCCGCTTGAATCTCATCTTTTTTTGCAGATTTTGCCTTAAATTGAGTCATTCTCTGAAGCTGACCTAGGGGAGTAATCACATTTAAAGCCCACATAAGCTCTGCATGGGCTGGAACATGCGACTGATAAAATATTATAGATTTATTTGGATCTAGCCCAGAGGCTAGGTATAAAGCCATAATCTCAAATGAGCGCTCGTGTAAAGTTTTAGGATCTATTCCTGATGTAATAGCATGAAGATCCACTACACAATATATACAATCATATTTATCCTGTTGTTTACTAAAATTAGATAACGCTCCTAAATAATTTCCTATTGTTAAATTGCCAGATGGCTGAATGCCACTAAATACTCTATCTTTCAAATCAATTTCCCTTCTTTAATGAGTTAATATCAATAAACTTAATTATATCATAGTTTATACACATTAAAAAACCTATATATTTTATTTAGAATAGTTAAAACTATATATAATAAATTTGTAGTATAAT
>JASBZD010000025.1 GCA_029983595.1 Peptoniphilaceae bacterium
TTATTGAGAATTTAGATTATAATAGAAGAATAGAAGAAATTGCTAAGGTTATAGAAGGCGATAACTATAGTGAATCGACATATTTAACTGCTAAAAATATGATTGATGAAAGTATTTAGTTTAATTTAAGGAGAATTATTAATGGAAGAATTCGTAATTAAAACTGAAAATTTATACGAAGGAAAAATTGTTAATTTAAAAATTGAGACGGTAGAGCTTCCTAATAAAAAATATAGCAAAAGAGAAATAGTAGAACATCCTGGTGGAGTAGGTGTTGTGCCTATTACTGAAGATGGTAAAGTTGTATTAGTAAAACAGTTTAGAATAGCGACAGGAAAAACACTTATTGAAATTCCGGCTGGAAAACTTGAACCAAATGAGGAACCTAAAGAAACTGCTATTAGAGAATTAAAAGAAGAAACTGGATATTCTACAGAGAATATTAAATTTTTGAAAGAGTTTTATGTGTCACCAGGTTATTGTACTGAAAAGATAAATGTCTTTTTAGCGACTGATTTAGTAGCCGGTGACCAAAACCTAGATGAGAATGAGTTTCTTGAAGTATTAGAGTTACCATTAGAGCAAGCATATGAAAAAATTGAAACTGGTGAAATAACTGATGCAAAAACTATAATAGGTATTACTTTTGCTATGCTAGAAAAGGGATTCAATGAATAATATTACTTCAACTATTATAAGTGTATTAGCATTTTTAATAGCTATTGTATGTCATGAATATGCACATGGATATTCAGCCTATAAACTAGGTGATCCTACAGCTAAAAATGCTGGCAGACTAACATTTAATCCATTAGCTCATATTGATCCAATTGGATTGGTTTTTATGATTATGTTTAGATTCGGATGGGCAAAGGGAGTACCTATAAATCCTAGATATTTTAAAGATAGAAAAAGGGATACTTTAATAGTTTCATTTTCTGGAATTTTTACAAACTTTATAATAGCTTTATTATCTTCAATTTTATTTAAAATATCCTATAGACTGAATATATATTATCTACAGCTGTTTTTTTATACTCTAAGTTATGTAAATATAATGCTTGGGGTTTTTAATCTTGTTCCTATTCCACCTTTAGATGGCTCAAAGATTGTAATGTCATTGATGCCAGCTAAATATGAATATAAAATTATGCAATATGAAAGGTATTTTTCTATTATTCTATTTATTCTAGTAGCTACTGGTATGGTTTCTAGAATAATAGTGCCAATTATTAATGGAATTATGAATATATTATATTAATGAATAACGTTATTAATATAGAAGTTAAAAATGTATATGATGGTCCAATGGATCTTCTTTTAAACTTAATTAAAGAAAATAAAATAGATATATATGATATACCGATATCCTACTTAACTAATGAATTTTCAAATAGGTTAGGCCTTATTACTTATAAGAATTTAGATGTTTTTCTAGATTTTTCTATTATGGCTTCTACTCTTTTACAGATTAAATCAAAAACATTATTACCAGTAGAAAATGATGAAGTAGACGAAGATGATCCCAGAAAAGAACTAGTTGATAGAATTATAGAGTATAATTACTTTAAATATATATCAAATATTCTTGTTTCTTCTTATAATGTAGGTTCAAAAAAGTTATTTAAAAACACTGAAGATCTGACAATTCTTTCGTTTGAGAAGGAAATTGATTATAAGAAAATGGATATAAATAAATTATCTAAAACTTATAAAAAATTTCAAAAGAAAAAGCCATATAAAGATATAGATGCTTATGAAATAGAAGAAAATGACTATACATTTGAAGAGAGTATGGAGAAATTATTTGATATACTAAATAATAATAAGTCTTTTACATTTAATTTACTTTTAGGTGAGAATTCGTCTAGAATTGAGATAGTAACTCATTTTTTAGTTATATTAGAACTTGTAAAAGAGAGCAAATTGAAATTATCAGCGACTGAGAAAGATGTTATTTTAGCTTATGAATAATATAAAACTAAAAAGTCTAATAGAATCTATTTTATTCTTATCTGGTGAACCAGTACAAATAGAAAAGCTAGTAGACTTTTTTAAAATTAGTAAAGAAGAATTAAATAATATAATACTAGAAATTAAAGAAGATAAATATTCTGATAATAGTGGGATTTATATAGATATAACTGAGAATTCAGTTTCTTTATATTCTAGACCAGAAAACTATGATATTGTAAGAGAATTTTTTAATATTGATAAAAAGAAAAACCTTACTAACTCAGCTATGGAAGTTTTATCAATTATAGCTTATAAACAACCCGTTACTAGAGCAGAAATAGATAATATTAGAGGTGTAAAATCTAATAATATTTTATCCAAGTTATTAGATGATGGATTAATAGAGATTAGTGGAAAACTAGATGCACCTGGTCTGCCAAACTTATATAGTACTACAGATAGATTCTTATATATATTTAATATTAGCTCTTTAGACGATCTACCAGAGGTTAAAATTGAGGAGGTTGAAATTTGAGATTACAAAAATTTTTAGCTCATTCAGGTGTGGCATCAAGACGTAAATCTGAGGAAATCATTTTTGCAAAAAGAGTAAAAGTAAATGGGGAAATAATTGATAATCCTGCACATGATGTAGATGAAAATGACATAGTAAAAGTAGATAATAGGCTTGTATCATTAAATGAAAAGAATTTATACTATTTATTAAATAAACCTACTGGTGTAGTTTCTACTGCATCAGATGAAAAAAATAGAATAAATGTAGTAGATTTTATCGAATCAGATGAGAGATTATATCCTGTTGGTAGATTAGATATGGATACTAGTGGATTAATTATTTTAACAAATGATGGAGATCTGACTAATAAACTTACTCATCCAAGATATGAATTGCCTAAGACTTATTTAGCACGTGTTAGGGGGATTCCTACTCCTAAAGAATTAGAAGAACTTCAAAATGGGGTTTTAATTGATGGAAAAAAGACTAAAAAAGCTTCAGCTAATATAGAGAGAGTTTTTAAGCACGAGTCTTTAGTAAAAATTACTATAGAAGAAGGCAGAAATAGACAAGTTAGAAAAATGTTTGATTATATTAATCATCCTGTTATAACTTTAAAAAGGATAAAAATAGGAAATATAGATATTGGAAATCTACTTGAAGGTTCATATAGAAAGCTGAAAAAAGAAGAGTTAGATTATTTAAAAAATTTTAGTAATGAAAATAGATAACTTAAATTCTGTTCATAAGATTATAGATTTAATTATAAATAATAGATTAGATAAAAATAGCATATGTGTTGATGCTACGTTAGGTAATGGATTTGATACTTTAAAATTATCAAAACTTTTAAATAATACTGGTAAGATTTACTCATTTGATATTCAAAAAGTAGCTATTGAAAATTCTATATCATTATTTAAAAAAGAAAATATTGATACAAATAATATTATTATAATAAATGATAATCATAATAAAATAAGAGAATATGTTAAAGAAAATATTGACTTTTTTATTATGAATCTGGGTTATTTACCTTCTGGAGATAAAAATATTACTACTAATTATATTGAGGTAATAACTTTTTTAGAATCTACTTTAGAAATTATGAATAAAAATGCTTTTGGTATTATAGTATTTTATCCTGGACATTCAGAAGGTATGAAAGAATATATAAAAGTTAGAGAATATCTAGAAACCTTACCTCAAAAAAGTTTTAATGTAATAGATATTAATTTACTAAATCAGAAAAACTATCCACCTGCATTAACAATTATTGAAAGGATTTAGATAGTAATGAAAATATATGATGTTGCTATAATTGGGGCTGGAGCTTCTGGTTTAATGGCTGCAGTTACTTTATCAAAAAACTCTAAAAATTCTGATATTATACTTATAGATAAAAATAAATCTGTAGGTAAAAAATTATCTATCACAGGTAATGGAAGATGTAATGTAACTAATTCGAGAGATATTTCTGAATTTTTTAGTTTTATTACTAGAAATGATTTATTCATGTACTCATCTCTATATAGTTTTACTAATCTTGATTTAATGGATTTTTTAGAATCTAATGGAGTTGACTTAAAAATAGAAGATGATTTTAAAGTTTTTCCAAAATCTGATAATAGCAACGATATTATTGATGTATTTTATAAAAATATAGAAAATATTACAAAATCTCTAGATACTGAAGTAACTAATATTATTAAAGAAGATAATTTATTTAATATTGATACTAAAAAAGGTAAAATTCTATCTAAAAAAGTGATTTTAGCTACTGGTGGTATGTCATATCCTATTACTGGTTCTACTGGTGATGGATATAGATTTGCAAAATCATTTAATCATAAAATAATACCTGCTAGATCTTCCTTAAATTCAATTTTATTAAAATTAGATACTAGTAGTATAGCTGGAGTATCTCTTAAAAATATTGAGTTAAATGTATTTAAAAATAATAAAAATATTAAAAGTTTTGTTGGGGATATAATTTTTACACATAGAGGAATTTCAGGTCCATTGTCATTTATAGTTTCTGATTATATAACAGATTTTAATGAAAAAATAATTCTAAGATTAAATCTATTACCTAATTTAAACATAGATGATATTGATATGTATTTATTAGAATTATTTAATAAAAATAAAAATAAAGAAATAAAAACTTTATTCTATAAATATTTTCCAAAAAGTTTTTCTGATTATTTATTAGAAATTATAAATATTAATGGTAATAATAAAATACATAGTATTTCTAAAAACGACAGAAAAAATATAGGGAATATTATTACTAACTTTGATTTACAATATAATAGAGTAGATGATATAAAAAGAGCCGTTATTACAAAAGGCGGTGTAGATGTAGAAGATATTAATCCAAATACAATGGAGTCTAATTTAGTAGAAAATTTATTTTTCTGTGGAGAAATTTTAGATGTTAGCGCGCTTACTGGAGGTTATAACTTACAGATTGCGTTTTCAACTGGATATTTGGCAGGAATTAATGCGAATTTAAAAGAGGTTTAATATGAAAATAACTATTGATGGTCCATCAGGAGCAGGCAAGAGCACAATAGCAAAACTTTTAGCAAAAAAACTTAATCTAACATATTTAGATACTGGGACAATGTATAGAGCTGTGGCTTTATATCTTTTAGAAAATGGATATGATAATTTTGAAGATGAAGAATGTTTAAAAAATTATCTTAATGATATAGATATATCTTTTAAAGATGATAAAATTTATCTATTTGACAGAGACATATCATCTGATATTAGAATGGAAAAAATTGGAATGATAGCATCTGATATATCAAAATATATTCCAGTACGTGAAAAACTCGTTGATATGCAGCGTGATATAGCTAAAAAAACTGATATTATAATGGATGGTAGAGATACTGGTACAGTAGTTTTAAAAGATGCTGATTACAAGTTCTATTTAACTGCAGACGTAGATAAAAGAGCTGAAAGACGACTTAATCAACTAGGAGTAGAGTATACAACTGATGAGTTTAATAAAATAAAAAATGATCTTTCTACCCGAGATTATAATGATATGAATAGAAAAGTTTCTCCACTTAAGGTAGCAGATGATGGAATTATAATAGACAATACATCTCTTACTATAGATGAAACTATTAAAAAAATAATAAATATCATAGAAGGAAAAAATGTTATATAAATTTTTAAAACCTATATTAAGTTTCTTTTTAAATTTTTTATTTAAGATAGATGTAATTGGTGATATAGAAATTAAGGATGATTCTTATATTATATGCTCAAATCACCTCAGTAATTTTGATCCTCTTATTCTTGCAATAATTTGGCCAGAGAGTATAAATTTTATGGGGAAAATGGAGCTTTTCAAAAATAATATATCAAAATGGTTTTTGAATAAAGTTCATGTCTTTCCTGTAAATAGAAAAGGTAATGATATAAAAGCTTTAAAAATCGCTACAAAAAGGTTAAAAGATAATAATATCGTAGGGATATTACCTGAAGGAACACGAGTGAAAAACTTTGATATAGATAACTCTCATCCAGGACCTATTGTAATTTCTAAGATGTCAGGAAAAGATATAATTCCAGTATATATTGACACAGATTATAGATTATTCTCACAAGTTAATGTATATATAAAAAAGCCATTTAAAATTAATGAAAAGCTTATAAAAGAAGATAAGACTAATGCATATGAAATAGAGGCAAAAAGACTCTTAAATACGATATATAAAGGATAAGTATGGAAATAATTTTAGCTGATTATTATGGATTTTGTGGTGGAGTAAAAAGAGCTGTTAAGTTAACTGAAGAAGCTTTAGAAAATAACGAAAAAGTATATATAGATGGGATGCTAATTCATAATCATAATGAAACAAATAGACTTGAAAAACTTGGTCTTAATGAACTTAATGAGAATATTGAAGATGGAACTTTAATACTAAGATCCCATGGAACTGCACTGGAAAAGAAAATTGAATATGAGAAAATATATGATGTTATAGATACTGTATGTCCAAAAGTTATAAAAGTTCAAAAGTTAGCAAAAAAATATAAAGATGATTTTTTAGTTATTCTAGGCAAGAAAGATCATCCAGAAGTAGTGAGTATTAATAGTTATTCATGTTATAATGGATTAGTAATTGAAAACATAGAAGAACTTAAAAAAAATAAAGAAAATCTAATAAATACAGATAAAGAAGTTGTAATAATTTCGCAGACTACTTTTAATGAAAATAAATTAAATGAGATATTTGAGTTTTTAGATAGCATAAATATTAAATATAAGTTTTATGACACTATCTGCAACGCTACAAAATTAAGAAATCAGTCAGTAATTAATCTAGCAAAATCAGTTGATTGTGTTTTAATATTTGGAGATAAAAAAAGTTCTAACTCTACAAAACTATATGAGAATGCAAAAAAATATAATTCTAATATTTTTTTTATAAATTCTATAGATGAAATAGAAATTTCTAAACTTTTAGTATATAATAGAATAGGTATTAGTGCAGGTGCATCGACTCCTGCCTGGATTATTAAGGAGGCTATTGAAAAGATGGAAGATATGAACAAAAATGAAATGATGGAAGCTATTGACAGCTCCTTCACAAAAATCAAAAGAGGTGATATTTTAACAGGTACAGTTCTTTATGTAAATGATACAGAGGTTGGCGTAAATATTAATTATAGAGCTGATGGTATCGTACCTAAAGAAGAAGTTTCTGATTCGCTTGATGTAAACCCATCTGACTTATTTAAGTCTGGAGATGAAATCGAAGTTTATGTTCTTAAGATGGATGATGGAGATGGCAATGTTTTACTTTCTCATAAGAGAATTCAACAAATGAAAAATTGGGAAGTTGTTGAAGGAATGTTCAATAACGAAGAGATTGTTGAAGCTTATGTAAATGAAGTGACTAAAGGTGGACTTAAATGTGAAGTTTTAGGACTAAATGCATTTATGCCTGCTTCTCACGTATCAGTAGGATATAAAAAAGATTTATCTGAGTTCTTAGATAAGACTTTAGCTTCAAAAGTTATTGATTTTAATAAAGATAAAAGAAGAATTATTTTATCTAGAAAAGTTGTAGAACAAGAAGAAATCGAACAAAAGAAAAAAGAAATCTATGAAAATATTAATGTAGGAGACACTATTGAAGGTGTTGTACAAAGACTTACTAACTTTGGTGCTTTCGTAGATATCGGTGGAATAGATGGTTTAATCCATATTTCACAACTTTCTTGGAATAGAGTAAAACATCCTTCTGATGTTGTAGAACCAGGACAAGAAGTAAATGTAAAAGTTTTAGAAATTGATCCTGAACAAGATAGAGTAGCATTAGGATTAAAACAACTTACAAAAGAGCCATGGGATCTATTTGTTGAAGAAAACAAAGTTGGCGATATAGTTCAAGGTAAAGTTGTAAATCTATTAGATTTTGGTGCATTTGTTAAACTTGAAAGTGGTGTTGATGGTTTATTACATGTTTCTCAAATTTCAAGAGTGCATGTTGATAAACCTAGCGATAAGTTAGAACAAGGTCAAGATATTGAAGTTGTTATTACTGATATAGACGAAGAAAATAAAAAAATAAGTCTTTCTATTAAAGAAATCGAAAAACAACGCGCTAGAGAAGCTAGACTTGCTGAAGGTGAAGACGTTAATGATGATATAGAAAATACTGAAGAACCTGCTCCAAAAAAAGAGTCTAACTACGATAGAGTTAACGAAAAAAGAAGCAAGAGACAAAAAGAAAATAAACCAAGAAATCAAAAAGTAGAACAAGCTAGCAATGATGGATTTGGTATTTCTTTTGCTGATTTATTTAATAAAGCTGATAGCAATGAAGAAGAGTCATTTGAAGTAGCAGATAATGCTGATGATGATTCAAATGAAGAAATTGCTGAGAATGTAGTTATAGAATCTGCAGATGATGAAATTAATAATAACGAAGAAGTATCTGAACTAAACGAAGAAAACGCTGAAGAAGTAGAAGAAACTGAAGAAGCGTAAAATATAATAAATAAATTTTAAGGGCTAGATTTTTCTAGTCCTTTTTAGATAAGAGGACTAATGACTAACGAAGAATATATCAAATTTTTTAAAGAAAATAAATCTAGTAATAATAAATTTCATGTTAGGACATATGGATGTCAGATGAACGAACATGACTCAGAACAAGTAGAATTTATTATGTCAACTCTAGGAATGAAAAAGACTGATGATTATACTGATGCTGATTATATTATTATTAATACTTGTGCTGTTAGAGCGACTGCAGAAAATAAGGTTAATGGATTTTTAGGCATTCTAAAACATGAGAAAGAAAGAAATAAAGACTTTAAAATAGTTGTTTCTGGATGTCTTCCTAATGCAGAGAAAGATCTAGATGAATTTTTAAGACTTAATAATCATATAGATATTTTAATGGGAACAGCTAATTATAATAAACTTCCTGAACTTTTATATAACAGCTTATATGATAAAAAGACTATAGTTGATATTAGTGACCAATATGACGTTGAGTCAATGGATTTAAACTATAATAGAATGTATAACCATAAAGCGTTTGTTAATATTATGTATGGGTGTAATAATTTTTGTACTTATTGCATAGTACCATATACACGAGGAAGAGAAGTAAGCAGAAAACTTGATGATGTAGTTGATGAAATTACTAAATTATCAGCTAATGGGGTGAAAGAAGTTACTCTTCTAGGTCAAAATGTTAACTCTTATGGTAAAACGTTAGATGGAAATGTAGATTTTTCTATGCTTTTAAAAGAAATTAATAAAATAGATGGTATAAAAAGAATTAGATTTATGACTTCTCATCCTAGAGATATTTCTGATGAAGTAATAAATTCTTATAAAACATTAGGAAATTTATCAAAACATCTTCATCTACCGGTTCAATCTGGTAGCAATAAAGTTTTAAAAGAGATGAATAGGCATTATACTAGAGAAGACTATCTTTCTAAAATAAATAAAATTAAAGAAATTTCTTCAGATATTGCTTTAACTACAGATATTATAGTAGGTTTTCCAGGAGAGACTGAAGAGGACTTTTTAGATACTTTAGATCTAGTTAATGAAGTAGGATTTGATTCAGTTTTTACATTTATATTTTCCCAAAGAGAAGGGACAAAAGCTGCATATAGAGAAGATCAGATTCCGCACGATATAAAAATGGAAAGATTTAATCGTTTATTAGATGCTGTAAATAAAAATGCTCTAGAAAAAAACTTAAAATATATTGGTAAATCTGTTTTAGTATTAGTAGATGAAATATCTAAAACTGATGAAAATATGTTATCAGGTAAAACTGATACTTTTAAAACGGTTAATTTTAAAGGCGATAAAGAATTAATTGGAGATATAGTGAAAGTAAAAATAACTGATGCTAATACTTTTAGTTTACAAGGTATAATAGATGAGTAATTATGATTATGAAAAATTAACCCCAATGATGCGTCAATATTTAGATACAAAAGAGGATTATCCTGATTCTGTATTGATGTTTAGAATGGGTGATTTTTATGAGATGTTTTTTGATAATGCTGTTTTTGCTTCTAAAAAATTAAATATTGTGCTAACAGCTAGAGATGCTGGTGTCGAAAAAAAAGTTCCTATGTGTGGAGTGCCATATCATGCTGCAGATAGCTATATTTCTAAACTAGTTAATGATGGCTATAAAGTAGCTATATGTGAGCAACTTGAGGACCCTAAAGAATCTAAAGGTCTAGTAAAAAGAGGTGTTACTAGAGTTATAACACCTGGTACAAATTTAGATTTTACTGAAGAAGACTCCTCTAATAATTATTTAGGTTCTATTTTTGTTTCTAATAATTCTTATGCATTATCTTATGTAGACTACAGTACAGGTAGTCTATATTTTACATTTAAGAATGAAGATTTTAATGACTTCAGTAGCCATCTCAGAAATCAGCTTAATATATTGGAGATAAAAGAGCTAATTTTAAACTCAAAAAATATAAATATAGATGATATCTTAAAAAAGAACAATATTCTAGTTAACTATACAGAAAATACTGACAAAATAAACCTTGAAGAGTTTTTGGATGGTAAAATAATTTCAGTAGAAGATAATAATATAATATTAAATAACCAAAATATTAAAAATTCTTTAATAGAACTTATTTCTTATATAGATAAGACCCAATTTGGTGCTTTAGACCATATTAGAAAAATTGAGTATATAAATCTAGATAATTTTATGTCTTTAGATAATCATACTCTTGTAAGTCTTGATATTATTTCTGAAATTAATAATAAAAAAGAAGGAACATTATTAAATCTTTTAGATAAAACAAAAACTTCAATGGGTTCTAGAAAAATGAAATTTATTATTGAACATCCTCTAATTACTAAAGAAGATATCAATAAAAGATTAGAGTTTGTAAATATATTATATAATAATTTAATTAATCTAGGTGAGATTAGAAATTTATTAAATGAAATATATGATATTGAGAGAGCGCTAGTAAGAATATCAGGTGTTTCTAACAGCCCTAAAGATTTATTATTATTAAAAAATTCTCTAAACCCGATAGATAATATTATAGATATATTAAATAAGTTAAATATAAATTTTGGAATTTTTAATGATAATAAGAGTATAGAAAAAATAAATGAAATTAAAAATTTAATTAATGACTCTATTTTAGAAAATGCGCTTACATCTCCCAAAGAAGGCTCTATTATAAAAGATGGATTTTCTGAAAAATTAGATGAGTTAAAAAATAGTTCTACTTATTCTTCTAACTTTATTTTAGAATATGAAAATGAACTTAAAAATGAAACTGGTATTAATAAGTTAAAAATTAAATATAATAAGATACTTGGATATTTTATTGAGATTTCTAAATCTTATTTAGATAAAGTACCTGATTATTTTATAAGAAAACAGACTCTTGTTGGCTCTGAAAGATATTTTACTGAAAAACTTAAGTCAGCAGAAATGGAAATTCTAAACTCTAAGGATATTATCAATCAGCTAGAATATGAAATATATTTAGATATTAGAGATATAGTATTAGATAATTATGATTTAATTTTAAATTTAGCCGATGATATTGCTATGTTAGATGTATTTAGTACTTTTTCTAAAGTATCTTATAATAATGATTATATTAGACCTATTTTTAGTGACGCCAATTCTTTAGAAATTAAAAATGGTCGACATCCAATAGTTGAAAAAAATGTAGATATATTTATTGATAATGACACAATTATAGATAATAATAAAAATTTTATTATACTTACTGGGCCAAATATGGCTGGTAAATCAACTTATATGAGACAGTTAGCTATAATATCTATTATGTATCAGATTGGATGTTTTGTACCAGCTAGTTATGCAAAACTACCAATTTTTGATAAGATTTTTACAAGAATTGGCGCTCATGATAATCTCTACTTAGGTGAAAGTACTTTTATGGTAGAGATGAAGGAAATGGCTGATATTATTGATAATGCTACAGATAATAGCTTAATAATTCTAGATGAGGTAGGGAGGGGTACTAGTACATATGATGGATTATCATTAGCTAGGGCTTTAATAGAGTATATAATAGAAAGAATTAATGCTAAGACGATTTTTGCTACCCATTTTCATGAACTTGTTAGACTTGAAGAGAATTATAGTAATATAAAAAATCAAACTATGTCAGTATCTGAAAATAATGGAGAAATAAAATTTTTAAGAAAAGTAATTGATGGCACATCTGATAGATCATATGGGCTTCATGTTGCTAATCTAGCAGGAGTTAAAATAACTATTATTAAAAGAGCTGAGAAATATTTATCTTTATATGAAAATAATAATAGAGATCCTCAAATTAATTTATTTAGTGAAACTGTTATGGAATATGATAATGACCCTATTAAAGAGAATAAATCATCTAGCATTATTTTTGATAAATTAGATGAAGTTGACCCAAATGAATTAACTCCAAGAGAAGCACTTGACTTAGTTTATAAATTAAAGGATATTTTAGATGAGTAGTATTATAAAAACCTTATCTGACGAAACAATTATAAAAATAGCAGCAGGTGAGGTGATAGAAAATCCTGCATCTGTTGTAAAAGAATTAGTAGAAAACTCAATAGATGCTAATGCAAAAAATATTAATATTGAGATTAAAAATAATGGAGCAAGTTTAATTAAAGTTTCTGACGATGGTGATGGATTTAATAAAGAAGATCTTAAATTAGCTTTTAAAAGACACACGACATCTAAGATTAATAATATTAATCAGTTATATAAAGCTCTTACACTTGGATTTAGAGGAGAGGCTTTATCTAGTATATCTAGTGCTTCAGATGTGACTATTATCACTAAACAGATAGATGATGAGATTGGAAGTATTTCTTATGTTGATAATAATGGTAATATAATTTCTAGTGAAGAAATAGTTACTAATTTAGGGACAACTATTATTTGTAGAGATCTATTTAAGAATATACCAGTAAGGAAAGAGTATCTAAGTACTAAGAATTTTGAAATAAATAAAACTAATGATTTGATTACTAAACTTTCACTATCTCATAATGATATATCATTTAGTTATATAAAAGATGATAAATTAATATTAAAAACTAATAGTAACTCTTCAGTTTTAAATAATATCTATTCTGTTTTAGGTGAAGATATATCAAAAAACTTGATATCTATTAATTATGAAGATAGTGATTTTAAAATAAGTGGATATATTTCAAACAATCATTTATTTAGATCTAACCGAAATTATCAATATTTATTTGTAAATAATAGAATAGTAAATAGTTCTCTAATTTCAAATGAAGTAGAGAAGGCATATGGTTCTATAATTCCTATAAATAGATTTCCTGTTTTTATATTATATATCGACATAAATCCAGAATTAATTGATGTAAATATTCACCCTAAAAAAGATATAATAAAAATATTAAATATAGATGAGATAAATATTATAATTAGAGAATTAATAAATGATGCTTTATTTAGTAATTTAAAGATAACCGAGTTTAATAAAGCGACAGAAAATAAATCATCTAATAATATTTTTGATCTACAATCTAAAAAAAATATTTTA
>JASBZD010000026.1 GCA_029983595.1 Peptoniphilaceae bacterium
CTAATAAATCTAATAGTCTGTTCTAGATCTGGAATAGTACGATATTCTAACGCATTAACCCTACGTCTAGTTACCTCGATTTCGTTAGCCATAAGCTGTGTAGCTTTTTCAAGCTCTGCTAGCTCTAAAAGCTTATCTAAAATTCCATCAAGTCTTTCTATCGCCTCATCTAGTTCAGAATTTGTATCAGAAAAACCATATGGGAAATTTCCTACCATCTCTTCTGAAGTCGTCTCAACTAGTGAAGTCTTTTTAAATTCCATCTCTGGAATAGATACACTCATTACATTTTTAGTAGAAATATCTACATCTATACGCTGTTTAGGCATAGTAAGTGCTAGCTCTAAAAACTGTGGAAAACTAGTAGACGAAGCTAGTGTAAAATCTTGGAATGATTTAATAAGCTCCTCTTCTACCTCATCTCTAAGTTTTTGGTTATCGCGAATAAGTTCAATAAATCTACGAACTAGCTCATCTTGTTTATCTTTTAGGAGTTTATGGCCACGAGATGCAACTTTTAACCTAGCTTTTAGGTTATTAAGCTCCATTCTAGTGGGGTTTACTTTTAATATTGCCATAATCTCACCACCAATTATTCATATTCGTAAGGAGAATTTTCTATTCGTTCATCTCTTGTAACTGTTAAGTCGGCATCATGCTCATCTAATGGATCGCTATAATCGTCATCAGATTCGGCATTAGCTTGTGGATCAACTCCAAGATATTTTTTAATAAGCTTATCATCAATTCTCTTAAGCTCACTTACTGGGATAAGTTTTAATAATTCCCATCCTAAATCTAGAGTTTCTTCAATCGTACGATTTTTGTAGAATCCTTGACTGATATATTTATCCTCAAACTCTTCAGCAAATTTCATAAAAGATTTATCATTATCAGATAAAGCCGCTTCCCCTAGGATATTAGCTAATTCTTTAGCCTGTTTACCGCTAGTATATGCTGCATAAATCTGGTTCATTGTATCTTTATGGTCATCTCTAGTTTTGTCCTCTCCTATACCATTATCTTTAAGACGTGATAATGAAGGAGTTGCATCGATAGGTGGTTGTAAGTTTCGTTTGTGTAGCTCTCTACCCATTATAATTTGTCCTTCTGTAATATATCCAGTAAGGTCAGGGATTGGGTGAGTAATATCATCTTCAGGCATTGTAAGAATTGGGATTTGAGTAATCGATCCTTCTACACCTTTTATACGTCCTGCTCTTTCATAAATTCCCGCAAGGTCAGTATATAGATAACCTGGATATCCACGACGTCCTGGTACTTCTTTACGTGCTGCAGATACTTCACGAAGTGCTTCAGCATAGTTAGTCATATCAGTCATAATTACTAAAACGTGATATCCTTTTTCATACGCTAAATATTCTGCAGTTGTAAGAGCCATCTTAGGAGTTGAAATTCTTTCGATAGCTGGGTCGTCTGCTAAGTTAATAAATAATACAGATTGGTCAATCGCTCCATTTTCTGTAAAGTCATCTATAAAATATCTAGATTCTTCAAATGTAATACCTAAAGCTGCAAAAACTACGGCAAAGTGGGTATCATCGCCTAGTACTCTAGCTTGACGAGCAATCTGTGCTGCTAGTTGGTTATGTGGAAGCCCTGAAGCTGAGAAAATAGGTAGCTTTTGGCCCCTAACTAGAGTATTAAGACCATCGATTACTGATACACCAGTTTGGATAAACTCATCTGGATAATCTCTAGCATATGGATTCATAGGATTTCCATTAACATCTAGAGATTTGTCTGCAATAATCTTAGGTCCATCATCAATCGGATTACCAAGTCCGTCAAATACACGGCCTATCATATCTTCAGATACACCTAGTTCTAGTGGTTTTCCTAAAAATCTAGTAGATGTTTCTCTTAAATTTATTCCAGATGTACCTTCATATACTTGAACTAGAGCTTTATCATTTTCAATTTCTAGTACTCTACCACGGCGTCTATCACCATTTTGAAGTCTAATATCTACTAGTTCTTCATATTTTACATTTTCTACGCCCTCAACTAGCATTAGAGGACCGACTACTTCGGATACTGATTTGTATTCTTTAAGCATTCTCTACTCCTCCTTCGCTAACTAAGTTATCCATTTGGCGTTTAATTTTATTTCTTAATCTTTTAATTTCATCTGATGCGTCTTCATTTTCTATATATTTCATTCTCGCAATCTCTTCTTTAACTGGAAGTTTATTAATCTCAGTCATATAAACCGCTTTAGAAAGAGCCTCGCGACCATAGTTATAGAAATCTAAAATAGCTTTTAGCATCTCGATTTGTTTATCTACTGGGCAAAATGTATCTACTACGTGATAAGAGTTTTGTTGTAAAAAGTCCTCACGAATCATCTTAGTAGTTTCAAGTTTTAGTTTTTCTTCGTCAGATAGAGAATCAGCCCCTACTAGTCTTACAATCTCTTGAAGAGCAGACTCTTCTTGTAAAAGTCCCATAGCAGCTTTACGAAGATTAGAAAAGTCATCATCAAAATGCTCATTCCAATATCTATCCATTTTATCTTGGTATAGAGAATAAGAATCTATCCAGTTTATAGCTGGGAAGTGACGAGCGTGAGATAGCTCATAATCTAGCCCCCAGAAAACTTTAACTATACGAAGTGTAGATTGTGTAACCGGCTCAGATAAGTCCCCACCTGGAGGAGAAACCGCACCAATAGCCGTTAAAGCTCCCTCTCTGCCATTTTTCCCTAGAGAAATAACTCTTCCAGTACGCTCATAAAAATCAGCAATACGAGAAGATAGATAAGCAGGATATCCTTCATCCCCCGGCATCTCTTCTAGACGACCAGACATTTCACGAAGCGCTTCTGCCCAACGAGAAGTCGAATCGGCAAACATCGCAACAGAATAACCCATATCTCTAAAATACTCAGCTATTGTAATACCAGTATAAATAGATGCTTCACGAGCAGCAACTGGCATATTAGAAGTATTAGCAATAAGCACTGTCCTCTTCATTAGTGATTCGCCAGTTTGAGGGTCGATAAGTTTAGGAAACTCCTCTAGTACCTCAGTCATCTCGTTTCCACGTTCTCCACAACCTACATAAATAACTATTTGAGCATCTGAATATTTAGCAAGTTGATGCTGTATAACAGTTTTTCCAGATCCAAAAGGCCCCGGAATCGCTGCAGCTCCCCCTTTAGCAACTGGGAAAAAAGTATCAATAACTCTTTGGCCAGTAACTAGAGGATTTTGTGGGTCTAGCTTTTTCTTATAAGGTCTACCAATACGCACTGGCCATTTTTGCATAAGAGAAAGCTCTTTATCTCCATCTTCAGTTTCTAAAACACAAATTGTTTCTTCAACTGTAAAATCTCCATTTTTTATTTCTTTTACTCTACCAGAAATGCGAGGTGGCACCATAATAAGGTGTTTTACGATATTAGTTTCATCTACATATCCTATAGCATCTCCCTCTTCAAGCTCTTCACCAACTCGTACTTGTGGTATAAATTTCCATTTTTTAGTTCTATCGAGTGGATTAACTGTAACTCCTCTTTGTAAGAAAGATCCAGATTTAGCTTCAAGCTTATCTAGAGGTCTTTGAATACCATCAAACATGGCCTCCATCATACCAGGTCCAAGCTCTACAGAAAGTGGTGCACCAGTAGTATAAACTGGATCTCCTGGCCCTATTCCTGTAGTCTCTTCATATACCTGAATAGAAGCTACATCACCTCTCATCTCGATAATCTCGCCTATTAATTTATTATCAGAAACTTCTACAACGTCATAGATTCTAGCATCACTCATTCCAGAAGCTTCTACTAACGGTCCTGCGACCTTTACTATTTTACCTGATTCCAAATAAATACCTCACTTTCTAAAGTATGTTAGAACCTAGTGCTTTTTCTACGTTAGTAATAATTCTATCTTTGCCAATATTAAGACTACCCTTATTAGAAGGAATAAGAATAATCGCAGGAGTAATGCTATTATCATATCTGTCGATAGTCTCTTCTGCGCGTTTAGCATACTCTTCAGTAATAAAAATTACTCCATATTCATCCTTAACCATAGTCTCAATAGTTTTTCTAATCTCAATATCCTCTTCAGGTGTAAAAACCGAAAGTCCAAGCGCTCTAAATCCAAGCACCGAATCTTTATCGCCTATAACGCCTACTTTATTCACGCTAATTCACCTATCCTCTCTTTTATATCAGAAGATGAAAGCCCATTTAATTTGCCAATCGCTATAGTTCTAATAATCTTAATTTCACGCTCTTTTCTAAATAGATAGTTGAATAAAACCTCAGGCCCATAAGTAACCTTAGAACCAGATAAAGCACTATCAGCTAGAAACGAGGACATTTCTTCCTCAAAGTGTGAAATCTCGTTATCATCGCCAAATCTCTTATTAGCTAAATCTAAATTTTTATAAATATCATATCCAGAAAGTAGATTAATAAAATCAGAAATCTCATAATTGAAATTTTCTATAAAAACTTTCTCGTCAATATTGCCGCCAGGAATTAAAAACTCCCTTAAAAAATTTAAGTTATGTTTTTGAGACTTAGCTCTTAAAATAGTGTTTATATTCTGAACATCAATAGCATTTTTTACATATTTAGTAATACTAGGGGCATCTAATTTATTAGCCTCATCTAGCATATTTTCAAAAAATGCCTTATCAACTCTCATATCAACTCTTTGAGGATCGCCATTTTTTTCATAATCACGCATAGCCTTACGAGCTAAAACTTCAAACTTATCATCTTTATTAATTCTCTCAGTCTGTTTTATAACATCCTCTAGACGTTTAAAATCATAATCAGAAAAATCAATTAAAAGATGGCTTAAATCTTTTTTAGATATATTAGAGCGAACTAAAACCTTAAGATTATGATAATCATATCTAGAGGTTAGAATATCTATAACTTCTCGGTCTAAATCCATCTTATAGTAATCGCGATAAATACTAAAAAGCGTATTATCAAGAGCATTATCAAACTCCTCGCGATTATTAAGATGCGATGCAGCATCAGAATAACCTACTTCAGATAAAGCCCTTTTAAAAGACTCTAAATCTTCAGTCTCGATAAGTCTTTGAAAATCCGCTCTGGATAAAAGATTATTTTCGTATACTCTCGTAATTGTAGAGGCCATTATATAATCTTCACGTTTCATAACTAGCCTCCTATAGTTTTCTTAAAATATCAGGTTCTATTTCTTCCCTTTTTGAATTTAATAAATCTTCAAAATTAAAATTATAATTTACTCTTCCAGAACTTACGAAAAATCCTGAATTAGTAAACTCATCACTAGAGATATATCTTTCTATATCAGTACCTTTAAAAGCATTTAGCTTATCTTTTGGAATAATAATTTTATAATCATCATCTAGGTTTAGCTTTTTAACTTGTGAATCTACAAAATTATAAAAGTCATTATCTGATAAATTTTCAAGCTCAGATAAAGCATTTTCAAAAATTCTATTAACAACTTTCTGTCTACTAGAAATTTTTTCATCTCTTATTCTAAGCTTAGAATTTTCTAAAATTCTCTCATACGTATTATTAGCACGTTTATTGGCTTCTTCTAAAATTTTATTTTTTTCTAGATTAGCCTCTCCAATAATTTTATCTTCAATGCTTTTAACTTCTGATAAAGTCTCGTTATTTATTTTATCTATCTCTAGCTTTGTCTCTTCTTGTAGTTTTTTTACAATGTTATCTAAGTTTGACATAGCCTAAACTCCTAACTAAATTATGCAAAAGCTACTTGGTTTTGTAATAATAATGAAATAATGAATGCAAGAATTGCATAAGTTTCAACCATTACCGCAAAGATAATAGCTTGTGTAAATTGTTCATCGTTTTTAGCAATTAGACTTACCCCAGAAACAGCTACTTTCGCTTGAGCGATAGCTGAAAGATAACCTACAATAGCTATAGGTAGAGAAGCACCTAAAAGGTATAAACCTTCGTTAAGTGGCATACCAACTTGTAATCTAAACATAGTAAATAGTCCAATAAGGAACCCATAAAGTCCTTGTGTACCTGGTAGAAGTTGAAGAATAAGAGATCTAGTAAATTTTTCAGGTTGTTCTGAAACTAGACCTGCAGCAGCTTCACCTGCCATACCTACTCCTTTAGCACTTCCAGCACCAGCTAAAAATACAGCTAAAGCAGCTCCTATTACTCCAAAGAAAACTCCACCATATTGCTCAAAAAATCCCATTTTATTCCTCCTCAGATTTAATATCTAAATATTTTGTTTCATATCTTACTGGATCAAATTTTAATCCACCGCCGTCATAAAACTTTCCAAAAAACTCTACAAATGTAAGTCTTAGAGTATGCACATAAGCAGAAAGTGCAGAAAGACCTAAGTTTGCAAGATGTCCAAATGAAATGATAATAATACCTGCTATAATACCAGCTACAGCACTAGCATCATATATCATCCCTACTATTAAATTTAGTGCAAGACCAATAGAAGCACCAGATAAACCAAGCGCCATAAGTCTTACGTATGAAACTATATCTCCTACCCATGATGAAACTCCATATAGGTTATATGCACCACCTGCAATACGCCCAACTTTAGTTTCGCTATCACGAGCTGTAAATAATACGATTAAAACTGCACCTACTATCATGGCCCACTTCGCTATATTAGCACCTGGTAAGCCAAGCATGCCTGATAAGATATAGTAGATTCCACCACCAATTAGCAGATACCAAGATCCTACATCATATAGTACGCCTTCTGGCTCTTTATTTTTAATAAATACACAAGCTTTTAAAATAAGCGCAAAGAACATGTGTATAAGTCCTAAAACTAGCGAAATAATAATTACAGTAATATAATCAGACTGTAAATCGACTAGCATCGGCATTTTTATAAGTCCGCCAAAGAACGAACCATAAATAAGTCCCCAGAAAATAACCCCAAGACTTAGAATAAAGAAAAATCTCATATTTTTTCTAGTCTTATCAGGTAAGTCAAATCGCATCATCAGTAAAGTACCAATAGCCATTAAAAGACCATAACCCACATCAGCTACCATCATCCCAAAGAACATTATAAAAAATGGAGCTAAGAAAGGTGTCGGATCTAACTCGTTATAGTTAGGGTTAGCATACATAGTAGTAACATTTTCAAAAGGCTCAAATACCTTATTATTTTTAAGTTTTACTGGTACATATGGGTCATTTAGCTCAGCCATATTAGTTTCATAAACTATATTATCGCCAAAATTCTTTAATAATAAATTTTCAAACTCTTTTTCTCTACTAGTTTCTATATAACCATCGATATATAAGACTTTATTAGTTTTTAAAATATTAGTAGAAGTCTCATATTTTTTCTCAAGTTGTTTTAAATAATCATATCTTACTTCTAATTTTTTTAGATCATTTTTATAAATATCTTTTAATCTAGATTTTTCACTATCAATTTCAGATTTTAAACTATCTATGCTAGATTTTTTAATATCAATCTCTTCTGTAGGAGAATTAGCTAAATCTAGCTTTTCTTCATAGAATGAATAGTTATTTAAGACATCTTGTAACTGATTTTTCTCTTCTTTATGAGAAGTAAGTAAGAAATAACTATTGCGATTAGAATCCATCGCTTTTTCAATAAAAGTAAGAGATAAATTATTTATATCCTTTATAAGATCTTGATACTGATTTTCTGGAACATATCCAGTGATATAAACTAGGTGTTTCGTATCAGATAGCTCTTTACCAGTGAGGTTTAGCTTTTTCCACGGTCTAAGTTCTGAAATCTCATCATTTAATCTATCGATTTCATTTTCTTTTTCCAAAATACTAGCATCTAGAGATTTTACCTCTTCTATTATTTTAGAAACATCAGTATTTAAGCCTACATCCATAAGCTCTCTATAATCCATTCTAGTAGTAGGCTGTTTAAGCTTTTCTAAAGCCCCAACTTTTATTTTATAGCCTTCCAGAATATCCATAGTAGATTTTATATCAGTTAGCTCTTCTCTTACATCTAATATAGCTTTAGGCTCTGAAATTATATCTAATCCAGATTCTTTAAACTGTTCTATCTCGTCATATTCAGATAAGTTACTAATATGAACTTTACCATAGTCTTGAAAGAAATCTAAAAGTTTAGAAGTTTCACTTTGGAGAGAATATAGCTTGAAATGATTCATTTTTACAATTGCCATTTAATTTTCTATCCTTTCCAATACAAAGTCTACCTTATCTTTTAAGTCTCTGTCGTTTAGTCTAGCTAGAAATTCAAACTCTTCTCTAGATTTTTCTAGTCTTTCGTTAGAGATTCTCTCTGCTTCGTGCGTTTTATTTTCAATTATTCTTTTAGCCTCATTATTAGCATCTTTTATAATATTATGAGCCTTAACTTTAGCCTCTTCCTCTGCTTTTTTAATAGCACGGAGTTTATTATCTCTAGCCTCTTTTACTTGAAGTTCTAGCGATTCTTCTAAATCTCTTATATCTTTTATAGAATCGATTACCAGGTAACTCACCCCCTTAAATTTTTCAAAAGTAATAAAATAACACGCAATTGCCTTAAGAAATAAAGCTTTTGCACTCTAAAAAATCCTCTTAAGAAATTGTTTGCATACTGTAATTTTATCATTTTATACACGTTTTTTCAATTATTTAAATGTTTATTAATAAAAAAAGAAAGCCCAAAAATTAGGCTTTCTAAAAAAATTATAGTATTTTATCTTATATTTTCTTCAAATAATTCTACATTATGTTTTTTATTAAGTTCGTCAATTTTTTCTACATACATAGCTTGTTGTTTTTGTCTTAAGATTTCCATTTTAACATCTTGGTAAACATCGGCTATTTTAGTTTCATCAGCAGATTTTTTGCCATTAAGTTTTATAACATGGTACCCAAAATCAGTTTTTATAGGTTCTGAAATTTCTCCCACTTCCATATTAAAAGCAGCATTTTCAAACTCAGGAACCATCATTCCACGCCCAAACTCTCCAAGATTTCCGCCTTCTTGAGCCGATGGACAAGTTGAGTAAGCTTTTGCTAATTCTTCAAAAGCCTCTCCAGCTTCAAGTTTATTTAAAACGTCACGAGCCTCTGCTTCAGTTTCTACTAATATATGAGATGCATCTACTGACTCACCGGCAAATTGGTCCTTATTAGTATTAAAGAAGTCTTCAATTTCCTTATCTGTAACTTCTGCATCTTCTATTACTTTTTGAAATGCATAATTTTTTAATAAATTATCTGCAGTCTCATTTAAAATTACTAAAAAATCCTCATCTTCATGAAGATTATTCTCTTTTGCATCAATTAATAAAAGTTCTTGGTTAATCATTTCAGAGATAATAGTTTTTATTCCCTCATTTCCGCTAAATTGCATAGCTACTTGCGGACCAATAGTCTCTACAAATTTTACTACATCATCTTGTGTTATTTCTTTTCCATCTACTTTTGCTACTACTTTACTCATATCTTCTCCTTTATTTTTTATTCATTCCACTTAGTTATGGCATATGCTTTAAGCTTGCCATCACCTAGTATCTCATGAATAAATATATTTTTCTCTATTTCTTCTTTTTTAAGTACTACTTTTTCAGTAGGTTTTATCTCTTTTTTATAATAAATCTCAAGTGATTTAAGGTTTGAGTCGTCATTTTCTATAGAATCTGTAAGCCAACCTATATAATTGGCAGAGTTTATATGATTATTATAATCTATATCGGACTTATAAGTTTTTCTCTCTTCTCCCTCATCAATTATTTTAACATTTCTAAATTTTTCAAACTTCTTAAAATTAGGTACTCCCTTAATTTCATAGGCATCTAAAACCTCATCTGGAAGTTCAATTATCGATTTAGTCTCAATACTTGCGACAAGCCATACTCCAGTAGATTTAATTAATAAATTTTTATCCATATCAAATATATCTACGTTACGATATGCTTTTAATTTATCTATCTTAGGAGTATAAGTTTCGATTATTACTTTTTCGTTAGATCTTGGAAATCTCTCTACCTCAAATTTTGCCTGATATAATATCCAGGAATATCCCATCCTAAGCATATCATCATTAGTTAATAAAACCTCTTGTCCCTCTATATCTCCAGCTTCTAAAATTAATTTAAAAAGATATTTTGGAGATAAAAGTCTTTCTCTAGTCAAAAAAGATGTAGGAATTACAAATTCCTTTTTCGCCATTATTAATCGCCTACCTCTATTTTTTCTGGTGTTTTTGTTCCTATATTTTTATTTTTTTCTAAAAATTCATGCATAATCTGTTTTCCGACATCAGTTCCAGCAAGCCCACCAAGACCAGTTTCTCGAAGTGACTCAGGTAAATTAGAACCCACTTCTTCTACAGCAATACAAACCTGTTCAAATGGTACTATTGATTTTATGCCAGCTAAAGACATATCAGAAGATATAAATGCATTTACAACTCCTGAGGCATTTCTAAAAGTACATGGATATTCTACAAGTCCCGCTATAGGATCGCACACAAGACCTAATACATGGATATACGCTATAGATGCAGCGTTAAAAATTTGATCGATATCTCCACCCAAAAGATAAGTAATTGCACCGGCTGCCATAGCTGCACCAGATCCAGTTTCTGCCTGACAACCCCCTTCAGCTCCCGCAAATGAGCTATATCTTCCGATTATTTTACCTACCCCTACAGCAGTAAGCATAGATTCTACAAGCTTATCTGTCGTAAAATTATATCTATTTTTCATGGAAGTAAGAGCAGCTGGTAAAATCCCTGAAGAACCTGCAGTAGGTGATGCGACAATTTTTCCCATACAAGCACTAGATTCAAGTGTAGAAAAAGCCATAGCCATTGCGTTAGTTATAAAATCTCCAGTAATAGTCTCATTATTATCAGAATAGTTCTTCATTCTATGCGCAAACCCATCGATCATACCCATCTCAGTTTTTGAGGGTTTATCTAGGTTTACATTAGCAGAACCTTCCATAACCTCTAGCATTTTAGTTAAATTTTCTATGATTTCTTCTTTAGTAAATTGTCCAGTTTTTGAGTCTTCTTCTAAAACTAGTTGCCAAAGTTCTATATTTTTTTCTTTACATTTATTTTTAATAACTTCTACAGACTCAAACATTACTTCACCCCTGTAATATATTTCCCAAAACTAAATCTCTGATCATTAATTATCTCATTTATAATATCAGAAGAAACTAGCTCTGTAGTCTCAGTAACTAGCGTAACCTCATCGTCACGTTTTACAGTATACATATTTTCAATATTATAATTATTCTTATCTAGAACGCTAGAAACATAGTGGATAATGCCAGTTTGCTCAGAATATTTTAAAATAAGAGTAGGAAACTCACCCGTATAAGAAACAGGGCTTCCATCAACTTCTATAATCTCGATATTTCCCCCGCCGATAGATGAACCTACAACTTCAGAAACACTACCATCTGGATAACTAAAAATAACTTTTACGCTATTAGGATGAACTTTTCCCAAATCGCTAATAGTAAAATCGTATTTTAGCCCCTCTTTATCTGCTATCTCAAATGAATTTCTAAGCCTCTCGTCATCAGTATCAAAACCTAAAGCTCCAGCAAGAAGAGCCTTATCAGTTCCATGACCTTTATAAGTCGCAGCAAAAGAACCATGAAGCTTAAACTCTACATGGTTATACCCCTCACCACAAATTGCTCTAGCAGTTTTTGAAATTCTGCAAGCCCCAGCCGTATGTGAGCTACTTGGACCTATCATAATTGGCCCAATTATATCAAAAACCTTATAATCTTTCACAGACTATACCTCCATCTCAACTACTATAATACGTGAATACTCCCCGCTATTATTTACTATTTCTATTTCATCATTTTTACCAATAAATAATGTATCAAACTTCTCAATAGTAAACTCTTCATTATTATATTTTACTTTAATATTTCCATCAACTGGGATAATAGCATTAGATAAATTATAAGTTTTTAAAGTACAATCCTCGCATAAAGACTCAACTCTTAAGCCTCCTTGAAGCCCCTTTTTTAATATAAGGTTAAAATCTCTAACTTCAGAATATGAGATAGTATTTTTTGAACCATCAAAATAAAAAATCTCAAATGGCTCAAGCTTAAAATCTTCGCCTTCATATTTTAAGACTAAATCATTAGTTAGACTCATAATATATCGATCATATCCGCTAAAATCAGAAAATACGCTCTCTTCATCAGTAGTAGTAGCTGAAGAAATTCTATAATTAAAATTTCTATCAGAAAGATTAGCATCCTCAGGGAAGATAAATAATTCAGTAGTCTCGCCACCACTCCATTTAGTAGTTTTATAATCTTGTTTTTTAATAATTTTTATGCCCATAATAAAACACCTCACCAAGATTAAAATACCCGAGAGGTGTTAAAAATAAACTAAATTTTATTTATATTATTTATAGATTTCTACTCCATCAATAACTACATAATCGTGTTTTACTGTCGCCTCAATTATTTGATAATATGCCCAGTTATCATCTATATCTTTAAAAGGTTTAGGTCTTTTAACATCTATATATGACTCATCTGGATGGCGATCTAAAACTCTATTTATAGTAGTAACGATCTCTGCTCGTGTCACATTGCTAGAAGGACCAAAAGTCCCGTCAGGAAAACCTAACATATATCCCATATCATTAACTCTCGCTATATCTTTATAAGCCCAATGAGATGATTTTACATCTGGAAAAGATGCAGAAGCAGAGTTATTTAGAGATTTATATCTAGAGATAATAGCCGCAACCTCAGCTCTTGAAATTTTTGCGTTAGGCTTAAATGAGCCATCATCAAATCCCTTCATAATACCTTCTTTTTCCACAAATGCTATATAATCTGAATACCAATCAGATCTTGCATCCTTAGCTTTTGGTTTGCCTTTTGGTACGTTGCCATCAGTCATAATACGCGCTAAAATAGTCGCAACCTCAGCACGCGTAACAGTACCCTGAGGTTTAAATTTCCTATTAGGAAGCCCCTTCATATAAGGCTCATGTACCTTTACATCTGAAGATGTATCGCGAGTATCCTCATATATTTTTCTAAATAGCTCATACATATTTTGATATAAACCGACATCTTTACCTAAAAAGAAATCTATAAAATTAGTCTGTTTCTCAAACTCTGAAAGATTAGCTTTAACTACATTTTCATATCCAAAGCTTTTAAAACCTTCGATAATATCATCTAGCATCTCTTTACGCATGCTATTCTCGTCGACATAATTTATAATTTTTTTCTCAATCAACTTTTTATCACGATAAACTTCAATTTCGATAATATCCTCATACTTAGGTGGAATATTAATCTTAAAA
>JASBZD010000027.1 GCA_029983595.1 Peptoniphilaceae bacterium
ATTTAATATATAATTAATAAAAAAGGACACGATATAGTTTATAAAATAAGAAAGATAGGTTGTTATAAATGAGCTTAGGTTATGGGGCTTCATGTAAGTTAGTATTAAGTGATGAAAATTGGTACATATATGAATACACATCATATAACATTAACCTTAAGAATTATAAAGAAGCCATGGAAAATTACGATGGAATTATAATTTTACATAAAGATTTTTTTCAGAAGCCAAAAATTATAAGAAAAAAAATAAAAAGACCGAGTGGAAAAAAGAAATGGATTGAAAAAAAGCAATATGATGAGTTAGATTGGGATACTTTGTTTAAAGATGGTAAGATAGTTATTGAAAATTCTAGTCACTGCTGGGATACATCAAACGGTATCGATAGATATGCATTAAAACTTCTATTTTATTTGGAAATTAAGTATACAGAAGAAGAAATTATTCCTACTGAATTTGGGATTTTTTCGTAGTTGTTCATTATTCTAACTAAAGCATCTTGACAAGTAAACTTGGCGTGATATAATAAAAATACCAAGTAAACTTGTCAAAGGTGGAGGGTTAAAATGAATAAAGATGAAATACTCGAAAAAGCTAGAAATGAGAAAAACGATGAAGGGTTTGATAGTACAAGATATAAGTTATACTCAAGATGGTATAGATTTTCTACATTTTTAATTCTTGCACTTTATATATTTAATAAAGTGCATAGGTTAGATAGTTATGATATTTTTATTTTTTATTGGGGGATTTCGGCTATTGAATATTACTCTAAATATAGAATTAATGAGAATATATTTGATATGATAAAAGCGGTAGGTACAGCCATCGCTAGTCTTTATTGCTTAGTGAGTTATATTTTTAGTGTAATAAATTTATAGGGTGAAATTATGAATAAAGATGAAATACTCGAAAAAGCTAGAAAAGAAAGTATTGACGAGGGATATGATAATGCTATAAATAAAGGGTATTCAGCGGGATTAAAAATCTCAGGTGTGGTATTTTTTATTCTACTAATTTTAAAATATAAAAATAATATTACATATACTGATATAGCAGCTCTCGAGTTTGGGTTTTGCGCGGGGATATGGTTTAATGAGTATAAGTTTTTAAAAACTAAATATGCACTTTTTAATTTTATAATGTGCGTTCTCGCTACTATAGGATGTTTATATCTATATATAACTAAGTATATCTTAGGTTAAGTATGAGGTGAAATTATGAATAAAGATGAAATACTCAAAAAAGCTAGAGATGAAAAAACAGACGAAGGCTTAGAAAATGCCAGTTATAAAGGGCTATCTTTAGGATATAAGATTTTTCTTATCTTAATATTAGTTTTTATAATAATAAATTTTATTGCTGATAAATTCAGTCACGATTTAATTTGTTTATTATGGGCATTTATTGCTGCAGAAAATTATACTAGATATAAATTTACAAAAGAAAAATCATATAAATCATCGCTTATAGCGAGTTTAATAATTAGTGTGGCATCTTTTATAAACTATATTATAGTGACTTTTTGATAAATTATGGATAACGAACTAGTTTTAAAAAATAATTTAAAAGAAATAAGAAAAGAGAAAAACTTATCTCAACAAGACCTTGCTAATATTGTCGGAGTTTCTCGTAATACTATTAGCTCAATTGAAACATTACAATTTAACCCAACTGCAAAACTAGCGCTACTTCTATGTATCGCGCTTGATAAAAAGTTTGAGGATATATTTTATTTTGATTAATAAAAAGCTTAGCACAAAAAAAGGGCTCACCGTAAAAAGTGAGTCCTTTAATCTTTCTATATACATTTTATTTCATTAGAGCTTGTGCAGCTGTAATCATAGATAATTTATATACGTCTTCTTCGTTACATCCACGAGAAAGGTCATTTACAGGAGAGTTTAGCCCTTGAAGGATAGGTCCAACTGCCTCAAATCCGCCTAGTCTTTGAGCTATTTTATATCCTATATTACCAGCTTCTAGACCAGGGAATATAAATGTGTTAGCATGTCCTGCTACAGTAGAATCTGGAGCTTTAGATTTACCTACACTTGGTACATATGCAGCGTCAAATTGTAGCTCACCATCTAGTGCTAGATCAGGATATTTTTCTTTAGCGATAGATGTAGCTTCTGCCATTTTATCTACTAATTCATGTTTAGCTGATCCTTTAGTAGAGAATGAAAGCATTGCAATTTTTGGTTCTATACCGAATTGTGTAGCAGTTTTAGCTGAAAGTGCTGCAGTTTCTGCGATTTCTTCTGGAGATGGAGCGATATTAATTGCGATATCGGCAAATAAAAGTTGTTCATCTTCTTTTACCATAATCATTGCTCCAGAAGTAGATCTATATCCTTCTTGCATTTTAATAATTTGTAAAGCTGGTCTTACTGTATCTCCAGTAGATCTAGTTGCACCAGATACTAGCCCGTCAGCGTCGCCATTAAACACTAGAAGAGTACCAAAGTAGTTAGGGTCTTCTGAAAGTAGTTTTCTAGCGCCTTCTTCGTCTATTTTTCCTTTACGTCTTTCTACAAATTTTTCTACTAGAGCGTCAAATTTATCATATTCAGCTGGATTTATAACTGTTAGCGATTCACAATTTAATCCATTTTCATCTGCTAATTTTTTAATTTCTGAAGCATCTCCTAATACGATAGGTTCTACCATATTATCTTCTTTAAGTCTTATCGCAGCTCCTAAAACTCTAATATCATTTCCTTCTGGAAGTACGATTTTTGCACCTTTTCCTTTAATTTGTCCTTCAATATAATCAAATAAAGCCATTTTATCCTCCTATGGTTTTTATATAAGTATTCTTCTTTATTCTATTACCCATATTAATTAAATTTTAAAAATTATATTTTCTATATATGCTAAAATATAATAACGAGACAAGTGACGAATGTATAAATTAGGAGAAATAATGGAAAATTTAAAAGAATTAGATAGATTTATAAAATCAAGTTTTAGAAAAGTTTCTAAAATTATAGATAAAATTGAATATAAAGTAGAGAATAAAACTAATGAAAGAGATCTAGTTACAGAAGTAGATAGAGAGATGGAAAGGCTTATTACTGAGGCTATTAAATCTAGATTTCCTGACCATACTATATTAGGAGAAGAGACTTATAATCCAGAAAAAGATTATTCATCAGATAATCTATGGGTTATCGATCCAATAGATGGCACTACAAATTTTGTAAAACAATTTTACGATTTTTCTACTCTTTTGGCGTATTTTGAAAATGGAGAGCCGATGTTATCATATATATACGATATAAAAAAAGACGAGCTCTATTCTGCCATGAAAGGCGAGGGAGTTTATAAAAATGATGAAAAAATAGAAACTCCAGAAAATCTAGGACTAAATGAGACGCTTATATCAGTAGATATTAGAAGGACTTATCAATATATGCCAGAACTTTTTGGAAAACTTGTAATGGAAGGATTTGGCATGAGAAGTGTCGGAGGTTCAGGACTAGATGGAATAAGAGTTATAGAAGGAAGATTTGGCGCTTATATGAACTTCTCTGGTGGACCATGGGATTTTGCCCCATATTATCTTTTTTGTGATGAATTAGGGCTAGTTTTTAAAAATCTAGATGGAGAAACTCCAAGTCTTTCTGGATACTCAAACTATATTATCGCCACTTCTAAAGTTTATGAAGATTTTAAAAAGATTTTAGATGAACTTGGTGAATTAAAATAATGGATCCATATGGCAGGATTGACGAGTTTTCTGATATATTAAATGAGCTTTATGACGAGATACCAGATGAGTATTTTAAAGATTTAAACTTAGGCATTATTATAGAAGAAGAGGTAAAAATCCATCCTGAAGCTAAAAATAATGATTTATATATTCTAGGCGAGTACCAAGTGGATATTCTAGGTAAAAAAATAAGGATATATTACGGATCTTTTATGGAGACTTATGGTAATTATGATCATGTATCATTAAAACATAAAGTACGAGAGACGCTTCTTCATGAGCTACTTCATCATAGGGAGACTTTATCAGGATATAAGGATTTGGTAGTAGAGGATGAAGAGTTTATTAAAAATTATAAAAATCATAAATTCTAATATAGTTTTTATAAAAAAATAATCATAATAGCAAATTTATTAAAATTAAACTATAATTACAGAAGGGGGAGAAAAGATGTTTGAAATTCTAAGGTTTGAAAATCTAAAAGATCCTCTCGAAGTCTTACTTTTAATTATTATAGGTGTAGTCCTTACTTTTATGGGCTATTATATTGTAAATATTGGAAATAAGCATGTCGAAAGATCAAGAAGAATTACATTTAATAAAGTATTAGTCCAAAGAATATTTATTGGCTTAATAATATTTTTAGGATTACTGACAGCGTTTAGAAAGTGGCCGATTTTAGGAAGAGTATTTACAGCTTCTGTAATAGGGCTAATTATAGCGTTTATTCTAAATCCGCTAGTCCAAAAATTAGAAAAAAAGGGTATTAAGAGAAACTACGCAATTTTATTAGTTTATTTAATTATAGTTTTAGTGGTAGTCATATTAATTGGCGTAATTGTGCCACGTACTTTAGTAGAAATTAGAAAGTTTGCTCAAGAAATACCAAATTTTGCCAACAACATTACTAATTCATTCTGGGATTATACTGCTGATATATTTGAAAGAGATAGCGAAATTTTTATCACTATCCAAAGACAGATAAATGATGCGTTTGATAGATTTGTTACTAACTTTACAGGTTTTATTTCTAACTCAGCTAGCTCAGTTACTACATTCTTAAGTAATTTTGTCCAAAACTTTATAAGCGTTTTAGTTATGATTATGCTAGTTTTAATTATTGCATTTTATTTTATGCTTGATAAAGATAGCTATAAATCTAAAATTATAAATCTAGTGCCAGATGACATTAAGCCAGATATGGCAGATCTAGCTGGACGATTAAATGAGGTATTATCAGAGTTTATCAGAGGACGTATTATCCTTGCGATTTTTGTAGGGGTTGCGACTATGATTTTACTTTTAATTTTAAGAGTAGATTTTGCGGTAGTTATCGGACTTATTACTACGATAGCTGATATTATTCCATATATTGGACCGCTTCTAGGATTTGTGCCTGCGTTTTTACTAGCTCTAATGGATGCGCCTATTAAAGCTTTAGTTGTAGCTATTTTCTATGTAGTTATTCAGTGGGTAGAAAATAATATCCTTGCTCCTAAAATTATCGGTAGCTCTATGGGGCTTAATCCATTATTTATTTTCCTATCGATTATTATCGGTGGGGGAATGTTTGGGGTATGGGGAATGATAGTTTCTGTACCACTATTTTCTATGATTTTAGTATTAATACAGTTTTTTAAAGAAAAATATGACGAAAAACATAAAACTGTAGTCGTAGAAGAATCTGTTAAGAAAAAGACTGAAATAAAAGAACTTAAAAAGGAAGATTAATTTAATGAAAAATTATGGTATACATGATATAAGACGAGAGTATCTTAAATTTTTTGAAGAAAAAGGACATTTAGTTCATGATAGCTATTCGCTAGTTCCACTAAATGACCCATCTTTACTTTTAATAGGTGCTGGAATGGCACCTCTAAAAAAATATTTTACGGGCGAACTTGTGCCACCTAAATCTAGAATGACCACATGCCAAAAATGCATGAGAACTGGGGATTTAGAAAATGTTGGTATAACTGCTCGTCATGCGACATTTTTTGAGATGCTAGGTAACTTTTCATTTGGAGATTATTTTAAGCATGAGGCGATAAACTGGGCCTGGGAATTTTTAACTGAAAGACTAGAACTAGATAAAGAAGATCTTTGGGTTTCAGTTTATTTAGATGATGACGAGGCTTATAATATCTGGAAAGATGAAGTCGGCATACCAGAGGAGCGTATTGTAAGACTTGGAAAAGAGGATAACTTCTGGGAGTTAGAAGTAGGTCCATCAGGTCCATGTAGCGAGATCCACGTAGATCGTGGCGAGAAATATGGCTGTGGAGATCCAGATTGTAAACCAGGATGTGACTGTGATAGATTTTTAGAAATATGGAATCTAGTTTTTACTCAGTTTGATAAAGACGAAAATGGAGTATATCATCCATTAGCTCATCCAAATATCGATACTGGTATGGGACTTGAGAGAATTACTACAGTTTTAGAAGATAAAGATAATATCTTCGAGATCGAAGCGATTAATGAAATTATTAGAAAAATAGAAGAAGTTTCTGGATATAAATATAAAACTGATAATAAAAATGATATATCTGTGCGTGTAATTACTGACCATGTGCGTGCTATGACTTTTATGATCTCTGATATGGTGCTTCCATCTAACGAAGGGCGTGGATATGTTCTAAGAAGACTTATAAGAAGAGCAGAGCGTCATGGAAGACTTTTAGGTATTACTAAACCTTTCTTAATTGAAGTGGCAAAAATCGTTATAGACTCTTGGAGTGTAAGTTATACTGAGCTTAAAGAAAATGAAGAAAAAATCCTAAGTGTTATAGAAACTGAAGAAAATAAGTTTTTAGAAACTCTAGATAAAGGAATGGATATTTTAAACCAATATATAGCCGATCTTGAAGCTTCAGAAAAATCACAATTATCGGGTAAAGATGCGTTTAAATTATATGATACTTATGGATTTCCATATGACCTTACAGAAGAAATATTAATAGAAAAAAATATAACGATAGATGAAGAAGGCTTTATTAACGAGATGAATGAGCAGCGAGAAAGAGCTCGTAGTGCAGTTAATAAAAAAGACGCTGGATGGGGTTCTCACAATAAAGATTTTAAAATCGAAGGAGAGGCTACGATATTTGATGGATATACAGAAGTAGCATCATCATCTGAAATAATAGAAATTCTAAACTCCGAAGGTGATGTTTCTGATAGTTTAAAATCAGATCATCAAGGAGTAATAGTTCTTAAAAATACTCCATTTTATGCTGAAGGCGGTGGACAAATTGGCGATACTGGTATTATAGAAGGCGAAAATTTTAAATTTAACGTAACTGATACTAGAAAAACTTCTGATGGTGTATTTATGCATATTGGAAGTATTATCGAAGGAGAAGCTAAAAAGTCTGATAAGGTTGAGGCAAAAATTGACGTAAATAGACGTCGTGCCATAAAAAGAAACCACAGTGCGACTCACTTACTTCATAAAGCATTAAAAGAAATACTAGGTTCTCATGTAAATCAAGCCGGATCATATGTAAGCGAAGATAGTTTTAGATTTGACTTTTCTCATTTTGAACGAGTATCAAAAGAAGAATTAGAAAAAATCGAAAATCTTGTAAATGAATATATTTATAGCGAAACTGAATCTAATATTTATGAAACTAGTATTGAAAAAGCTTATGAAAATGGAGCGATTGGACTATTTGAAGATAAATATAAAGCTGATGTACGCGTAGTGGAGTTTCCAGAAATCTCTATAGAGCTTTGTGGCGGAACTCATGTTGAAAAAACTTCTGATATAGGTATATTTAAGATCTTATCAGAATCAGCAGTAGCTTCTGGCGTAAGACGTATTGAGGCGACTACTGGAATGAATGTATATAATCTTTTAAATAATCTTATAAAAGAAGAGACTGAAATTTTAGATGCATTAGGCTCTAATAGCGAAAATGCAGTAAATAGAATAAACTCTATCTTAAAAGAAAATAAAGAACTAGAAAAAGAAATCGAAGCTATTAAAAGAGAGTCAGCTAAAGAAAATTTAGATGAAGTCCTAGGTGAGGCTAAAGATCTAGATGGAATAAAAATTCTAGCTAAAAAATACGAAGGCCAAGATGTAAATACACTTCGAGATTTAGCTGATGAGTTTAGAGATAAGCTAGGAGATTCAGTGATTACCCTAGCTACAGTAAATGATGGAAAAATAAATTTTGTAGTAGCATCATCTGATAAAGCTATAGAACGCGGTCTAAAAGCTGGAGATATTATAAAACAAGTAGCAGCTATAACTGGTGGCGGCGGTGGTGGCCGTCCTAATATGGCGACTGCTGGTGGAAAAGATGTAGAAAAACTTGACGAAGCGTTAAATAAAGTGTACGATATTACTAATAATCTACTTAAGTAAGGAAGATAAAATATGTCAGATAAATTTGTAACTCAAAAGTTTTCTAAAACCAAAAATCTTACATCAGTAAAGACTATTCTTAAAGAAGTATATAGATCTTTAGAGGAAAAGGGATATGAACCCTATGATCAAATTATAGGATATATTCTATCTGGAGACCCAAGCTATATTACTAGCCATAATAACGCTAGAAATCTTATCAGAAACGTAGAACGAGAAGATTTACTAGAAGAGTTATTAAAAGACTTTTTAAGAGAAGAATAAAACTTATAGGTGTCTGATTATTTAATTAGGCGCCTTTTTTAAATTATGGAATATAAAAAATTAGGAAAAACCGGAATAGAAGTCTCAAGACTTTGTTTCGGGTCTTTAACATTATCAAAATCACAAGAAAATCTCTCTTTAAAAGAATCAGGAGAGCTTCTTTCATTTGCGTATAATCAGGGTATAAACTTTATTGATACGGCAGAGCTTTATGAAAACTATGCTAATATAAGAGAAGTTTTTAAATATGTGCCACGTGAAAATCTAGTAATTACCTCAAAGACGTACGCATATGACAAAAAAGGGGCGCAGGATTCTTTAAAAAAATACCTAGATGAGCTAGGTACTGATTATGCTGATATATTTCTTTTACATGAACAAGAAGATGAGTTTACACTAAAAGGTCATTATGAGGCGTTAGAAGAGTTATATCGACTTAAAAAAGAGGGGTATATAAAAGCAGTAGGAATATCTACCCATAAAATAAAAGCAGTCCGTGCAGCACTAGAATATCCAGAAATCGAGATAATCCACCCTATGATAAATATTGAGGGACTTGGAATACTTGATGGAACTCGCGATGATATGCTAGATGCTATAGATAAAGTGCGAGATAATGGGGTAGGAATATATGCTATGAAAGTTTTAGGCGGTGGCCATCTTATTTCTCGTGCAGAAGATGCGATAAAATGGGCGGTGGATAAACCATTATTTGACTCTATAGCACTGGGAATGCAGTCTAGAGAAGAAGTTATAAATAACTCTAGGCTTATTTCTCATGAAGAAGTGCCAGAAGAGATTAAGGAAAGCCTTAGAAAGTCTAATCGTCAGATTTCTGTAGAGGAATATTGTATAGGTTGTGGCAGATGTGCAGCAAAATGTCAGGCAAAAGCGATTAAGATAATAGACAATAAAGCAGTAATAGACCGCTCAAAATGTATTTTATGTGGCTATTGTGCTAATGTCTGTCCAGATTTTTATATAAAGGTGCATTAATGGAGAGATTTTTAGGATTAGATGTCGGTACGAAAACTATAGGTGTAGCAGTTTCTGACCCACTTGGAATTACTGCCCAACCAGTTACGACAGTGATTAGAAAATCTAATAAAGAAGATTTTCAAGCTATTAAAGATTTTATAGATGAATATAATATTAAAACTGTAATAGTTGGGATGCCATATAATATGAATGGGACGATAGGGCCTTCTGGAGAAATGGCAAAAAAGTTTGGCGAAAAATTAAAAAATAAATATGGAATAAATATTATATATATAGATGAACGAAATACTACCAAAATGGCCGAACAAGTCCTTATATCTGGCAAAGTTAGACGCGAAAATAGAAAAACTCATATCGATAAAATAGCGGCTGTATTTATACTTGAGACTTACTTAAATATGATATAAAAGGGGATTATTTTATTATGGATAAAAAAGAAATAGCTTTTAAAATACTTTCCGAAAATGGACTAAAATATACAGAACCTAGAAAAATTTTAATTGAATTTCTTTCAGAAGATGAAAATAAACATCTCACTCCTGAAGAGATATATGACAAGCTAAACCCAGATTACCCAAACTTAGGCATAGCAACTGTCTATAGAAATCTACAGAATTTTGAAAATTTAGGCATAGTGCAAAGGCTTAATCTAGGAGATGGCGTATCTCGTTTTGAGCTAGCAGAGCTAGTAGAGGACGTACACCAACATCATCACCTAGTGTGTATAAATTGCGATAAGCTTATCGAGGTAAAGGGAGATCTTTTAGGAGAGCTTGAAGAAAAAATTGAAAATTTATATGACTTTAAGATAATAGATCATGATCTAAAATTTTATGGATATTGTGGCGAATGCGAAGAAAAAAAAGATAGATAAATAGTTATGGAAGAAAAAATAGAATATAAAAATAAAAAACATAAAAAATATAAAAAAATAAAAATTGATAAAAATAAGGAATTGTCTAAAAAGAGCGGTAAAAGACATAACCCCAAAAATCATCATAAGAAAAGGAGAGAAATGAAAAATAACAATAAACTCAAACTCATACCTATAGGGGGTATGAAAGAAATTGGGAAAAATATGTTCGTCATCGAATATCGCGACGAAATCGCAATAATCGACTGCGGAATTACTTTCCCAGATGAGAGTCTACTAGGTATAGACTCGGTAATACCGGATTTTACGTATCTAAAAGAGAATAAACATAAAATCCGCGGTATGGTGCTGACTCATGGCCACGAGGACCATATTGGAGCAATACCATATTTTCTAAAAGAAGTTGGAAATATTGATATCTACGGAACTAGACTTACTATAGGTCTTTTACAAAATAAATTAAAAGAGCATAAATTATCTGATGAAAAGCTTCATGTAGTCGTTCCAGGCGATGTAGTAAAACTTGGAAAAATGGAATTTGAATTTATTCAGACTACCCACTCTATCCCTCAGTCATGCGCTATAGGAATAAAAACTCCTCAGGGAAATATACTTCATACTGGAGATTTTAAAATAGACCTTACACCAATAGATGGCGGACATATCGATCTTCAGAGATTTGCTCAATATGCGGCTGAAGGCGTAGAAATTATGATATCAGATAGCACTAACGCAAATCGCCCAGGATTTACAATGAGTGAGATGACAGCAGGTGCAAGTTTTGATAACTTATTTAAACGCTATGAAGGAAAGAGAATCGTAGTAGCGACATTTGCCTCAAACGTCCATAGAGTACAGCAGATTATTAATTCATGCGAAAAATATAATAGAAAAGTAATCCTATCTGGCCGCTCAATGGTTAATGTAGTAGGTACAGCTAAAGAACTAAATCTACTTCACGTAGAAGACGATACAATAATAGATATAAATAATATTGGAAACTACGATCCAGGTGAAATCTGCTTTATTACTACTGGGTCACAAGGAGAGCCTTTCTCAGCGCTAACTCGAATAGCTTATGGAAATCATAAGAGAATACAAGTAACTCCAGAAGATGTAGTAATCCTATCAGCTAACCCAATTCCAGGTAACGAGCTAGCAGTAACAGATGTAATAAACCATCTAATGGAAAAAGGTGTAGAAGTAGTTCATAACGATTTACACGATATTCACGTTTCGGGACATGCGCGTCAAGAAGAGCTAAAAATGCTTTTATCACTTGTAAAACCAAAATACCTAGTTCCATTTCATGGTGAGCCAATCCAGATGAATGGCCATAGAAAAGTAGCGATGGCAGTAGGCGTTCCTGATGAAAATATCTTTATGATAGAAAATGGAGACGTTCTTGAACTAGATCACGAAGGCGTAAAAATAGCTGGAAAAGTTCAGGCTGGCGCAGTACTAGTAGACGGTCTAGGAGTAGGAGATGTAGGAAATGTAGTACTACGCGATCGTAAATGGCTTTCAGAAGATGGGTTAATTATCGTAGTTTTAACATTATCTAAAGAAACTGGACAAGTATTAGCAGGACCAGATATAGTATCTCGTGGATTTGTATATGTAAAAGAATCTGGAGACTTAATGGTAGATGCAAAAAATATCGTAGAAGAAACACTAAGAAACTCTGATAATAACTCAAGAGATTGGAATAGTCTAAAAAATAATATAAAAGATGATCTAAAAGACTTTATATTATCAGAAATGAAAAGACGCCCAATGATATTACCTATTATTCAAGAGGTATAAAAAAAAGGGAGATAAAAATTGAAAAAAATAATTTTTTCCCGTACAATTATTATTGTAGATAATTTACAAGTAATTACCCGAGGAGGTAAAATATGAAAATCTTTGAATCAATAAAAAATAGATGGAAAAAATTCTTGGAAAATCTAGCAAAAGAAAATAAAAAATCTTTTGGAAATGAAAGATTAGATTGTTGTTCAATGAACAAAAGAGAATATAAATAAAGAAAAAAATGACCATGGCGGAGACTGTGTAAAATTTTGTGTATAGAAACCTCCTGATTAGGGTAAGTGAAAACTAATCAGGAGGAATTTTTATGCCAAGAAAAAGACCAGAGACAAAAAGAAGCAAAATAGCAAAAATGTTAATTGAAGAATATCAGCCTAAAAGTTCACAAGATATTCAAGAAGCACTAAAAGCTCTTTTAGGCGATACAATGGAAGAACTTTTAAAGGCAGAATTAGATGAGCATTTAGCTATGAATATGGAGAAAAACCACTATCATTAAATACAAGAAATGGTACTAGTAAAAAAACAGTTAGATCATC
>JASBZD010000028.1 GCA_029983595.1 Peptoniphilaceae bacterium
TTGAAAATCTTTCTAGTCCTATTTTCCAAAATATAAAAAATATGCTAAATGAAAGTAGAGTATATAATAGTGAATAGTCAATCTTTTTATTTATAAAACTTACTAGGAGCATTGAAAATCCTATAAGATGTAAAACTCCAAAATATATAGCAAAATCGGGGGTGACTATTTTTGTAATTATAGTCAGTATATATGCACAGATTATTATTCTAATACTATTTTTAAATGAGTTTTTAGATAAATTTACGCTAAATCCAGACAAAAATATAAAGCTCCAGCATATAAGCTGCTGAAATGGATACCATTTTTCTGCTGAAAACCAAGGCATATATGCACCAAACATGTATTTTAAATCATAAAGGAGATGGTATATTATCATAAAGATAATGACCATCCCTCTCCAAAAATCTATTATTTCAATTCGTTTTTTCAAATCCTATGCCTTTATATCATCATTATCGCCTTCGATTAGTTTTTTATGCGTAAACGAGCAGGTCGACTCAACTTTATATCCATTTTCTCTTGCATAGTTAAAAAACGCTTCTGCAAGTTTACTACCTATTCCTTGTCCGCTCATTGATGGATCTACTACTGTATGTGCACAATTTAAAATAGTTTCTCCATCTCTTTCAAACTTATTATATTCAATGTATGCATCTGGGTTAGTTTCTTCACCTAAATAAATTAAACCATCTTTAAAATTAAAATCCATTTTATCCCTCCATAATTTTTTACATAAAGTAAACTACGCTATTTTTATAAGTATTTCCAAAAATAAAGTTTTCAAAACAAATATTTTTATAATACCAGTATATCTATTTTACATAAATTGGCGATGATATTAAGATTTTCATATTTTTTACTTCTCTTAAATCTGAGACAATTTCAACTCTTAAATATCCTGAATTTAAATCTAATCCTACAAAATCCTCGCTATCCCATTTAATATTTTTCTCTTCTATTATTTTTTCATTATTTATAAATCTAATTTTCATTTTCTCAATTTCAGAAAGCTGGGGTTTTATACCTAGAATGTTTAGCTTATTAATTTTATAGCTGATATTATTTCTGCCAGATTTTATTTCTTTCCCAAATTCCAGATTTTTTAGAACTATCTCAGGACCTAAGGTAATATAGGTTCGGCCTTTTCTAATTCCTTCTATTACTTCTATTTTTGAGAACTCATTTTCTACTCCTATCATTGTCAGTGTGAAAATTGAGTTATATGGGTTAGGTCTATGTAAATCTCTACCTGATACTGCCGGGATTCTTACGCCTTTTTTAAGCTTATCTATCCAAAATTTATAAGATTCTTCTGTCCAGTAGACCATATAGGCGTCATCACCATTAGAGATCTCGATATAATCTAAGTTATTCCAGTCTTTTATATTAAATGTAAAATCACATCCTGGACAGATTTCTCCCGATATTATCCCTGGGTGTGCTGCTCCTGCGACTATATTATATTTTTTCTTTAGATTTATTAATATTTCTTCTAGGTTATTTTTATCTACTAATGTAAAATCTAAGTTTTTATCCTCACCTAAAATAGTAAGATGTCCATAAAATGTAGACCACTCTATCCCTGGGAATAAAAATTCTCTATCTGATACTTCGCTATACCCGCTTGTCGTATTATGGTCTGTTAAGAAAGCTCCCTTATACCCAAATTTTTTCATATATTTTTCTAATTCAAATACTTTAAAATCTCCATCTGAGTGGATAGTATGAGAATGAAGCTCGATAGGATAATATTTTATCATCTATTCTACCTCCACTAATAGATTTCCTATTACTTCTGAATTTATATTCATAAAAGATAAAGTCAGGATATATTCTCCATCATAAATTCTAGTTTTATTAAATCCAAGGGAAGAATATCCTTCTGAAATTATCAGCTCTTGGTTATTATTTTCATTATGATAACTCCCTATAAACTCATCTTCTCTAGATAGACTAAGTGTCAAAATATTTAGTACTCTAAAATCAGCCATAATATCATAAACCATCTTATAATTTTCATAATCCTTAGGTATATATTCTTCTGCTGTCCTTTTAGCTACTTCTCTTGCGATATTTTTAGGTACTACTGATGGGCTATAATTAAATTTAATTATTATTTTTTTATATTCTCTATCTAGCTTAAAATTATATCTTATATGTGTTTTATTATCTTTTTTATCAAATTTTAGTTTTTCAGCTAATACTTTCATAGTATTTTAAATTTTATCACTAAATATAAAAAAAGGCTCGTTAATCGATAAGATTAAAAAGCCTTGAAATTTTTATTCATATATAAGATATGGTTTTCGTATTTCTTTAAATTTTTCCACGTCTTTCATATATTCTTTTTCTATTTCATATGGAGATAGATTTTTCCTTAGAACATCGCCCATTCTATCTCCACCATGAATTTTTTCAAACATAGGTATTTTTCCACCAGCTCCACTTGGGATATTTATTCCCCCTAAATTATTAGCGGTTGCAAGTAGATATACACCGGTTTTTTGAGGATTAAAAGTGTGATAATCTAATATCTCTAGATTTACTCCACCTTTATTCCCTTTAGTTTTTGGAATAAATTTCACACCTGGTAGATTATATGAGTTCATTATATCTGCATAAGTCTTGGAATCTAGTTTAGAAGATCCAATCCACTTAAATTTTTCTGCTTGTCCCAAACCAGTTCCATCGCCTATCCCTGTCGCCATATAGTTAAATGCTGATTCTAAGTTAGGAATGTTTGGGCTAGTCTGAGAAAATGGAAGATTGGTATCCTGCCAAACCATTTTTCTCTCCCATCCTATCATTGGAATTACCTCGATATCTGCACCGATTTTACGATTATAATATTTTGCTAATTCCCCAATAGTCATCCCATGAGCCATCGGCATATTATCTACACCGACAAAACTTAGATATTTATTATCTATATCAAATCCAGAAACTATTTCGCCTCCTAATGGATTTGGTCGATCTAGAATAATCATTTTTATTCCATATTTTTTAGCCGCACGCATTGCATAGTTCATTGTAGAGACATAAGTATACGTACGAGAACCAATATCTTGAATATCAAATATTAGTACATCTATATTTTTTAGCATCTCTTTAGATGGTTCTCTCGTCTTTCCATAAAGACTGTAAACTGGTAAATTAAGTTTTGTGTCCTGATAGCTTTCTACATATGCTCCAGCTTTATGCTTTCCATCTAACCCATGCTCAGGAGAATAAATAGCTTTTAAATTAGTTTTTTTATAATTATATAACTTATCAACTGTTCTAGCTCCTTCTGAGTCTACACCAGTCTGGTTAGTTATAAGCCCTATATTCTTACCATCGATAAGGTGAGAAAACTCTGTTATTAACCTCTCATTTCCAAGTACCACTTTATGAGAAGATTCTGATTTTGGAGCTACTACCTCATTTATAAAATTATTTATTTCTTCTAATGCAGTATTTTCTTTTCCATCAAATATAAATTGTGATTTTGTATATACTCTAGCTGAGTTATCTGACTCATAATAATCCACAATAAGCCCAAGAATTTCTCCTAAATCGCGTAATCTAAAATAGTTATAATTTTCGATATTATAAACTACCTTTTTATAAACTTTAGTCTCGCCATTTTCAGATAATTTAATCTGTACTTCTTGTTTTTTAGGAGATTTTTTCTCTCCAGTAACTATATTTATTTCATAATTTTTATAGTCATCATATGATTTATTTTTATCTAAAATAATCCCATTAGCATCCCAATCTACTCCGATATTTTCATTAAAATCTCGCATAGTAGCTAAGAAATCACGAATTCTAATGTAGTTATAGCCATCTATGGCATATCCTTTAAGTTTTGTTTCAGTATTATCTACATATACTTTTTGGTAACTGCCTATAGCTTCAGGAGTTTTTGCGTATATAATATTTGGAAAAACTAGAATCATCGCTAGTATAATCCCTAAAATTTTAATTTTTTTCATTTTTATCACCAAGTGATATTTTATATTAAAATAAGTAAACTCATATTAAAATATGGTTACGATTAAAATTTCCCACTTGATCCGCCATGAGTTCTGCCACTAGAGCTAGTATGTGTAGTGCTTCCTCCTCCAGAATTAGAGGATTCCCTAGGTCTTCGTACTCTAGTTATATTTCTATTAAGAAACATATCGCGAGTAGGGATAATATTTACTACACCATTTTTATAGGTATTTGCATTATACTTTCTTTTTTTAGATATATGAGTCGATTCTAAAATCTTGACATATCCAAACGATATAGCTGCCGCTCCAACTAACGAAACTAGAGCCATAATCCCATATTCATCTAGTCCTATCTTTCTAGAACCACGATCAATCACTCTTCCAGCTTTAGCTTCACTCACATAAAACTCAGATGTATCAATAAAATAATCAAATGCGCTAAAATAATCTCCAGCCGCTAAATAGTCTACTAGCTCATCTTCTAGCTTTTTAATGCCATAATCGGTAAACGCTGTAATGCCATATCCTGACGTAGAAATAGCATAATCACGCTCATCCATTGAGATTATTAAAAGCACTCCATCTCGGTTTGGCCCCATTCCAAAGCTATTATAATCAAAATAGTCATCAGCAAACTCAGTAGCTGTCTTATATCCTAAAGAGTTATTTGTATAAATTACTATATCAAAATTTAACTCTTCAGATACTCTATTTAGCCTATCTAAAATCATCTCTTCTCTAGAATCATCTAAAAGGTCAGCTTCATCGACTAGCCTAGGCGGTTTTTCACCTAGTCTTTGAAAATCTACATTAATAGATGCAAGTACTAGAGTTGGTATTAATAATAAAATTGTTAAAATTAGAAATAGTCGTTTTTTCATAGTATCACCAAAATAGCCTCAAAATAATAAAAGTAATTATAAAAAATACAATAAACGAAATTAAAAACGCTAATAGCATCTTTCTTCTTTTTAGATTTTGATCTACTGGGAGGTCATCGCCTATGACTTTTCCCGTCTGACCATTCATCGCAAAAGCGTAAAAAGTCCCATTATATTCAGTATTTAAAAACCAAACAGGCACTAGAGCATATTTTATATCTAGATTATCTATTTTATAATCTTCAGAAATTAATGAAACGCTCGCATATCCAGAGACAGAATTTTGAAAATCATATCTTGTGGAGTCTATTATTCTATTTTCTGCTTCATTAATTACATCTTTATATCCCACATCATATCGATTAGCTAAAAATCCAGGAAGATAATTCACGCTAAAATCTACCATATCTTCATATAAAAATGGCTCTAGAGATTCCATTATGATATTATCAAGCTTTTCAGACCCATCAACCGGCACAAACTTAAAATCTATATCCCCATCTCTTATAACTGAATAATATGAAGTCTCAGTATAATCATAGTCGCCATCAGAATAGAACATCACTTGAGTAGCACGATATATTGCCTTACCTCTAGATACTCCACTAAATAACCATACAGGGACATATATCCCACTTATATCTCTGATGCGATTTCTATCCTTAAACTCAGGAGGTAAAAGTTTTTTATCTTTATAAAATTTATCTAGTGCATTTCTCGCTTCTTCTTTTTTTACTTTAAAAGGAATAATATAATCAGGTTTTAACTCATTTTCTAAATTAGAAGGAATAATCACATTGTTATTGCAAAATGGACAGAAGCTAGCCGCAGTCTGTTCTTCAGCTATAATTTCTCCACCGCATGAATTACAACTATATACTTTTAAACCATCTTTTTCACTCTCATTATAATAATTTTCATCGATATTTATTTCAGGAGCCGAAGAAGATGTGTCCTTTTCAAATTCAATATCCTCAGTAAACTCAAATCCACAATATGAGCAGACCATTTTTTGTTTATCAATATCAAAATGAGCCTCACCACCACAATTTGGACATTTAATTTCTTTAATTTCCATGAATTTTCTCCATTTTTTTGCTATACTTTAATTATATAACAAACGCAATTAATTAAAACTTAACTTTCTATGATTTTTTAGAAAGTAAAGATTAAAAGACAGTTCGCGATCCTCCCTGTCTCTAAAAACTAGGTATTTTATTTAGGGATGGATTGCCATCTCTTTTTTATTTTAAGGAGGAAAAATGAGAGATAAATTAGAACTAGATGCACTAGGTAAAAAAACTGAATATAAAGATGACTATGCGCCAGAAGTATTAGAAACATTTGAAAATAAACATCCAGAAAATGACTATTTTGTAAAATTTAACTGCCCAGAATTTACTTCACTTTGTCCAATCACTGGCCAGCCTGATTTTGCAACAATTTATATTTCATATGTTCCTAATATATATATGGTAGAAAGTAAATCTTTAAAATTATATCTATTTAGCTTTAGAAATCGCGGTGATTTTCATGAAGACTGTATAAATATAATAATGAAAGATCTTATAAAACTAATGGACCCAAAATATATTGAAGTATGGGGGAAATTTACCCCACGTGGCGGGATTTCAATCGACCCATACGCAAACTATGGTATGCCAGGTACTGACTGGGAAAATGTAGCATATAATCGAATGATTATGCACGATATGTATCCAGAGAAGGTAGATAATAGATGAAACTAGTATTATTTAGTGGCGGAGTAGACTCTACTACATGTCTAGCCATCGCGAAAAATAAAGATAAAGACGTAATAGCTATATCGTTTGATTATGGACAAAGGCATAGAGAACCAGAAATAAATGCAGCACGTAAAATAGCTAAATATTATAAAGTAGAGCAGAAAATAATAGATCTTAAAAATCTTTTTAAAGATGGAAACTCATCACTTACTGATCTAGAAAAGGAAGTATCTCATGGTGATTATAATGACCAAATAGAAAATGGAGAATCTAATACAGAAGTAGAATTTAGAAATGGAGTTTTTATCTCTATAATGGCATCTCTAGCTATGCAATATGGAGCAGATGAAATATATTTTGGCGCTCATATGGACGATAGTGGAGCTATCTATCCTGACTGTTCGCCCGAGTTTGTAGAATCAATGAAAAATGCAGTGAAAATCGGCACTAGTAATAAGGTGGAGTTAGTCGTTCCATTTTTAAAATCGACAAAAACCGATATTGTTAAAGAAGGAATAGGCCTTGGCGTGCCATATGAGAAGACCTACTCATGCTATGAAGGCACAATCCCACCTTGTGGCGTGTGTGGCACTTGTATAGATAGAAAAAAAGCTTTTTTAAATAATGGGTTAGATATCGACTAAATGTAATATTATCTCCTATTATTTAATCTCTAAACATTGTATAATATACTAAATTACTATAAAAGAGGGTGATCTAATGGATAAGCTAGGTATAATTGGTGGAATGGGTCCTCTTGCGACTAATATTTTTTATAACAAAATTATTAGTAAAACTTTAGCTGAAAAGGACCAAGACCATATTTGGACAGTTATTTCTTCACATTCGACTATGCCTGATAGAACTAGCGTGATAGTTAATAATGATGAAAAAAGTGTTATTTTAGATGCCGTTAAAGAAGATTTAAAAATTATGGAAGCTGCTGGGGTATCAACTATTGCTATACCATGTAATACTTTCCATTATTTTTATGACGATGTCGCTAGTCTTACTAATATCGAGATTATCAACATGGTTTTTGAAACTTTAAAAGTTTATAAGGAAAACTTTGGGGATACTGCATGTGTCTTATCTACAAAAGGCACTAAAGAAGCAAGAGTATATGAAAAATATGCTGATAAACTGGGAATAAAGCTTACTGAACTTCCAGAAGAGACTGTAGATAGACTAAATAAAATAGTATATAACATAAAATCTACAAATAATGTCATCCAGCCTGAGTTTTGGGAAATTACTAGAAATATAAAAGAAGAGTTTAATCCTGATGGATTTATCATCGCTTGTACTGAGCTTTCTCTTATTTCTCATGAGGATGGGGTGAATAAAAAAGATTTTTTAGATGCAATGGACGTCTTAGTCGTTGAATCAATTTTAAGGTGTGGATATCCACTTAAATAGGAGAAAAAATGGGTAAAGAGAGAGTTGCAATTGTGGGGGTGGGTCTTACTGGTCTATCTTTACTTACCTCATATTATAAAAATGGACTAAAAGATAATGTTGAAATTACCTGTTTTGATAGCGAGGAAAGTTTTGGACGTGGCTTTCCCTTTCGTGAAGATTCGATGAATGTGATGCTTAATCTTCCAGCATCTAATGCTTCATATGATTATGAGGAGCCTTTTGATCTAATTTCTTACTTAGATGAGATAGATTTTGATTATGATACTTATATCCCTAGACCTATTTATGGCGATTATTTACATACGCGCACTATGGAGACTATTAAAAATCTAGATGCAAAAATCGTCTATGAGCTTGTTAGTTCTCTAGACTATTGCGATATCGATGAGACTTTTACTGTAACTACTGTAGAAAATAATAGCTATGAATTTGACAGGGTTCATCTTTGTACTGGAATTACTGACCAAAAAGATCCATATGATTTAAAAGAATATGATAATTTTATAAATAATGTTTATCCTCTAAAAGATAAGCTTAAAATTATAACTAGTGAGGATTCAGCTGCTGTAATAGGCGTTGGACTTACTGGAATTGATGTTGCAAGATATTTGATAGATGAATTAGATCTAAAAAAAGTGTATTTTTTTTCTAACTCTAATATCTTTCCGACAGCTAGAGGCGAGGATCAAGATATTGAGCCGATTTATTTTACTGAAGATAGATTATATTCAAAAATCGACAAATATGGATTTATATCTTTTGAAGATGTAGAAGATTTATTTATAATCGAGCTTAAAGAGCATGGTCTGGAAATGGATGAGCTTTTAGAAAAATATGGAAAAGACTTTTATGGCCTTATTAAAAGTTTAGATTTAGATGACGAACTTTCTAAATTACAATCGATGTTTAAATATCTTAACCCACTTTATAATATTGCAAAATATTTTATGACTACTTCTGATAAAGAAAAATTTAATAAAAAATTTGGCGATTTTATTAAGATTTTTGGAGGTCCTACACCTCTTACTACTGCTGAAATCTTATGTGAGGCATATGAAAAGGCTACATTAATTATCCTAGATGGCGTGGACGATATAAGGTTTAATCACGCATCAAATATGTTTGAAATATTAGATAAAAATAATAGAATTATCGGTAAATCTAACTATGTATTTAACGCTACGGGACTTGATAAAACAATGCAGACCCAAAAAGATAGAAGACTTTTAATAAATGATTTAATAGATAAAGAAATTGCATCAATTTATAAAGATGGGGGCATTACGGTCCTGCCAGAGACAAAAACCGTACTTTCGCCAAAATATGGAAATATGGATAAGCTACACGCACATGGAGTACTTATTTCAGGTGTGCAAGCTAATAATAGCTACATAACTACGCTTGAGCGTTCGTGTGACAATTTAATTAAAAAGACATATCTAAATACTTGTATAAAAGAATATTGTAAATTATAAAAATAAGCACCATTTAATATCCTTATCATATTGTATAAAATGGTGCTATTTTATTTAAGTTTAATTATTTTATTCTAAATTTGATAATCCAGCTTTTTTAATTACATATATTATAAGTGATAATATTACTGCTACTACTGAAGATAAAACCATTCCCTGAAGATTTATTGAGCCAAATTTTATAGTAAGTCCGCTAAGTCCAGCTATAAAAATCACAGAAGTAAGAATTAAGTTATCTGATTTTGAGTAGTCTACGTTTTTATCTACTAATAGTCTAATTCCACTAGTCCCAATCATTCCATAAAGTAGAAAAGTAACGCCGCCGATTACATTTCCTGGGATAGTAGAAATTAGAGCCGATAAAGGTCCAACAAATGCCATTAGTATAGAAATTATAGCAGCTGTTCCAATAACTTTTACAGAATAAACTCCAGTTATCGCCATTACTCCAATATTTTCGCCATATGTCGTAGTAGGAACTCCACCTATCATGCCTGAAATCGCTGTAGATAAGTTATCTGCAAAAATTGATTTATGAAGACCTGGATCTTTTAATAGATCTTTTCCTACAATGTTGCTAGTTACTACTTGGTGACTTATATGCTCTGCTGCGATAACTAATAAAACTGGGAGCATTGCAAAAATTGCCTCTGGTGAGAATTTTGCAAGCCCAAACTCTGGGATAGTAAATAATTTAGCCTCGATTACTGGAGTAAAGTCTACTTGGCCAGAAAAGTAAGCTACAATATATCCTACTATAATCGCTATAAGAATTGGTATCGTAGAAAAAAAGCCTTTAAACATCATCGATCCTAAAATCGCCGTCATTAAAGTTACTAAAAATACTACCCAATCCGAAGTCGTTACAGTATCTGTCATTAGATTAGCTCCTATGCTGCCACCAGTTACTGTATTACTAGCTAGCTCAAACCCAATTAGAGCTACTACAGCTCCCATAGCAGCAGGTGGAAGGACTATATCTATCCAGTCAGTCCCAAATTTATAAATAATATATGATAGCACACATCCCACAAGACCTACTATAACAAAAGCACCTTGAGCATAACTAAATCCTTGTGAGTTAATTATTGCAATACCAGGTGCCAAAAAAGCAAAACTTGAGCCTAAATATGCGGGAGCTTCCCCTTTTGTGATGAGTATAAATAATAATGTACCAATCCCATTCATAAGTAATACGATTCCAGGGTTGATACCAAATAATATAGGAACTAAAACCGAAGCTCCAAACATAGCAAATGTGTGTTGAAGTGCTAGTGGAATTAATAATTTTCCAGGTACTGGGTCTTTTATCCCATAAATCTTTTTATTGTTTTCCATAAATCCTCCTAAAAATATTTAAATCTTCAATATTCTATATTATCTATATATCTTTGTCAAATATTTATTCTAAAATAAAAAAGATGCGATCATATAGATCACATCTTTAATAAATATTATTATATATTATTTTTAGAACATTCCTACTTTTTCAGTAGAAGAATCAATTATAATATTTTTAACTTGAGTATATGCATCTAGAGCTAACTTATCAGTTTCTCTACCAATACCAGACTCTTTGTAGCCTCCAAATGGAGCACCAGCTGGGAATTGGTTATAAGTGTTAACCCATACTCTACCAGTTCTCATACCATTAGCTACTTTCATAATTCTGTAAATATCATTAGAGAATATACCACCAGCTAATGCATATCTAGAATTGTTAGCTTTTTTAATTATATCATCTTCATCTTTGAACTTAGCAACTACTACTACAGGTCCAAAAATCTCTTCAGTACAAGCTTCGTTATCTTCAGGTACATCAGCTAATATTGTAGGTGCAAAGAATGCTCCCTTATCAAGTCCATTTTCTGTGATAGGTTTACCACCAGTTAGAACCTTAGCTCCACCTTGTTTAGCCTTTTCTACAAATCCTTCTAATACTTCAAATCTTTTCTTATCTCTTAGAGATCCCATTTGAGTTTCTGGATCTAGTGGATCACCAACTTTTACGCTTTCAAATGCCTTAACTAGTTTTTCTACGAATTCATCATATATTGTCTCTTGAACATATAATCTAGAGCCTGCAGAACATACCTCACCTTGGTTAAATAAGATACCAAGTTGTGCACCTTCTATGGCTTTTTCCATATCACAGTCATCAAATATTACGTGAGCAGACTTTCCACCTAGCTCTAGTGTAACTGGTATTAGGTTTTCTGCAGCTGACTTAGCAATATTACGACCTACTGAAGTAGATCCAGTAAATGCTAACTTATCAAGACCTTTATGATGTTGTAGATATTCACCAGTTATAGAACCTTTACCAGTAACTATGTTTACTACCCCTTTAGGAATAATGTCTTTAGTTAGTCTGATAAACTCTAATATAGATAAAGATGTGTTACTAGATGGTGATAATACTACAGTGTTACCACCTGCAATAGCTGGAGCTAGTTTCCACGCAGCCATTAGTAGAGGGAAGTTCCATGGAATTAATTGTCCAACAACCCCAAATGGTTCTCTTTTCCTAATAGATACTAATCTTCCGCCTAATTTTGATATTTGATCTTCATCTGATCTTAAAAGTGCAGCGAAATATTTAAAATGATCAGCTACTAGTGGTATATCTCCGCCCATCGTCTCACGGATTGCCTTACCATTATCCATAGTTTCAACTTTTGCTAGATGTTCTAAATTATCATCTACTACCTTAGCAATATCTAATAATAGCTGAACTCTTTGTTCTTTTGACCATGAACCATATTCGCCTTCAAACGCAGCTCTAGCAGCATCCACAGCCTTATCTACATCTTTTTCACCTGCTGCTGCAAACTCTGAAAGTTTTTCTCCTGTAGCTGGGTTTATAACGTCTATATACTCACCAGTTTCTGGTTCTACCCATTCGCCATCAATAAACAGTTCATATTTTTTTAAAAACTCCATATATCCTCCTTAGGATTTTCTCTTTTGAATTTTTCTTATTTTAATTTATTTTTTTATACCCAGAAGAATAGTTTGTGAAACAATGACATATATTATTAATTTTATAAATATAAAAA
>JASBZD010000029.1 GCA_029983595.1 Peptoniphilaceae bacterium
TGCTCTACGCATTTGATATTTTCATCAATAGAATTAATTTTTTCTATAACTAATTCTTTTTTATTTCCTACAATAGCAATAATCTCTTCTATATTAGCTTTTTTAAGCTCATTAATTACAATCTCAATCATAGATACACCCAAAATCTCATGTAAAACTTTTGGCATATCCGACTTCATTCTAGTGCCTTCACCAGCAGCTAGAATTATAGCTTTCTTCATAAATTACCTCGTCTTTTATAAGTTTTTACTAGCCAAATAAAATTATAACAAAACTTATAAATATAGTCTAACTTTGGCATAAAAAAAGCCTAGGAAATCCCTCCTAAGCTAATAAAATATTTTTAGTTTTCGTAAACTGATACTTGTTTCTTATTTTTTGCTCTATCTTCAAATTTTACTACACCGTCAATTAGAGCAAATAAAGTATCATCTCCACCTTTTCCTACGTTGTTACCTGGGTGGATTTTAGTTCCTCTTTGTCTAACGATAATAGAACCAGCTGAAACATATTGTCCATCGCCAGTTTTTACACCTAATCTTTTAGATTCAGAATCTCTACCGTTTCTAGAAGAACCTACCCCTTTTTTAGAAGCAAAAAGTTGTAAACTTAGTTTAATCATATATCACACCTCCTGATATATTAATTTTATATAATCGCTATAATCTTGTAATAAAGATTTTATTCCAATTTCAAAAAACTTAAATCCTAATTGAAATTCGTTGTTATTATAAATTTCAGGATTCTCTACATTAATCGAAAAAACTGATGAATCTTCATTTTCTATAGAAAAATAATTTAAATCATCTATAGAAATCTCTAAAGTAGTATTTAGAAAATTTACTAAACTCATCGATAAAGTCGATACACCAGCACATACTATATCATATCCTGGTTCACAGAAATCTGCATGGCCAGTAATAAGTACGCCAGTAAATAAATTTTTTCGATTAAAAAGTTTTATTTCAAGCATTAGTTAATGCTTTCGATTTTAACTTCAGTAAATGGTTGTCTATGACCTTGTCTTTTGTGGTAGTTCTTTTTAGGTTTATATTTGTAAACGATGATTTTTTTAGCTTTATCTTGTTTAGTAACAGAAGCTTCAACTGTAGCTCCTTCAACAATTGGGCTACCAACTTTTACATTATCACCATCAGAAACCATATAAACTCTTTCAAATACAATTTTGTCTCCTACTTCAGCATTAAGTTTTTCTACTCTTAACACATCACCTTCAGAAACTCTATATTGTTTACCACCAGTTTCAATAACTGCAAACATTCCTGCACCTCCTCTAATCCAGTCTCGCCATTTTAGGTAACTTATAAGTTTTAAACCATAAAACGTGCGGCTAACATTCAAGTATTATACTATAAAAATAATTAATTTACAAGTACTGTTATAAAAAATTAATATGTTAACTAATTGTTTATTTTGATTATTTATTTACATTAAATTAAAAATAGTTTGGAAGCTTGATAATACAATTTCCAAACTATAAATTTCTTTCTAAGTAATTCTTAAAATATAATAATTAATTACTCTATTTTACTATCATCGGAGTATTTTATTATATTATAGAAATACTCTACTCCTACAAATAACGCAATAAGTATTAAATAAAAAATGAATGTATTTTCCATGTCTAAATAATAAGGTAGACTACATAAAATTATAAATATTACTACAACTATCTTTGGTGTTTTTGATTTAATATTTTTATTTCTAGTTACATAAAACAATATTATAGACGTTAAAGCTATAAGAATTATTGCTAACTTTCCATTTAAGTTAAAATATTGATACAAAAATAAAATTAATAAAATAAAAATATAATCTAAAATGTAGTATTTAAAATCATCTTTTTTCATAATCCGCCCCATTATGATTTTACTAATTAGAAGAATCTCCAGTCCATCTCGAAGTATGACTGCCTATATAACCAGTATAATTTGAATATTGGTATATATAGGTAGTTTGTTCATATTTTTCCTCCAATAATATACACACTAAGTTAACTGCCAGTAATATATAAACAATTGCTTAAATAGGTAAACGTATTCAATATATTGATACTTAAACTTTATTAGATTTTTAAGAAATTTTCAATAGTTAATTTATTATGTTACGATAATTTTTGTTTTAAAACTAAATAAAAATTTTAACCAAAGTATTAAAATACATATATAATTTATATCTCATTTGCAACTATTGATATTGCACACTCTACTCTTTTTCTCTCCATATCGCATCCTAATTTATATGGCTTTAAAAAGTCTCCATTATTAAAGTATGCATTAGCATGACATCCGCCGCTGCAATAGTATTTTGCAAAGCAGCTGTTACAGTCTTCCTTATTTATGACATTTGCACATTTAAACTCATCTCTTAAATCGGTATTTGTAATTCCAGTATCAAGACTTCCCATCTTAAATTCATCTGTTCCTACAAATTGATGACATGGATAGATATCGCCATTTGGAGTAATCGCAACATATTCAGACCCAGCTCCACAACCTACCATGCGTTTTACTACACAAGGGCCCTGGCTAAGGTCTATCATAAAATGGAAAAATAAAAACTCATCGTCTTCTTTTCTTATATTAATATAATCTCTAGAGAATTTTTCATATTCTTCTAGTATCTCTTTCATGTCATCTTCTGTAATAGCATATGGCATAGAAGGGTCTGTGACTACCGGCTCAATAGATACTTTTTTAAATCCATTATCGTAGTAGTCTTTTAAGTCATTTGAAAAGTCTTTATTATATTTAGTAAAAGTACCACGGATATAGTAGTCTTTATCTCCACGTTTTTCTATTAACTTTTTAAATTTTGGAACAATAATATCGTATGAACCTTTATCATTTAAAGTTGGTCTGATTCTGTCATTTATCTCTTCACGTCCATCAAGTGAAAGTACGACATTAGACATATTTTCATTTATAAAATCTATTTTATCATCATCTAATAAAAGCCCATTAGTAGTAATAGTAAATCTGAAGTTTTTATTATATTCTTTTTCGATTTCTCGTCCATAAGCTACCAACTCTTTTACAACATCAAAGTTCATTAATGGCTCGCCGCCAAAAAAGTCTACTTCTATATTGCGTCTATTTCCTGAATTTTCGCATAAAAAATCTTAGTGCTTTTTTCCCAGTTTCTAGATCCATTACTTCTCGGTTATGGTTATAATTTCCACCACCTGCAAAACAGTACTCACATTTTAAGTTACAATCATGAGATACGTGAAGGCACGCAGCTTTTATAATATTTTCTGGGTTATATTCATGACTTAGTTCAAGATCGTCTTTTGAAAATAAAAGCTCTTCTCTTTCAAGATTTTTTATCTCTTCTAGAGCTTTTAAAATATCCTCTCTTTCATATTCTGATCCTAGTTTTTCAACTATTTCATCTGAAATGAAATCTATATAATAATCTAAAATATCGTAAATTAGTTTATCCACCACATGAACAGAGCCAGATGGAACATCTAGTACAATATATTTATCATTTAAATAATACTTGTGAATCATTAATTCTCCTTTAATTTAAAAAGAAGTGGAGAACCACTTCCTTAATAAGTACAATTTTTAGTTAAAAGTAACTTCTTCTTTTCTTGCGTCATTTTCGCATTTTTGGTTTCCCACTGTACAAGATGTTTTACAAGCTGATTGACAGCTAGTTTGGCATTCGCCGCATCCTGCGTGGCTCATTGTTTCTTTTAAGCTTTTACCAGTTAAAGTTTTAATATGTTCCATTTTAAATATCTCCTTATTTTTCAACAACTTGTCCAATACTAGTTTTTACTAGCTCGATTCTATTTTTCATACCTGTAGTTTCAATAGTTACAAAGTCCTCTTTAATTATAACGACTTCGCCAACGATTCCCCCTACAGTAATAATTTTATCGCCAACCTTTAGGTTAGTTCTCATCTCGTTTAGTTTTTGCTCTTGTTTTTTCTGTGGTCTTATAAGTAAAAACCAGAAAATAGCAAGCATAGCTATCATCATTACGAGACTAAAAATAGGTTGATTTTGAGTAGGCATAAAATTCCCCCCTTTTATAATCTATTCTACATTATAACCGAATTTTAAATAAAAGTCATTTCTAAATTTTAAAAGTTCATCATTTTTTATCGCTTCTCGTATATTTTCCATCATTTTTAAAAGAAAATATAAATTGTGATAAGATAAAAGTCTAGCGCCCAGTATTTCATCTACGTTAACTAGATGCCTGATATATGCTCTTGTGTAATTTTTACAGACATAACAGTCGCACTCATGATCTAGAGGCGTAAAATCTTCTTTATATTTAGCATTTCTTACTACTAGATTTCCATAAGTCGTAATAGCAGTCCCATTTCTAGCAATCCTAGTAGGTAGTACACAGTCTGCCATATCTATCCCTCTAATTACAGATTCAAAAAGATAATCAGGAGTACCAACTCCCATATTATATCTAGGTTTATCTTTTGGCAGAAGATCCACCGTAAAATCTAGCATTTCATTCATCATTGAAAGCGGTTCACCTACTGAAAGACCTCCAATTGAATATCCCTCAAAATCCATCGCCACAAGGTCAGCTGCACTTTTTTCACGTAAGTCTTTATACATCCCACCTTGCACAATTCCAAATAGAGCCTGATGGTCAGGATTTTTATTAGCAAGTTTTGAGCGCTCAGCCCATCTAGTCGTCATCTCCACTGATTTTTTAACATAATCATATTCAGCTGGGTATGATACACATTCATCAAAGGCCATCATAATATCTGAACCTAGCGCATTTTGAATTTCTATAGATTTTTCAGGCGATAAAAACTGTTTTGAGCCATCTATAAATGAACGAAAAGTCACGCCTTCTTCTTCTATTTTTCTCATATCTCCAAGGCTAAATACCTGAAATCCACCACTATCAGTAAGGATAGGTCTATCCCAATTCATAAACTTATGAAGTCCACCAGCTTTTTTTATTAGCTCATGACCTGGTCGCAAAAATAGATGATAAGTATTTCCTAGAATAATCTGAGCATGAATTTTTTCTAACTCTTCAGGCGTCATCGTCTTTACAGTCGCCTTAGTGCCAACTGGCATAAAAATAGGAGTTTCAATTTCTCCATGATCTGTTGTAATTTTTCCAAGTCTAGCCTTAGTCTCTTTATCTTCTTTAATTACTTCAAATTTAAACATAAAACTCCTAATATAAAAACATTGCATCGCCAAAGCTAAAAAATCTATATTTTTCTCTTATAGCTTCTTGATATACTTCTAAAACTTTTTCTCTATTATAAAATGCACTAATTAACATTAAAAGCGTAGATTCTGGCAAATGAAAATTAGTAATAATTGCATCTACTACTTTAAACTCAAACCCTGGATAAATAAAAATATCAGTAGAATCCTCATCTTCTCTAATTTCTCCAAATTTTTTATAAACAGATTCTAAAGTTCTGATACTCGTAGTCCCTACTGCGATAACTCGTCCACCATTTTTTTTAGTATTAGAAATAATTTCTGCATTTTCTTTATCAATAATATATTTTTCAGAATGCATTATATGATTTTCGATTTTTTCTTCTTTTACAGGTCTAAAAGTCCCAAGTCCTACATGTAAAGTCACTGTAGCGATATTTACACCCATATTTTTTATTTCATCTAATAATTCAGTGGTAAAATGTAATCCAGCTGTAGGAGCTGCTGCAGAACCATAATACTTTGAGTAAACTGTCTGGTATCTTTCTTTATCTTCTAAAGTCTCCTCGATGTAAGGAGGAAGCGGCATATTACCTATTCTATCTAAAATTTCCTCAAGTATCCCATCATAGTCCAGTCTTATTTTTCTAATTCCATCTTCTAGTATATCCACAACTTCACAAGATAGTTCATCAGAAAAAATTACTTTCGAGCCTATCTTCATTTTTTTACCAGGTCGTACCAAACTCTCCCAATAATTTCCATCACGTTTTAATAAAAGCACTTCAATAGACTCGTCTTTTCCCTCTCTATGACCAAATATCCTAGATGGCATTACTCTGGTATTGTTAATTACTAAAGTATCGTTTGGTTTTAAATATTCTTTTATATCTTTAAAATGTCTATGAGCTATCTTATCACTTTTTGTATTAACTACTAATAACCTAGACTCATCTCGTTTTTCTATTGGAGTTTGGGCTATTAGCTCTTTTGGAAGCTCATAATAAAAATCACTCTTATTCAGTTTCTTCACTCTCACTTATATCTTCTATTTTTAGTTGGTCTTCATATTTATTTTCCATAAATGGAATTTTAAGATGATCATAAGCCTTTTTAGTCACGATTCGTCCGCGCTGTGTACGAGCTAAGAATCCAATTCTAATTAAAAATGGCTCATATAAATCTTCGATAGTCGTCTTGTCCTCTCCAGTAGAAACTGCAATAGTATCAATCCCCACTGGCCTATCAGAGAAATTATAAATCATAGTCTCTAAAATTTTTCTATCTGTCTTATCTAGTCCCACATCATCAATATCTAATAGTTCTAACGCTTTATCGGCCACTTCTTTAGTTATTACGCCATCTCCTAATACATCAGCATAATCTCTAACGCGTTTTAAAAGTCTATTAGCTATACGTGGAGTACCTCTGCTGCGCTTTGCTATTTCTAGTGCACCATGATTATCTATCTGAACTCCTAAAATAGAAGCAGAACGCTTAATAATTTTTACTAAATCTGAATCATCATAAAGCTCGAGATTTTGGATAACCCCAAATCTATCTCTAAGTGGACTAGTTAAAAGCCCTGCCCTAGTAGTAGCGCCAATTAAAGTAAATTTTGGTAGATCCAGCCTTACAGATCTAGCTCCTGGACCTTTCCCTATAACTATATCCAGTGCATAGTCTTCCATGGCAGGATATAAAATCTCCTCTATAGATTTATTAAGCCTATGTATCTCATCAATAAATAAAACATCGCCTTCTACTAAATTAGATAAAATAGATGCAAGATCACCTTGTCTTTCTATCGCAGGCCCAGAAGTAACTCTAATTGAAACCCCCATTTCATTAGCGATAATATTAGCCAGAGTAGTCTTTCCAAGTCCTGGAGGGCCATATAAAAGTGTATGATCTAGACTTTCACCACGCATTTTAGCAGCTTTAATAAAAATCTCCATCTGACCTTTCACTTTATCTTGACCAATATAATCTTCAAGCCATTTTGGTCTTAGATCGAAATCTCTTTCTTCATCCTCAGCTTTTTCAAATGAACTGATAATTCTATTATCAAATTCCATAAATTACCTACCTATTAATCTTCTTTAGCGCCTCTTTAATTAAAATTTCTACACTCATACCATCTTCATAGATTTCAGTGATAATTTCACTAACTTCATATTCCATAAAACCAAGCATAACTAATCCATCAGTAGCCTCAATAATTACGCTATTTTTAGATGGTGCTTTAGGCATACTTAATTCATCTTTAAAGTTAAACCCATCTACCTTATCCTTAAGCTCTAAAATAATTCTCTCAGCAGTTTTTTTACCTATTCCTGGAGCTTTTGTAAGACCAGTTACATCCTCATTTTTTATCGATAAAATAATAGTTTCATAACTTATTCCAGATAAAGCCTGAAGAGATAATCTAGGCCCTATGCCTTTTACTGTATTTAAAAGTTTATAGACATCTCGCTCTGTGGTATCAGAAAAACCAAAAAGACTTATATCATCTTCTCTAACTACCATATCAATATAGACCTTAGTCTCAATACCTACTTCTAATTCTGATAAAGTAAATAAAGAAGCAGAAGCCTTATAACCGATATTATTTGATAGAATAGTAAAACTATTTATATCTTTTTCTTCAATTTTTCCAATAATAAAATCTATCATACTACCTCATTTTATACATATCTTTAAATCTTAGACTAGATGCGTGGATAATGGAAATCGCAAGTGCATCTGCAGCATCATCAGGTTTGGGAATATCCTTTAAATTTAAAAGATTTTTTACAGTCTCTTGCATCTGTTTTTTAGTTGCCCTTCCATATCCAGTAATAGACTGTTTTACTTGAAGTGGAGTATATTCATATATCTCAAGTCCTGCATTTTTACAAGCTAAGACCTCCACACCTCTAGCATGACCTACCTCAATAGCAGTTTTTACATTTTTATTAAAAAATAATTCCTCAATTGCTACTTCGTCAGGTTTATAAATATCTATAATCGTAATCATCGAGTTATAAATTTTTGAAAGCCTTGTAGGGAGATCTTCAGTGGAATAAGTCTCAATAATTCCATAGTCTACCGGTTTATAATTATTTCCCTCTACATCTATTAAAGCGAAACCTACTATAGCAAGCCCTGGATCTATACCTAATATTCTCATAAATAATAAAGACTAAGAAAAATCTTAGTCTATCTATATCTCCTTAAAACTTCCTCTAAGACTCCTTCCCAGAATCCATCGACGATTATTCTAATTCCATCTTTAATTAAAAATTCAAAAATCTTATTATTTAAAGAAATTATCTCTGATCTAGAAATAGGTTTACCCTCTATCTCTAAAGTCACCTCACCCATCTCATCAGATACTTTAAGCTGTCTATCAATATATCTATTAACCTTTAAAAGTTTCGGTCTGATAATATTTTTTGAGTAGTTATAAACAGTAAGCCTATACTTTTCCTCTTTTAAAATCTCAAGAGATAATAAATCAGAATATCTTATTTTAAAATCAGTAAGAGATTTTTCAAATAAGAAAGCATTTCTAGCCTCTTTTTTAGAATATAAATTCTCAATACCTATAGTATATAAAAGTCTTTTTTCAATCTCATTAGCTGTATTAGATGATTTTTTACCTAATTTATATCCTTCTAAGAAAAGATATACCTCAAGTCTATTTATATCACTATGAATTAGCTCAGATATATTTTTAGCCGCAAGATCTTTGCCAGGATTATTTCTAAGATTTTTTAATATAATTTTTTTAAGGCTACTAAGAGAAAAGTATTTAATATAAAAATTAGAGATAGAATCTTCATTATCATATAAATTTAAAAGAAGGTTTAAGCTCCCCTCATCATCATCAAATAAAAATTTTCTTTTTAAATCTCTAGAAATTTCTTTCGTACTGTTCATTCTTTTCTCCTTAAGTCGTATTAGTAATTATACTATATTTTTATGCTTTTGTGGGACTAAAAAAGACAAAAAACTAAATTTTAAAATATCGAATAACTAAAAAAGACCAAAAACTTGGATAAACCAGGTCTATGGCCTTAATAATATCAGATTAAATAGCTAAAGGAATAACAAAAAATATTAAACCTATAACAAACATACTTATCGCACCTAAAAGACTTTGAGAAAAGTCATATTTATTAAATGAAATATTATCCTTATTCATAATTTTACCTAATAAAACAGTAATAAATCCTAATATAGGTAAAATTAAAATTGCAGCAAGTAAACTAAGTCCTACATTAAAGAATCCATAAAATGTAACTACAGAAACTAGCATAGGAATAATCTTATATAAAGGACTATTTAATCTATCAGACCATATCACAAAAAGCGTAATAATAGCAGAAAGTACAAATAATACATTGTTAATATTTCTAAAAATATTTATTCTAGAAATCTGAGACTGATCATATTCCTCAACTAAGCTTACATACATTCCGCCTTCGTTAAAGCTATAAATTTCAGCATCATTTGCATACTTATCATCAGTAAACTTATCTACTCTAGCATTAGTGACAAATGCTGATAACTGTGATAATTTACTATTATTTTTATAAATTAAACTTTTCGGTCTATAAGAAAGAGTAAAGTCATAATTTTTAATATCTTCAGATAAGGGAACTCTCATCTCTGATGTAGAACTAAATTTATATTCTGGTAAATTTTTGTGTAAATTCCCATTATTTAATTTTTCATCAAAAATAATATTATTTATACTATCAAAATCACCTTTTAAAGTTACAATGCTCTTAGATGGCGCGACATCTGGTCCAAAAAAAGTATGCTCAGAAAGTTTACCTAAGATTCTCATACTTGAATCAGCTCCTGAATAGTTAAAACTTATTTTATAACTATATACGCTATCGTCTTCATTATATCCTCTAGAAATTTTTAAATTATCCACGCTAGATGGGCTATCAAAAAATACACCGCCAAAAGGTACGGTTTTATTTTTTTTCTGATCCCATAAAATATCTTTTCCAAACCATGGCATAAAAGTAGTAGCAAATACTATCAAAAGTAAAATAGCATAAATAATTAAGTTCCTTATCTTTTTGTTCATAGTTTAAAACTCCTTAAAATTATAATAAGCTAGCCGCATCCTCATCTAAAATTACAACTAAATCAGGATGAACCTGTAAAATACTAGCTGGCACTTTAGGGTCAATAGGACCTCTTAAAGATTTATAAATAGCATCGGCTTTATTTTTACCATTAGCTATAAGTAGCACTTTTTTGGCACTCATTATAGACTTCATACCCATTGTAATAGCCTCTTTAGGTACATCATCTATATTTTCAAAAAATCTTGAGTTATCTGATATAGTCTTTTCAGTTAATTTAACTAAATGAGTTTCAGGTGTGAAAACATCAGAAGGTTCATTAAAGCCTATATGTCCATTCGCTCCAATACCTAAAACTTGAATATCAGTCCCACCGGCATTTTCAATTTCTTCATCATATTTTTTACCGTATTCTTCTGGATTTTCTATAGTACCAGAAGGTACGCGAGTATATTCTTTATTAATATCAACATGATTAAATAATTTATCATTCATAAAATATCTATAAGATTGATCATTTTCAGGATCTAGTCCATAATACTCATCTAAGTTAAAAGTTTTTACATCTTTAAAGCTAATTTCATTATTCTCGTTAGCTTTAACCAAATTGGCATACATTCCTTCAGGCGTACTACCTGTAGCTAAACCTAAAATAGATTTAGGATTTTCTTTAAGCATTGAAATAATAATTTCAGATGCTTTTTGGCTTAATTCTTCGTAATCTTTACAAATAATCAGTTCCATAATTTTTATCTCCTTTGTAATAAAATACAATCTAATTTTATCATTAAATAATTAAAAAATAAATTATTTTGAAAAATCGACATTTATTACTTTTTTCAAGCTATCTTTTTCTCTATTATTTAAAGTGTCAGATACGACCTTGCCCATATTATCTAGTGTATAGGCATAATCATCTCCAAACTTATCACGTCTTAAAATTCCAGATAGATAAAGTATTTCTAGAGCTTTATTTCCATATTTTTCATCTTTTAAAATAGCAGGATTTCCAACTCTTATTGATTCTATAGTTTTTTCAAAAATATCACTACTTGATAAACTTCTACCTATATATCTTTCAAAAGTTTCCTTCTTTAATACTGAAGTAACAATATTAGCATAAAACTCAGAAAAACTTGGCGAACAGAAAAATGTATATCTATCTTCAAAATTTAGAGATTGATACTCATCTACAGTTACTAAATTATTAGCTAATGACATAGAGATACAAAGATTTATCTCATCTTCTAAAGTATCAGACTCTTCTCCAGCCATTAAAAGCTGGTATAGTAAAAATATTTCTTCTACTTCTCTTAGGCTTTTTTTAGTAATCCTCTCCTTAGCTTTTGTAATAGTAATATTGTCAAACTTAGAAAGACCTTCACACACATTAGCCATTTTAAAGATTCCAGTAAGATCAACTTTATTTCTTTCAGCCTTTTTTATTTCTCTGACTAAATCTTTTGGTGTAAGTTTAAATTTATGTTTATATTTATCCTTAATTAAAAATAGGTTTTCTATAGTATATCGAAGCCTTGATAATGCAGGTTTTAAATTTATATCACGGTTTGACTCATTATATAAAATAATCTCTAATATCCCCACAAAACTCTCAAGCTCTCCCTCAATATGAAACATTCCCTCTTTAACTAGATATTCAATAAACATGTAATAATCAATATCTAAAAGCATAGAACTATCAGAAGTCTGTATAAAATAATCAATTAAAGTCGTTATATGAATATAAAAACTCTGTAAATCCTCTGGCATGTACTTTTCATAAAGCTCATAAGAGTAGGTATATAAAAGATCATCAATATAAGAAATCAGATTTTCAGCTATCCTTTGATAGAGCATACTAGTTACTAAAACATCAATTATATTATCAATTCTAAATTCATCAAAAACATAAAAAATATCTTCATACTCATATTCTTTAAGTAAAATCATATTTTCTATAGTATTTAGATCATTTTCAGTATCTATAATCCCAAAAAATATATCATTTTCAGAAAGCTCGAAATCTGTATGATTAAAGTATTCTTCAACTATCCCGGTTTCCATATTAGACCCCATAAAATAATCTTCATGAACCGACTCGACTTTAATAAACTCAAGATTTACAAACGCGATATAAGGATTTAAATCTTTATAATTATTATTATCATCTGAATCATCTATTTCAGAAAGTATAAGATTTAAGTTATAATTTGTAAGATTCTCTATTA
>JASBZD010000030.1 GCA_029983595.1 Peptoniphilaceae bacterium
GGATCTGGTGGTCAAGAGTCTATTAATAATGCAATAATTAATATTTTAGAAAACTATAATCCTTCATATACTTTAGTTCATATAACTGGAAAAAGTTGGTATGAGGAGTTTATGGAAGAAATAAAAAATAAAGGCATTATAATTCCAGATAATGTAAAAATTTTAGATTATTCATATGAATTGCCACTTTATTTATCTAGTTCTGACCTTGTAGTAATGAGTTCAAGTGCTATTTCACTTGCAGAGATATCAGCTCTTGGTCTTCCGAGTATACTAATACCAAAAGCATATACTGCTGATAACCATCAGGTATATAATGCTAGATCTTATGAAAATATGGGAGCTTCAATAGTATATACAGAAGATGAGTTAAATGGTAAAAATCTTAATAACTCTATAAATGATTTATTAAATAATAAAGATAGACTTGATGAAATGAGTTTTAATACTAAGAAATTTGCAAAAAAAGATTCTACAGATCTTATAGTAGATAAAATATTTGAGATAAGTGGTTTTTATGAAAAATAAAAATGTAAGAAAAATACTATTTTCTGTATTTTTTGTTATTATAATATTATATATAATTTTCTCATCTAGTTTATTTAGAATTAAAGAAATTTCAGTCTATGGAAATAATAAAATTAAATCTGATGAAATTAAAAATTTTGCTAGTTTAAATGGGAATGAGAACTATTTTAGATTAAGAGAAAATAGTATCGAAGAAAAAATATATAATACTGGAAAGTTTGAAAGAGTAGAGGTTATTAAGAACTTTCCTAATAATATAGAAATTAACGTAACTGAAAGAAACCCTGCCTGTCTTTTAAAAGTTAAAGATGGATTTATAATAATAGATAGATTTGGGGTTATTTTAGATAAAACTCGTGAAAAAGATTATAATTTAAAAGTTTTAAAAGTTTCTAATGATAAGTATGAATATAATACTGGAACTAATATAAGAGATTATATCGAAGAAAATAAAAAAGAGTTAGTTGATAAAATTTTTACCGAAAATAATATTTATAAATATAATGAAATAGATATTTTTGGTAAGGAGGCTAATTTAGTTCTTGCAAATAATATTTTAGTTAAATTTGGAAGTTTTAAAGATGTAGATTATAAACTAAAAGTAATAGACGAGATTGTTGAGACTACAGAGCGAGAGAAATTTAATAAAGTTAAAATGATTAGGTTAGAAGATGGTGAAAATCCAGTTTTAGTATTTGAATAACTAAAATTATCTAAAAAATCGTGTAAATTATTGTTAATTTGATTGACTAATTAACTAATAAACATTAAAATTAGAGTATATATGTATAGGTATATCTAGAAAGAGTAGATATAAAAGGAGGAGTAATGTTGGAATTTGAAGTTGACAACGATGGATTTGCTGAAATAAGAGTCGTAGGAGTAGGCGGAGGCGGTAATAACGCTGTGAATAGAATGATAGAAAGTGGCGTAAAAGGTGTAGAGTTCATCGCTGCTAACACAGATAAACAGGCATTAAAAGCTTCACTTGCTAGTAAAAAACTACAAATAGGTGAAAAACTTACTAAAGGTCTAGGAGCAGGTGGAGATCCTCAAGTTGGGGAAGTTTCTGCTGAAGAAAGTGCTGATGAAATTAGAGCTGCTTTAGAAGGAGCTGATATGGTATTTATCGCTGCTGGTATGGGTGGTGGAACTGGTACTGGTGCCGCTCCTGTTGTAGCTGATATTGCCAAAGATTTAGGAATACTTACTGTAGGTGTTGTTACAAAACCATTCTCTTTTGAAGGTTCTAGAAGAATGAGACAGGCTGAAGCTGGGATTCAAGAAATGTTATCAAAAGTAGATACACTTGTGACTATACCTAATGATAGACTTCTACAAATTGCTGACAAAAAAACTAGCGTAAAAGAGTCTTTTGAAATGGCTGATGAAGTTTTACTACAAGGTATTACTGGTATATCTGATTTAATTTCTATACCTAGCCTTATAAACCTTGACTTTGCCGATGTTAAATCTATTATGGAAAATAAAGGTATAGCTCATATGGGTATTGGTATAGCTGGTGGCGACGAAAGAGCTCAAGAAGCTGCTAGAGCTGCTGTAAAATCTCCATTACTTGAAACTTCTATTGAAGGAGCTAGATCTGTATTAATTAATATTACTGGCGGAGAAGATTTAGGTATCTTTGAAATCAACGAGGCTGCTGAACTTATTAGAGGTGCTGTATCTGAAGAAGCTAATATTATATTTGGTGCTGGAATAGATCAAGAATTAGGCGACCAAATTAAGATTACTGTAATAGCTACTGGATTTAGCGAAGGTACAGAAAATAGAGTTAGAAGACCTAGAAAAGAAGAATCTAGCCCTGAAGAAAAAAATGAATCAAAACCAAGATCTACTTATATGGATAACCCATCTAATTTAGATATCCCTGATTGGTTAAAATAATATTTTGAATTTATGCCGCATTTTCCAGATGGGAATGCGGCTTTTTTATAAGAGGTGTAATTATGATTTGTCCTAGTTGTTCATATAATGACTCAAAAGTTATAGATTCTAGACCTACTGATGAAAATCAAACTATCCGTAGACGTAGAGAATGTTTAAAATGTGGAACGAGATTTACAACGTATGAAAGAATTGAGAGATCTCCGCTAATTGTTGTGAAAAAGGATGGAACTAGACAGCGGTTTGATAGATCTAAAATTTTAAATGGTATGATAAAATCTTGTGAAAAAAGACCGGTTTCTCTTAGTACTTTAGAAAATGCTGTTGATGATATCGAAAAAGATATTTTAAATACCCTTAATCAAGAGGTCAGTACTGAAGAAATTGGTGAGATGGTTATGGAGAAGCTTAAAGAGATTGATGAAATTTCATATGTAAGATTTGCATCTGTTTATAAGGAATTTAAAGATATAGATACTTTTTTAAATGAGCTAGAAAATATTATAAAACGTGATAGAAATGGATAGTTTGTTTGATTATGCATATGAGTCTAAAAAGCATGAAAATGAACCTTTAGCTGAGAGATTTAGGCCTAAATCGTTAGATGATTTTTTTGGACAGAAGCATATTGTAGGTGAGGGCAAGTTATTAAATAGGCTTATTGAAGCTGATAAACTTACTTCTATGATTTTTTATGGACCTCCTGGGACTGGTAAAACTACTTTAGCTAATGTTATTGCTAATACTACTGAAAATAATTTTATAAAAATTTCTGCAGTTACTTCTGGGACGAAAGAGATAAAAGAGATTTCAGAAAATGCTAAGGATGACTTAAAATTATATAATAAAAAAACTATTCTCTTTATAGATGAGATTCATAGATTTAATAAAGCACAACAAGATGTGCTTCTTCCATATGTAGAAGAGGGGATAATTATTTTAATTGGTGCTACTACTGAAAATCCTATTTTTGAAGTTAACAAGGCACTTTTATCTAGATCTAGAATTATAGAATTTAAGTCTCTTTCTAATGAGGATCTTTCAAGTCTAATAGATAAGGTCTTATCAGATAAAGAAAAAGGATATGGTAATAAAAATATAGTCATAACAGAAGATGCAAGAGATTATCTTCTAAATCATGTAGAGGGCGATGCTAGAAATCTTTTAAATACTATAGAGCTTGCAATTCTTAGTACAAAAGAAAAAGATGGTTCCATTATTATAGATTTAGAATCAGTTTCTAATTCTCTTACTACATCTAATTTACGATATGATAAAAATGGCGATAAGCATTATGACACTATTTCTGCCTTTATTAAATCTATTAGAGGATCAGATTATGATGCTGCAATTTATTATTTGGCTCTTATGCTCGAATCGGGTGAAGATCCTAAATTTATTGCTAGAAGGCTTATAATCTCTGCTTCAGAAGATATTGGTCTTGCTGACCCAAATGCGATGAATATTGCTAATGCGGCGTTTGAGGCTGTTAATTTTATTGGGATGCCTGAGGGGCGTATTCCACTTGCTGAAGCTACTATATATTTAGCTACTGCCCCAAAATCTAATAGAGCATATGAGGCTATAAATAGTGCTATAGCAGATGTAAGAAATAGAAAGACTAATGATGTTCCGGAGCATCTAAAAAATATTCATGTCAATAAAGAAGAAAGTGGAAAATATATCTACCCACATTCTTATGACGAATCAATTGTAAAACAAGATTATTTAACTAATAAAAAAAGCTTTTATAATCCTACTGAAGTAGGTTATGAGAAGAGAATAAAAGAACGAATAGATTATATAAACTCAAAGTTAGGAAATAAAAAATAGAAAGTAGATTAATTATTTGACAAAACTATTTTACTATAATATAATATTCATCTGAGTTTAATGATGTTAAAGAGGAGTTGAAATCATGCAAAAAGACATACAACCAGAATACTATCCAGAAGCAAAAGTTACTTGTGCATGCGGTAATACTTTTACTACTGGTTCTACTAAAGCTGAGCTAAGAGTGGAAGTTTGCAGTGAATGCCATCCATTCTACACTGGTAAACAAAAAACTACTGAAGCTGGTGGTAGAGTAGAAAGATTTAACAAAATGTACAAAAGAAATAATAAATAAGGTTAGTATGGCTAGCCTTATTTTTATTTTATTTAAAATATGAAAATATCAGAAATAATAAAATTATCAAATGAAAAATTAAAAAATATTGAATATGTTGATCCTACACGTGAAGCAATAGAAATAATTTCACATGTTCTACTAGCCGATGAAAATGAAATACTTCTATCAAATGACCTAGAAATTAATGATAACGATTTAGAAGAGATAAAAGATTTAATAGAATTAAGATCAAGTGGAGAGCCTTTACAATATGTACTAAATCGGGCTTATTTTTATAATAGAAAGTTTTATATAGATAATAGAGCTCTTATACCAAGATATGACACTGAACATCTTTTATATCGCACGTTGGAAATTTCAAAAGATTTTAAAAATCCTGATATTTTAGAAGTTGGTGCTGGAAGTGGAGCGATTTCTATTACTCTAAATCTAGAGTTAGAAAATGCTAGGATAGAGGCTTGTGATATAAGTAATGATGCTCTAGAAGTTTGTAATATAAATCAAGAATTACATAATTCAGATGTTAATTTTTTTTATAGCGACTTATTTGGGAATGTAGTAAAAAAATATGATATAATTATTTCTAACCCACCTTATATTAAAAAATCTGACTTAAGTCTAATTCCTAAAGAGACTTTAAAAGAGCCTTTAAATGCATTAGATGGCGGGGAAGATGGTCTAGATTTTTATAAAGAGATTACTAAAGAAAGTATAGATTATTTAAAAGATGGTGGATATCTCATATATGAAATTGGATTTGATGAAGCTTATGATGTTTATGAGATAATGAATAAATATGAATTTAAAAATATTAATATAGATAAAGACTTTCAAAATTTAGATAGAGTTATCTATGGAAAGAAGGGGTAAAATGTTCGAAAACTTAGAGAGTTTTGAAAAAAGATTTGATGAATTAGAAAAAGATATGGTAGATCCAGAGGTTTTATCTGATTCTAATAGATACCAAGCTATAGCTAAAGAGCATGCTGAAATAGCAGATATAGTTACAAAATATAGAGAATATAAAAGTACACTAGAAGAGATTAAAGACGCAAAAGAAATGCATAGAGAAGAAAAAGATTCTGATATGCGTGAGATGATAAATGAAGAGATTAAAGATCTTGAGCGTCATGAAAAAGAATTAGAAGATGAAATCAAGATCCTTCTTATCCCAAAAGATGAAAATGATGATAAAAATGTTATCGTTGAAATTAGAGCTGGGGCAGGTGGAGATGAGGCCGCATTATTTGCTGGAGTTTTATATAGAATGTATAAAATGTATGCAGAGAGAAATCGCTTTAAAGTTGACGAAATTAACACTAATGAGCTAGGAATTGGTGGATATAAAGAAGCGATTTTTATGATCTCTGGAAAAGGAGCTTACTCAAAGCTTAAATATGAATCTGGAGTTCATAGAGTTCAGCGTGTTCCAGAAACTGAAAGTTCAGGAAGAATTCATACTTCTACAGTTACTGTGGCAGTTTTACCTGAAGCTGAAGAGGTAGAAATAGATATTAATCCTAACGATATTAGAGTTGATGTTTTTAGATCTTCTGGCAATGGAGGACAGTCTGTAAATACTACTGACTCTGCAGTAAGACTTACTCATATTCCTACTGGAATAGTCGTATCATGTCAAGATGAAAAATCTCAACTTAAAAATAAAGATAAAGCTATGAAAGTTTTAAAAGCTAAGCTTTATGATATGGAAATGGAAGAGCAAAATAAAAATATAGCTGATGCTAAAAAAAGCCAAGTAGGTACTGGAGATAGATCTGAGAGAATTAGAACTTATAACTATCCACAAGGACGTATTACAGACCATAGAATAGGTAAAACTATCCATCAAATGGAATCTTTTCTAGATGGAGATTTAGATGAGATGATAGATAGCATTACTCAATATGACCAAGCCCAAAAAGTAGAAAATGCAATGTAATTAGATATAAATAGAATCATTCTAAATGTTGACTTTATCTAAATGAATTGATATTATATAAACGTACCAAAAAAATTTAATATAGGAGGTATTTTAAATGGTAAGAGCAATGACAGCTGACAATTTAAGATCTGCTTTCGGCGGAGAAAGCCAAGCGCACATGAGATACAGAATATGGGGTGCTACTGCTAAAAAAGAAGGATTTGAAAATGTTTCTAAACTTTTCATGGCTACTTCAGATGCAGAACAAATTCACGCTACACTTCACTTTAATGCATTAAAAGATGTAGAAGGAGATTTTCCAGTAACTTCAATGGCAGGATTTGGACTTTCAGAAACTTCAAAAAACCTTCAAGGTGCTATTAATGGAGAAGTTTTTGAATATACAGAAATGTACCCAGCTTATATTTCAGTAGCAGAAATGCAAGGTGAAGAAGAAGCTATAAAAGCTTATAGATTCGCTATCGAAGCAGAAAAAGTTCACGCAAAAAGATTCCAAGAAGCAAAAGATGCTGTAGATCAAGGAAAAGACCTAGAAGTTTCAGGCGGAATATACTTATGCCCAGTTTGTGGTTATATCGGACTGGACCCAGATGAAGAAGCTTGCCCATTATGTGGAGCTAAAAGAGCTGTATTCATCGAATACTAATTCATACTTATTAAAAAAATTTTTTAGGGCGACTTTTTATAGGTCGTCTTTTTTTATTGTATGTTATAATAAGTCTAGTTTTTAATTTAGAGGAGGTAATAGATGAAGACTCCAGTAATGGATGCACTTATAAAACTTAAAGAAGAAGATAGCGTATCTTTTCATTTTCCAGGCCATAAAGGCAGAGACACAAATGTAGATTGGAAAAATCTAATGCCAATGATTGATACAACCGAGACTATGGGCATGGATAATCTACTTGAACCTACAGGAATAATAAAAGAATCTCAAGAAGAAGCTGCACGAGTTTTTAAAACTAAATATACAATTTATTCCCCAAATGGATCTACTGGCTCTAACTATATAGCTCTATCAACAGTTTTAAAACCTGGCGAAAGAGTTTTAATTCAAAGAAATTGCCATAAATCAATATATAATGCACTTATTTTAAATAATTTAGATCCAGTTTATATTTATCCTAGATTTAATGAAAAATATAATGCTACTACTGGAGTAAGTCCAGAAGATGTAAAAAGAGAACTAGAACTAGATCAAAATATTAAAGCAGTTGTAATAACTAGTCCTAACTACTATGGAATTTGTTCTGACATTGAAGCTATTGCGAAAATTGTACATGAAAAAGATAAAATTTTAATAGTAGATGAAGCGCATGGACCTCATTTAATATTTTCTGATAAATACCCTAAATCAGCTATCGAATCAGGTGCTGATATAGTTATCCATTCTACTCATAAGACGCTACCTAGTATTACTCAGACTTCACTACTTCATATCTGTTCTGACAGAATAGACTATAATAAATTAAGAGATAGATTCCAATTATATACCACTACTAGCCCTTCATATTTATTTACGGTATCTAATGAGATGGCTACAGCATATATGGAAGAAGAAGGCCGCAAAAGACTAGATGATATGTATGATTATATTTTAGATGTAAGAAAAAGATTATCTGAAATAGAAGGCGTTAGTATTTTAGAAAAAGATGAAGACGATGGAACGATATTTGATTTAGATATTTTAAGAATTTTAATATCTGTAAAATCATTCCGTGGATCTGATTTAAAGAAAATGTTATATGAAGATTATAATATCCGTATGGAGATGAACGACCAATATAATGTTTTAGCAATGTGTACAGTAATGAATACTGAAGAAGACTATGAAGCTTTAATTGAAGCTATAAAAGATATCGCATCTAAAGCTACTGATAAAGATATAAAAACAGTATCTATAAACATGCCAGAAGCATTTTTATCTTTATTACCTCATGAAGCTTATTTTTCTAAAAAGAAAATAGTAAAAATTGAAGATTCATTAGGTGAGGTTGTGGCTACACCTATTATCCCATATCCACCAGGAACTCCGCTTCTAGCTACTGGAGAGCTAATGACACCAGAGATACTAGAACACCTTAAATTTTTATTAGAAAATGATATAAATATTGTAAACTTATCTGAAGATAAGTCCAGTATTGTAGTAGTAGATAGTAACGAATGAGAGGATATTTTTTAAGTATCGAGGGAACTGACGGATCTGGAAAATCTAGTGTAGCTAATCTATTAAAAGAAGAAATAGAAAAAAATGGATTCGAGGTAATTCTCACTAGAGAACCAGGTGGCTCAAAAATAGGAGAGCAGATTAGAGATATACTTTTATCTAAAGAAAATTCTGAATTATCAAAAAAATGTGAAGCGCTACTTTATGCTTCTAGCAGAGCGCAGCACGTTGACGAGGTTATTAGACCTAATCTATTAGATGGTAAAGTAGTTATTTCTGATAGATATGTTTTTTCGTCACTTGCATATCAAGGGTATTCAAGAGAATTAGGCATAGAAGATGTTATGGATATAAATAAGTTTGCTATGGGAGATGTTTATCCAGATAGAATATTATTTTTTGATATTGAGCCAGAAGTTTCAATAAAAAGAAGATTTAATGATTCAGTAGCTGATAGAATCGAACAAGAAGGTGTCTTGTTTCAAAATAAGGTGTATAATGGTTATATGGAGTCTATTAAACTTTATCCAGAGAATGTATCCATTATAGATGCTCGTCTAACTATTGATGAAGTTTTTAATAGATGTATTGAAATTATAAGAGGTGATTTAGATGAAGCTCTTAGTAGCAATAATTCAAGATGAAGATTATGGTTTTCTAATTGATGATTTAACAGAATCTGGATTTAGAGTAACTAAACTTTCTTCTACTGGTGGTTTTTTAAAAAATGGAAACTCTACACTTTTAATTGGGGTAAATGATGATAAGGTAGAAGAATGTCTAAGCATAATCGAGAAAAACTGTAAAAAACGCACAGTGCCTACTAACCATATCAACATTCCTTTTACAGAAGGATCTGATATGCCATATCCTATAGAAGTAAAAGTAGGAGGAGCGGTAGTTTTTATAGTAGATGTAGAAAGAGAAATTAACTTTTAAATATGTCAAAAATTGACAGACTTATTGGAAATGAAAAAAGAGTTAATGAAATTTTAAATTTAGATAAAAATAAACTTCCTCATGCCATATTATTCGAAGGTATAAGTGGCATAGGTAAAAAGACAGTGGCTTTAAATCTTTCTAAAAGTCTATTTTGTCACGAGGAGAATTCTCCTTGTGAGAAATGTCCTAAGTGTCTTCAATTTGAGAGTAATTCTCTACCAGATTTTAAATTTATTAGTAGTCAAAATGGAAGTTTAAAAAAAGAGTCTATAGAAAAATTAATAGAATTTTTATCTATTAAACCATATGATAATAAATATAAAGTTGTAGTAGTGGAGGATTTTCATCTAGCGACCATTGAGGCTCAAAATTCACTTTTAAAAACTTTAGAAGAGCCACCAGACTATGCAAAAATTATTTTACTTTCTGAGAACAATAAAAAAATATTAGAGACGATTTTATCTAGAACCCAAGTTTTTACTTTTAGACCAATTGAAGACTATAAAATTGCTGAATATATAAATAGAAATTATAATATTAAAATGGAAGAGGCTAAATTTATAGCTAGTTTTTCTAATGGGTCTGTAGGAAAAGCGATAAAACTTTCTGAAGATAGAGATTTTTTAGAAAAAAGAAAGAATATAGTCGATATTTTTGATAGTATTTTAAAATCAGAAAGTTCAAAAGTCTTTTCTAAACTTGATTTATTAAATATTGATGATGATTTAGATTTTGTGTTAGATATGTTTTTATTGTGGCTTAGAGATCTTAGTATTTTTAAATCATCTGGAGATATAAATTTATTATTTAATAGAGATTATAAAGAAAATTTTAACTCTGAGACTTATTTAAGTTATAGTACTATAGAAAAAATTGTAGATTTAACTATAAAACTAAAAAAAGATCTTAATTATAACCTAAATAAAGATCTAGCTTTAAGAGTTTATCTTATAAATGTTATGGAGGAATGTGCTTGATAGAGGCAGTTGGCGTACGATTCAAATGTGCAGGAACTATATATTATTTTTCACCTAATGGCGAAGATGTAAAAATTAATAATAAAGTAATAGTAGAAACATCTAGAGGATTAGAATATGGCACTTGTGTAACAGAAATTAAACACCTAGATGAAGAAGAGTTAGTAAGTCCTCTTAAAAATATTTTAAGAATAGCTACTGACGAAGATAAAATTACTCATAATCAAAATAAAATTAAAGCAATGGAAGCTAAAGAAATATGTAGAACTAAAATAAAAGAACATGGTCTAGAAATGAGTTTAGTTTCCTCAGAATATACATTTGATAATTCTAAACTTATTTTTAATTTTACAGCTGATGATAGAATAGATTTTAGAGACTTAGTAAGAGATCTAGCATCTATTTTTAAAACTCGTATTGAACTTAGACAAATAGGAGTAAGAGATCAGGCTAAAACACTAGGTGCGCTAGGCTGTTGTGGTCGCGAAACATGTTGTTCTACATTTTTATGTGATTTTGCACCAGTTACTATAAATATGGCTAAAGATCAAAGCTATTCACTAAATCCTACTAAGATATCTGGAGTATGTGGAAGACTTATGTGCTGTCTAAAATATGAACAAGATGGATATGAAAGGGCTTTAAAAGAAATGCCTAATATCGGAGATGAGGTTATGACAGATTTTGGGAAAGGTACTGTTTTACAGCTTATTCCTCTAAAAGGAATTGTAAAAGTTAAGATAGTAAATGATGATGAAATAACTCAAGAATACATTTCTAATGAATCTATAAAAGTTTTAGGGTAAACAAATTTACTTTGTAAAGTTCGTTAATTCATGTTATAATATAATCAAACCATTATAGGAGGTATTTATAAATGGCATATGTAATTAATGAAGATTGTATCGCTTGTGGTGAATGTAAACCACAATGTCCAGTAGATTGTATCTCTGAAGGCGATATTTATGTAATCGATCAAGATCAATGTATCGATTGCGGTAACTGTGCTGACGTTTGTCCAGTAGACGCACCACAACCTTGCTAATAATTTGTACTTATAA